>NZ_JBLJDO010000028.1:0-25738 GCF_059410345.1 Sulfurivermis sp. | reverse complement strand
CCTGATCACGGACCAGCCGAACCGCCCCCAATTTGAATTCCCGACTAAATTGCCTTCTTGCCATTTCTTACCTCCAGGTTTCATCATGCCACCTTAACTAGGTGTACGTGAAACCTGGGGCAGGCCAGCCGATGTCAAACCAAGCCAAAGCAATTTTTCTGTTCGCAGCACTGATCGGTGGCAATGCCGTCGCAATGGCAGCTGAAGCGGGTGGCGACGCGTTGAGCAAGGGGCGCTCAATCTACGCGCAGCGTTGCCTGCACTGCCACGGTGACCAGGCGGACGGCAAGGGCCACCTCGTCGATTTTCTTAAGGTTGCGCCTGCCGACCTGACCGGGCTCCAGAAGCAAGGCAAGGGCTGTGTGACCGAGCGGGTGTTGAAGGCGGTACTAGGCCGTCATACCACCGATACCAAGGAACACAAAATGCCCTTGTTGAAGGACAACATGACACCGGAGGATGTCTACGCCGTCAGTGAGTTCATCAAGTCGGTGCAGAAGTAGTCCGCTAGCCACAGGGTACTTTACTTGAATCCCTGCGGTGCATACCGCAGGGATTCTTTATTTCAACGGTACAGGACGACAGGGGGCACGTTGGTCCGCCGAGGGAGGGGGATAACCCTTTTCGGGCCGTTCGGATATATTGGGCAGCATCAATGCACCCGGGAGATATCCATGATGCGGGAAAGCCTGAAGGACTGGACGATGCTCGGCCTGCTGCCTATTGCAGGCATGATCCTGGCGTTCTGGATGCTGTTGCAAGGACAGCCACTGCTTGGATGGGGCTTGGCGTCATTGGCCCTTTGCTTTGTGCTCTATTACGTGTCGGTTTCTGGCAGCAAGAAGTTGCGGCGCAGCGAAATCGCCGCCCGCGTCCCGGCCTGTCTGTTCTCGCCGCCGTTGATTGTGTTGTCGTTCGGCGGGGAGAGTAGTGTGGAGCGCACCGTCGCCCTTGCTGCATGTCTGGTCATCATTCTGCTGCCGCTGTTCGAACACCGGCTGTATCGTCCGAACGAATAGCGCCGCAACGGCCGACATTCATGCTTCTGATGATTCCCCACAGTGCCGACGTTGGCTGGGGGCGCATGCCCTGGCTGGTGTTCGCCTTGATGGCACTCTGCACCGCCATCTATTACGCACAGGATACGAACAAAGCCGCCATCGAAGCCGGATTCAATGCGTATTGCTACGCACCCAATGAACCCGCCTCGGACTCTGCACAGGCCAGCAGCCTGCGCAGTGAGCCGGAGTATTGCATTTCACTCCTGGGCGTCCTGCACCAGCGGCCGGATAAGGAGGCCTACCGCGAATATATGCGCGCGGCCGGGGCGGGGATGACCGATCCTGAGCGGCGTCAACGCTATAACGCACACATCGCTGACTTGTTTGCCGAGTACGAGCAGGCGCGCCTGTTTGTTCCGTCGAGCCTTGATGCAAAGTTGATGGCCGATCCGCTTTCCTATAACCCGTGGCGCAGCATTACCTCGGCGCTGGCCCATGGCAGCTGGTGGCACCTGCTCGGCAATCTGATCTTTTTCTTCGCCTTCGCACCGGCGTTGGAGATGGTTATCGGCAGCCGCCTGCGTTTTGCGGCGGCGATGGTGCTCATCGCCCTGACCGCCGATCTAGCCTATTTTTCCACCGTTCATTTGTTTGATCGTCCGCCATTGCCGGCGCTGGGATTTTCCGGCGTCGTCACGGGCATGATCGGTTTGTCCGGTTATCTGGTGCCGAATGTGCGCATACGCACCTTTGTCTGGGTGCTGCATTACGCACGCAACGTCTATCTACCGGCCTGGCTTCTTGCCATGTGGTATATCGGCTGGGACGCCTGGTATATGATCAGCGACGGTGGCAGTTCGGGCATCAACTTCATCGCCCACGTATTCGGTGGTGTGAGTGGTTATCTGATTGGCCGGTTCTGGTTTGCCAACCGGAAACAGGAGATCGCCGACGAAGTCGCCGATGAAATTGAGTATCGCCGGGCCCGGCGTGCGGACGTATTCGGCGTTCTCGATTCCTCCAGGTCACGCAATCCGCACAGCGTCACCGCGGCGCGGGGGCTGGCGGCGCGCCGCGAGTTTGCCGCGTTTGTGGACCAGATTTACCATGCCGTCGAGGTAGGCAACGACTCGGCGGCCATCAATCTCCTGCTGAGTCGCCATGACGAGTATCAGCATGCCATCGAGTTGTACGAAGAGATTTACCGGCAGATGCTGACATGGAAACAGACGCGGGCAGTTCTGTGTCTGTCACGGCTGCTGATCAGCGAGTACATCGCCTTGCGCAAATACGCCAAGGCAAGCGAAGTGGCAAAGCGGGCGCGTGAAAGCGCGCCGGATTTCGCGTTTGCGGAACCGGGACATGAAGACCTGCTTGCCGCGGTGGCGCGACCGATTTCGGGTTAAGGAAACAAACGGACCAGAGGGGCTCGACCCCGCTTGGGAAGGTGATCATGGCTATTCAATCGCATGAGTTCATTCGGGCCGTTGCGCTCATCGACGCGGCCAATGCGGAAGACCCCAACACTGAATTCGCGGAGGGCAAGGAGTGGCCGAAGGAACTGCTCTATTCCCACCGCATGTCCGATGTCCTGCAGCGCTATACGCCGGAGGCGGACGAGGCGCAGCAACTGGCGATCCGTGCGCAGCACATCCAGCGCTGGAAATCGCCGCGCAGCGACTATCCCATGGACCGCAACGGCTATCTGCAGTGGCGCACCCATCTCTACAAGTTCCATGCCGAGACGGCGGCCGCATTGATGGCGCAGGCGGGCTGCGCCGAGGCTGACATTGAACGGGTCAAGCAGGCGGTGGGCAAGCGGGCGCTCAAGGTCAATCCGGACACCCAGTTGCTGGAGGATACGGCCGCGCTGACCTTCATCGAGCATTACATGCTGGATTTCGCGGGCAAGCATCCCGAATACGACGAGGCCAAGTGGCTCGACATCATCCGCAAGACCTGGAAGAAGATGTCTGGCCGCGCCCAGCAGTTTGCCTTGTCTGGCGGCATCAAATTGCCGGAACCGCTGGTGCCGCTGATTCAGAAGGCCCTGGCGGAGTAGGGAAGGACGTCAAGCGGCGGCCGCAATGCGGCCATGACCGTTCAATATGGAGCGGGAAACGAGACTCGAACTCGCGACCCCAACCTTGGCAAGGTTGTGCTCTACCAACTGAGCTATTCCCGCGGTGGAGGCGCGCAATTCTAGCGAGTTACGCGCCTCTGTCAATGCCGGCGTTGTGATCTTCGGCGAATCTCCAGGCGGTTGCTCCTCGCCTTACTCCATCATGTCGTTGATGACGTTCTTGAACCAGCTATGGGCGTAGCTCACTTCGCGCTTGCGCAGTTCCGCGCTGGCGTTGAGCGGTGAGACGCCGCCAGAGTTGGGCATTTCTTCCACCGTCTTGCTGGCCGAGTTCCAGCCATACACCGCGGCGACGGAGATGCCGAAGTCCTCACCCAGAATGCTGTAACAGGTGTTGGTGAAGGTAGGGTCGGCCGGCTCCCGGCCCTTGAAGCGCTCGGTGATCGCCAGGGCGGCCACCTTGGCCTGGGAGTTGGCCGCGTAGGCCGACTTGGGCATGGGCGCACCGGCCGTTGCATCGCCCAGGACGTAGATATCCTTGTGGCGGCTGGATTCGAAGGTGCGCTTGTCCACCGGGCACCAGTCGCCGTCGGTCAGGTCGGCGGCAAAGGCGATGGCGCCGGCCTTTTGCGGCGGAATGATGTTCAGCACGTCGGCCTGGAACTCGTCGAACTCACATTGCAGGGTGCGCGTGCCCGGGTCCAGCGACTCCACCTTGCCGCCCATGGCGCCGCTCACCCACTCGATCATGCTGTTGTTGCTGCCGTAGCCATACAGCTGGGTCCAGCCTTCGTAATACAGCCCCTGCTTGGAGAAGGCGTCCTTGGCATCGAGGATCAGGATCTTGGCGCGCGGCTTGTGGTGCTTGCAGTACATGGCGATCTGCGAGGCGCGCTCGTAGGGGCCGGGTGGGCATTTGAAGGGATTGGCCGGCGCCGTGATGATCACCGTGCCACCCTTGGGCATGGCCTCCAGCTGACGGCGCAGGAGCTGGGTCTGTGGACCGGCGTTCCAGGCGTGGGGAATGGTTTCGGCGGCCTTTTCGTCATAGCCCTCGATGGCGCCCCACTTGAAACCGATGCCGGGAGAGACCACGCAGGCATCGTAATCGAAGCGGTGACCCGCCTTGGTCTGTACCGTCTTCTTCACCGGGTCGATGCCGGCCACCGTATCGATCACCACCTCGACACCGTGACGGCGCAGGCCGTCATAGCCGAAGGTAAGGGATTTCAGGGTGCGCTCACCGCTCAACACTTCATTGCTCATGAAGCAGGAGGTGTAGGTGGGCTTGGCCTCAATGAGGGTGACGGACAGACTCGGGTCGAGCTTGCGCAGATATTTGGCCGCGGTGCAGCCGCCGACGCCGCCGCCGACCACCACCACGCGGCGGGGGGCGCCCAATACCAAGGAAGGAAAGCCGAGGGTAGCGCCGACTACGGTGGCGCCGCCGAGTGCACGAATGAAGGTTCTGCGCTGCATATTGGTCATGGCTGGTTTCCTCGGCGCCACCATCACTGCTGGCTGCCGTAGTAGTGGATGAGGGCGGGAATGGCCTGCTTGCCTTCTTCCGCAATCGCATCATCGACCTTGCGCTTCATCTTGCGCGGCCACTCGCGCTTGCCGGACATGAAGTCCGCCATGGTGTATTCCAGATAGGGCATCCACTGGCCGGCCAGAGTGCCGGCGTCGCCGGGGCGGCCGCCATTCTCATGGCACTTCTCGCAATGCTTGTCGTGCAATTTGGCGCCGCGCGCGGCGAGCGCCGCATTGTGTTGCTGGGGGTACAGGCGCAGCTGCTGCCCGGCGAAGAACCAGGCCATCTCCTTGAGCTGGGCATCGCTGTAGCCGCGGGCGATGCGGTTCATGATGGTGGCATTGCGCTCATCGGCCTGGTAGGCCTTCATGGCATCGACGAAGACCTCCGGGTCCATGCCGGCGATGGAGGGCATGGACGGACCCACGCTGGAGCCGTCGGTGCCGTGACAACCGGCGCAGGTGAAAGCCAGGGCCATGCCGGACGGACCGGCGGCCGGCGCGGCAGCCGGGAGCAGAGCCAGCACGGCGACGAGGAGACTGCGAAGCTGTTTTTTCATGGTGTCATCTCTCTGCATGGTTGCCGTTTGCCTCAGTCCGGCATGGTCGCCAGACCGATCAGCACCAGGGTGAGCAGGGCGAGGCCCGCCATGATCAGCACGCTGGTGATGAACGATGCCGCCAGGTCGGCACGGCGCGACGGCCGCTTGACCAGATGCTTCTCCAGCTCGCCGGCGGCGACCAGGCGCTCGTATTCGAGGCGATGGTCATGCTTGAACTCCTCGATGGGGATCGCACCGGTGAAGATGGTGGTGCTCATCGGGAAGCGCTCGGGACGGAAATGCACATTAAAGAAGTGCACCGAGTTGAGGAAGATGGCCGCCAGCAGCGCCTCCTCGGCATGGATCAGGGTGGCGATGTTGAACACCCAGCCCGGCAGAACGGTAGCGGTGGCCTCCGGCGCAAACAGGATGATGCCCGACGAGCCGATCACGGCTGCGCCCCAGAACGGCGCCCAGTAGTCGAACTTCTGCCAATAGGTCCAGTGGCAGAACTCGGGGCGTGGGCCGCGGCCGAGGAACCAGCGGAACATGTCGCGCAGATCCTGCAGGTCCTTCCAGTTGGGCAGCATCGAGGTGCCGCCGAACCACTCGAAGGTCTTGCGCTTGCGCCAGATGTTGGTGAGTGCGATGGCCAGGTGCACCACAAAGATGGCCAGCCAGATCACGGCGGCGGTGCGGTGGATGATGCCTTCCACCTGCGGGCCGCCGAGGAAGGCAATCACCGCCTTCGCCCAACTGGTGTGGGAGAACAGCAGCGTGGTGCCGGTGAGGATCAGGGTCATGGTGGAGATGGCAAACAACGCATGGATCCAGCGCCATACGACAGAGAAGCGGCGGAAATAGACGATGTCGGGGCGATCCAGATTCTCGATGAAGCCCTTGCCCTGGAAGCGATCCATCAGCTCGCGGTACAGCCACAGCAGCACATGTACCCAGAAGAAGGCGATGACGCCGAAGATCAGCGCCTGCATGAAGCGCTTGGCCCACCACAGCGCCGGATAGTTGTCCTTGTCGTCCGCATCGCCGTGCGGCCAGAAGCTGAGGAAGTTCTCGTTGGCATTGGTGTGGCAGTTGCGGCAATTCTCCAGCCGGTTGTTGGCGTGGATGGCGGAGGTGGGATCGTCCTTGCCCTTGACCGCGTGGCCGCCGTGACAGTCATGGCACTTGGCGGTGTTGGTGTAACCGAGGCGGTGCACCTGGCCATGGTAGGAGGAAAAGTAGGTGCGTTGCGCATCCTGATGGCAGTCACCGCAATTCTTGGTGATCGCCAGCTTGGCGGAATCCGATTCCGGCGAACTGATGGCGTGGGTGGTGTGGCAGTCGGAACAGACCGCGGCCTTGCTGTCGCCTTTCTCCAGCACGGCCTTGCCGTGATCGGAGGTGCGGTACTCGGCCAGCTGTTCCTCATGACAGCGCCCGCAGACTTCCGGGTTCTTCAGGCGCTTTTCGTCGCGCTGAATGCTGCCGAGCTTGCCGACGTTGTGACCGTCATGGCAGTCGTAGCAGGTGGCGTTGGTGCGCGATTGATCCAGCTTGTTGGGCTGGGCATGGATCGAGCCCATGAAGTTGTCGATCTGCTCAATCACCACCTTGAGGCGTTCGTGTTTGCCACTCGGGTCATTCTGATGCTTGGCCCAGGTTTCCTTGTGGCAATCGACACAACCGACGATGAGTTCCGGCGCCTCGCGATGCGGTACGCGGCGGATGGTGGTATGACAGCTATTGCACTGTTGTTCTCCGTGGACGCTGGCCTTGATCTGCTCGGCGTGGACGAAGATGTTGATCTTGCGGCCGTCATCGCGCACATCGGTCTTTTCATTCTCATCGCCGTGGCAGGTCAGGCAGCGCTCGTTGGGAATGATACGTTTGCCGGTAGCACGGTCGAAGTGCTGGAGGAGGGTATCGCCCTGTGGCTCAGTCGTTGCGCTGTAGACCGCGGGTGCGGCGAGCAGGCCAAAGACGGCCGCGCAGAGGCAGGCCAACGCCACGGGGGCGATGCGGATAGGCATCGTTATGCTCCTGTATCCTTTGGTGATCGCGCAGCTCAATGGCTGCTGCGTGCATTTATATCTGTCGCAACGCGAGACTGTCGTCAGGTATGAGCGTTGCGTTAGTTACTCTTTCAGTTAAGTGCCATAGCAAAGGCAGTGCCAATCCAAAACTCACAAAAACTGAGCAAACTGGTCGTTATGAGGGGTGGAAGCTCAACTTGTCATGACATCTGACACATGACAGCGCGGTACACATGCCAATTTTGGCGCAGTTCCGGGGGCGCAACCCCCGATACATCGACAAGCGCCTGTCATTTTGCGCAATAGCAAATTCTGACCTTCCTGTGAAGGCAGCGGGCCGCACCGGTTACAATGATGCCCCGCCCACCTGGAGCCCCCCCCGCATGACCGAACCGTTGCGCCTCGCCAAGCGTCTTGCCCACATGCTGCCGTGCTCGCGCCGCGAGGCCGAACTCTACATAACCGGCGGTTGGGTCCGGGTCGACGGGGTGATGGTGGATGAGCCGCAATTCCGGGTCAGCGAGGGACAGAAGATCGAACTCGACCCGCAGGCCCGGGCCGAGCCGCAAGAGCCGGTGACCCTGCTGCTGCACCTGCCGCCCGGCACCGATCCGGCAGCGGCGGTGAAACTGATCTCGCCGGCCTCCCATGCGGCGGACGATCCCAGTGACCAACGGGTGTTGCGCGGCCATTTCATCCGTCTGGCCTCGGCCCTGCCGTTGCAGGCCGGGGCCGCTGGATTGGCTGTTTTCACCCAGGACCGGCGCGTGCTGCGCAAGCTGGGCGATACGGCCCATCCGCTGGAGGAGGAGTATGTTGTCGACGTCCAGGGCACACCCGTTGCCGGCGCTCTCGAACAGCTGCAGCACAGCCTGCGCTTTGAAGGCCAGCCGCTGCCGGCCGGCAAGGTGAGCTGGCAGAGCGAGAACCGGCTGCGCTTCGCCCTGAAGGCGCCGCGGCCGGGCCAGATTCAGTTCATGTGTGAACAGGTTGGGTTGAGGGTGGTAACGATGAAGCGCATACGCATCGGCCGCCTGCCGATGGCAAAGCTGCCGCCGGGTCAGTGGCGCTACATGGGTACGCGGGAACGGTTCTAGCGAGATGGACTAGACGACATCCGGCTCGGCGTGCACCGACTCCAGGGCATCCTTCAGCGTTTCTTCCGGCAAGGCATTCAGCATCTCGGACAACACCTCGGCGGCGTTGACCACGCCCTCCGGCAGGCTGGCAGCGTCGGTATTGGTGACCAGCACCGCCGCCGCACCGACGACGCGGAGCAGGTGCGCCGCTCGCTCATCAGCATTTCGATCTCTTTACTCAACAGTTCGACTTCCTGCTTGTTCATCGATGTTCCTATGTGTCATCCGGTGGCCGCCGTTGCGATCACTCCTTCAGCCGCAGCCGCAATTCTCCATCCTTCACTTCGATGGCATCCACGCCATCGGCAAAGGACTTCCAGAGGCCCTGGTCGGCGCCGAACTCCTGCACCAGGTCAACATTCTTCAGATTACCGAGCCAGGCGTTGGGCACAGGCACGCCCCCGATGCTGACACCTTTGAGAATCATCACCGGGCGGCCCTGGGCGTAGCGCATCTCCATGCCGGCGGTCAGCTTGATGGTCTTGCCGCCGAGCAGGGGAAAGTCGGGGGCCAGCGGCACCAGCAGCTTGGCACTGGCCAGATTGTCGGACAGGTCGATGGCGAGACGATGGGCCAGATCGGTATTGGTGGCCAGCAGGGCATTGAGCTCTTTCTCGCTGAGGGCGATCTCGCGGCGGGCACCGGCCTCCGCGTAGCGCTCGGGGGTGAGGGCCGGCTGGCCGCCGGTGGCGGGACGCGCCTGGCGTGCGCGAGGCTCAAGGCGTTCCAGCTTCTGCTCCAATACCTGCGCCTCTTTCTGGCTGAGGGTGACCGGCTTGAATTGCGAGGGAAAAACGAGCGTAAAGACCAGCCACAGGGTAAGCACCACCGTAAGCAGGAAGGTGAGCAGGACGATGGCGGCAATCTTCCAGCCTGAGCCGGTCTTCGCCGGGGCGGTGGCCTGGGTTTCAGTGGTCATGGATATACTCGTGACAATGCGAACTCTTCTGCAAACGTATCGATAGTCTCATGCTCTGGTGGCAGGATCGAGAGATCAGAAGCTCAACACAAGCCCGGTGCTGATGGCAGAGAAGGCTTCGTTCTGTTTCACACCGTCCGGCGCCGTATAGCCGTCGATGCTGCCGCGGGTGTAGTGGAGATACCAGTGCGTTGCGGTGGCGGCGTAGCGGAACAGTTCGTATCCCATACCCACTTCATAGGCATCGCCGCCGCCGTTCGCAGCCTGATAGGCATTGTCCCAGTGGGTGGCGCGGCCGCCGGCCAGCCTGACGTACAGCCTCGACTCGGCGCTGGGCCACAGGCGCGCGACCGCGAACAGGGTAGAGATTCCCTCACCGTCGGCTGGATTCCACAGGTTGCCGGATTTGATGTTCCAGCCGCCGGCGGCGAGGCCGATCTGCACCTGCGGATGGAGCGTATAACCGCCGGACAGGGCAAGATTGAGGCGCGTCAGGCTGCGCGCCTGCGCTACCGTCGGCTCCAGACGCAGGTTGCCGACACCCAAATCGATGGCGCCCCAGAAGCCGTGGCGCGCCGCATCCGCAACGGCGACACCGCTGCCGAGCAGACAACACAAGAGGACAAGGAGGTGGCGCATGGGAGTGGCCTGCCGTTGGGGAAGAGCGTCGCCTGAACAACTATAGCAGGGGCAGGGCCAGGCACCGCCTGCTGCCGGGTGGCAGAGGCGGCGAGGCGGTAGCGCTCAGGCACCGGTCTCGGCGGCGGGCTTTTTCGGCTGAATCTGACGCGGCTTCTTGCCGCTGACCACCTCCAGCAGGCGCGGGCCGTGATTCTCCACCAGGGCGGTGGCAAGTTGATGGGCGCTTTCGGTAGGCAGGGTGATGCCGGTCTCTTTGGCGGCCTGCTCCAGCAACTCCGCCAGGTTCTCCTGCTGTTCCAGGCGGGCATCGTAGGCCTCTGCCTCGGCGCGGTTATCGAACATCGTGGTCAGGTCCTTGTCGCTTGCGTATTTGACGATTACGGCCATTTTCGGAGGGTTCCTTCTGGGTGATTGCCTTGGCCCCACACGCGGGAGGCGCGTGGCGCGTGTACACGGCGCATACTGTATAGATATACATGATATAAGACAAGCGGTGGATGGCTGCCCGAGGCCATCAGACCGGGCGGCGCGGGGGATGGCGGGGGTCAGAAGCCCTTGCGCAGCAGCGGCAGCATCTTGCCCAGTACATCGTCCACGCCCATGCCGACCAGGTGGGTGAGGGAGACGTAGGATTGCAAGGCGTTGATGCTGGCATCTTCCCTGGAGGCGGTGCGCAGACGCTTCATGAAGTGGATATTGACGGTTTTCAGTTCGGCGTAGAGCTGCTCCAGCCCGCTCAGCTCCCAGTCCGGTTGCGCGTCGCCTTCGCGCAGGCTGAGGTACTGTTTGACCAGATAGGCGCCGGCCAGGCGGTGGAAGGTTTCCTCCAGATTGGCGAAGGGGAGGTGGAAGTAGGCCAGCGGCTTGAGGCGGGCGAGGATCGGACAGGCGCTGGAGGCCATGATCACGCCGAAGATGGAGTTGAGAAAGGTCTGCGAGTCGGTGTTCTTGAAATAGCTGCGCTGGCGCGTATGCACCCACACATCGGCACGCTGGATGGACAGCGTTTGCACGAACTGCTCTGCAATCTCCTCGATGTCGACGGCGGCCGGGCAATAGCGCGCCGTGGCGGGATCGAGCGGGCAGTTGCTGCAGCGGTTGTTCTCCAGCCGAGTCCACTCGGCGTGGGCGCCGGTACCGGCGATGGAGTTTTCCGAAGGGCGATCAATATCGATCTCGAAGGTGTAGGAGCGCCCGTCTTCCAGCTTCAGTTGGTAGGTGATGATATTCATGGGCGCTTGGCCTTACGCGGCATGACTGCCTGTTGGTGGCCGCCAGCTTAACGCACCGCCTATCCCGGCAGCCAGAACCTTTTCGGACATTCGTGACGCGGCCCAAAGTATTCCGCTATCCCGGCAATGGTGCTGATTAGCAGAAGGTCTCGCCGAACAGGGGCAGGCCTTGGCCGGCGATCTGCCGCCGCAAGTCTTCGCTGATGAAGAACGCCGGCACCACCAAATCGGTGGCACGGCAATGGCGGGCGATGACCGCCATTGCCTCGTCACGGCTCTGAAACCGCGCCTTGGTCTGGAACTTGCCCTGACCATCGGCGACGCGCCATTTGTCCTCGTGTTTTTCCAGGTTGAGCCAGGGGTCGCGTGTGGCAATGAGGGTGGACTCGACCTGACATTGGAATGCCCGGCCGAGGCGGTTCAGTGCCTGGGGAATTTCACGATCGTAGTGGTGCTTGATGGGCGTGAGCTCGCGCCTATAGCGCAACTCCTGGATATCGCCCTGCGGCCAGGCGATGCCGGCGTAGCCATTCTCGCTGGCATGGATCAGCATCAATTTGGCGGCGAGGGCGGCCCATTCCTTCTTGAACGGCGCATTGGCCACCTGGCCCCACCAGCTGCTGTCGTAGCCATCACGCTTGCCGCACTGATGCCAGTCGCTCTGGATTTCCTCAATGAACAGCAACATGCGGCCGCGGTTGTCGCTGCGCGTGGTGGTGCGCAGGTGCACCAGCACATTGTGGTCGTAGAAATGGGCGCCGAAAAACACCCGTTGGTGGTCGGGCAGGCTGACGATCCATTCGCGATAGTCGTGGCCACCGTACAGGGTGAGGTGATCATAGCGCGTGTGGTTACTGGCACCACTGCGGATATCGAAGTGTTCGCGGGCATGACGGTCAGCCGCCAGCTTGGCATCGAGACTGCTGTCGAAGAACAGCCTGTTGGCGTCGCCCACCGCTTCGGGATTGGCAACGGCACGGCCATACGGGTCAAGGGCAAACCAGTATTTGTTCAAGGCCATGTGATGACCGTTGTGCAGCGTCTTCACCACGCCGACACGGTAGTTATAGCAACTGTCGACGTAGCGCTGGACGCACAGGCAGCTGGCGTCCAGTTTCAGCGCGGCCCGATAGACAGCCTGATGGGGCATGCGCCGCACCACCTCACGGAAATTGAGGCCACCGTCGGCGCCCCATACCTGCTCGGTGCTCAGCTCGAGGCGGATGGAGCTGAAGTTCACCTGCTGGAGGACTTGTTGCTTGCTGAGCACGGCATCTGGTGCCTGCGGGTGCAGAAAGTCGGCCAGGCCGGACCACTGCAACTCCTCGGCACGCACACCCTGCTGCGCCATGTTGGCGAGGGTGGCGCGCCACTGGGCAACACTGGCGCGCTGCAAGGGCAGGGCCTGCAGGCGATCGCACAGCAAAGAAAACAGGTGGCGCGGTGCAGAGTAGAACTTGGCGGACAGCTGCGCCTGATTGTCGACGAGGCGGCGGCGGGCGGTTTCAATGACGCGACGCTGGTCATCCTGCCGTATCCAGCGCTCCAGCGCGACCTTGTCGTCCTCCGGCCAGTCGGCAGCGTGGCGCACGCTGTCGAGGGTGTAGCCAGAAAATACATAGTCGTATTCGGTCCAACCCTGGCGCGGCGTGCCGTCGTCGTCACGATAGCGATAGACCACGTCCACCAATCCATACAAGGCCGGGTGTTCTGCGGCCGGCCCCACGCCCGCTTGCCGCAAGGCGTGGTATCTGGAACGGTCCGTGGACAGATCGACGACTCTACCGCTAGGCAATACCAGCATGTGGTGTGGCCCCTCCGTGCCGGATCATACGCTACCGCAATACCTAAGCAAAATACTCATCTATTGCCCTGTATTCAACCCAACAGAAAGTCAGGTTATACCGGAATTAGACAACGGGATTTTGACCGGTGGCGCGGTTGGGTCTTACTCTTACACCAACGACGGCCTGAAGCCTGCGAGGCATGCCATGAGCGAGAATACGTTTGCAGTGATGTTCAGCGGCGAGCTGGTCGAAGGTGCCACTACCGAACGGGTGATGGCCAATTTCGCCCAATTGTTCAAGGTGGACATGGCCAAGGTCGCGCCGATGTTCAGCGGCAAACCGGTGACCATCAAGAAAGGGGTCGACGAGGCCACCGCCAAAAAGTACCAGCAGGCGCTGCTGCAGGCCGGTGCCGTGTGTCAGGTGGTCGACCTGGCCGCCGCCGTGCCGACAACAACTCCCGCGCCTGCAACGGCCGCAGCCGAACCCACCCCGACCGCCGCGACGGGACTCAACGCCACCCTGGCCGAACCAGGCGTACTGATCAAGGAGCCGGAACAGGTCGCCGCACTGGAGGTGGACACCTCCCACCTGAGCTTGGGCGCGGTGGGCGAAACCATTGTCGAGCCGACGCCGGTGGCGGAATTCCAGGCCGATCTGAGTGCGCTGTCCATGGCCGAGCCGGGCGTGCAACTGGTGCCGCCGAGCACTGTAGAGCCGCCGCAGCTCGATCTCAGTGCGCTGACGCTGGCCGAGCCGGGCGTGGTGCTGAAGGAGCCGGAGCAGGTCGAGGCCGCACAGATCGATACCAGCAAGCTCACCCTGGCCTAGCAACCGCCTCCAGCCGGAGCCTCATAACGGCACGAAGATCAGTGCCAGCACATCATTGTCGTAGTCGCCGGTGGTTTTGTATTCACGGTACCCCTGCGACATGGCCGCACCAACGGCATAGTGATGACCTGCGTATTCGAGCATCGCGGCGCCGCGTTCACCGTTTTTCAGCGTGAAGAAGCCGCTCTCCAGCGTCAGCCGCTCTCCCGGGGCCAAATCGTCTCGGCTGCTAGCGATGATACGGCCGTCGCGCTCCACGAACACACCGAACGCGCCGGGCACTATCTCGCCGCTTGCATCGCGCGGCAGGGTATCCGTCAGCATGGAGCAGAATTGCGGTGCGGCATCAAAGATGGTGGCAATGCCCCCCACCACCCGCTCACAGGCAATATCACGCACCGCGGCGAGGTAACGATAGGTATGGCGATCCTCGTAAAGTGGCGTCGCGGCAAAGGGTGATACCGCATACTGCTGCGCTGCCCCCAGGGCAAGTGTGGCGCGCACATCGTCCGTGTGGGGCAGGGGCCGCCCCACCCAGGACGCTGCCTGGGCACTGGAAACGGCGGTGATCACGCCACTGCCATCGAACAGGAGCAGATTGCTGTAGACGGTATAGAGTCCGTTGATGTACCGCAGCACCTCCGCCAGCACCGCATCGTCCGCGGCACTGCGGTTGGCTCGGCCAAGCAGGGCGCGGAACACCGAGGTCTGCGCCCACCAGCGCACATCGTTGGCGCGCTCGTACAGATTGCGATCCATGATGTCCACCGCCAGAAAGGCCTGGAACTGCACCTCGCTGAGCACCGAACTGACCACTGTGTGATAGAGGTCGGCGATGGATTCGTCGAACACGCCGCGGGTGCGCTGGCCGATATTGCGGATTTCCTCCAGCACCGGCATGAATTCGGCGGCATCCTGCTTGGCGGAAACGATCTGCCCGTTCAGGACCACCAGAGTCAGGTCGTCGGTCACCAGTGCGGCATTGCGTCTGATGGCACGCAGCTCTTCGGAAAACATGCGCGACCGCTCTAACCGGTGCTGCCCGGCCTGCGCCCCATGGTTCACCGCAAAGGCCGAGCGCAGCGGACGCATGACATGACCCTGCCAGCCGAGACCGCCATAACCCTGATAGCCGCGGGCCGGGCAGGTGCGCGACAGATAGTGTTCTCCATTGTGCTGAATCACGCCGATGGCGTCGCGGCCATGATCGCGCACCTGCGCGCGTAGCGGCAGCGTCGCTTCGTCACTGCTGGCGATGACGCAGCCCCTGTCGTCGAGAATGGCGATGACCTCTCCCGGCCGGGCCAGATTGGCAAAGATGCCCCGTACCTCGTCGTCGAAGCGAAAACACAGGCACAACACTCCAAGCACCGCGGCGCCGGGACCGTCACCATCGGTAATGGGCGCAGAGAAGATATGGGCAGCGCGACGCTGCACTTGCAAGGCAGAGGGCCCGAACGTCTCAACATAGGGCGCATCGCTGTGCAACACCATATCCAGCAGGGGTGTATCGCTCTGACTGATGGGGTTGCCTGCATCGAGATGGGCACGCACCCGGCCCTGCGGGTCGAGGATGACGATTTCGTCGTAGACGCTGTACTTGGCAACGTATTCACTCAGGCGTGCAATCACGGCCTTGATGCTGTCCGCATTCGCCTCGGGCTGGAGCAGAAAGCCACGGATATCGTCGTCGGTAGCCAGAAAGCCCACATCCGCCGTGCGTTCAAACAGATTGCGTACCAGGATATCGATGGCCGCCTGGGCGCGGGCACTAAATTCCAGCTCCACCTTGCGCACGTTCTCGCGCACCAGGTTGTCGATCAGGTGTCCCTGCAACTCCTGGAAACGGCGTCGGGTATCGTGCATATCGTCAATCAGCGTGTCGGCCACCGCATGGCTGTTGATCTTTCCGATCAGCGCGACCTTGTGCCACCACAGCCCGAGGGCGTCCAAGGCATTGTCATAGCCAACCACCAGCGGCATGTGGCGCAGACATGCGGCATGTAATGCAGACTCGCTCATCCCTCATCTCCCACTGACCGCGCACCCAACCTGGGATGGTGTGCCACGGCGCCTCTAAGCAAGGACGAGGCCATAGCGCTTTCTATATGTACAGCAGTGAGTTAGCAAACAGCGTCTGCTGGGGCGGCTGGGAGCTTTGTGACATTTGTAGCGGCGCGGCGCCGTGGTTGTCGTATATCAGCGGTGGCTGTTGGAGCGGAGCGGGATCACAGGGCCTGTTTGTACCGGGCATACAGCTCGGTGACCCGGCGCACGTAGTTGCGCGTTTCTTCATAGGGCGGGATGCCGCGATGGCGCTCCACCGCGTCCGGCCCGGCGTTGTAGGCGGCAGCGGCGAGACGAATGTTGTTGCGGTAACGGGACAACAGCTCCTTCAGCAGCCGGCTGCCGCCATCGAGGTTTTCATGGATGTCGAAGGGATCGCGCACGCCGAGACTGTGCTGGGTCTTGGGCATGAGCTGCATCAATCCTTGGGCGCCGGCGCGGGAAACGGCCTTATGGTTGAAGTTGGATTCCGCATGCACCACCGCCCGCACCAGGGCAGGTTCCAGTCCATGGCGCTCGGCGGCCGCGCGGATGTGCTGGTGATAATCCTTGTGATTGAGCGGCACGCGGCTCCAGTCGGAACGGGAAAGCTCGCAACCGATATAGCTCAGCAGGCAGCTGGGCACCAGCTTCTCGTACGGCCCGCTGGGCGGCATCAATGCGCTGTAGGTCACCGTGCCATCGGCGTCGGTGTATTTGTAGATATCGGATGCCACCCCCGGAACGGCCACCCACAACCACACGCTGCAGAGAAGCAGCGGCAGGTGCTGAGACCGAGTGTACTGGCGTAGTGGCATGGCGTTGGCTGTTGGCGCATCGTTATCCAGCATTATCGGCCGTATCAAACACCGACTTGAGCTCATCAAGGATCGCCGGATCGTCGATGGTCGCCGGCATGGCGTAGGGCTGATGGTCGGCGATCTTGCGCATCACGCCGCGCAGAATCTTGCCAGAGCGGGTCTTGGGCAGACGCTTCACCACCAGGGCATGACGGAAGCAGGCCACCGGACCGATGCGCTCGCGCACCAGGGCGATCAGCTCCCGTTCGATCGCCGCGACATCACGCGCCACCCCGGCCTTGAGCACCACCAGGCCGAGGGGCGTTTCACCCTTCAACTCATCACTGGTGCCGATGACCGCGCACTCGGCCACGTCGGGGTGGGCGGCCAGCACCTCTTCCATCGCCCCGGTGGAGAGGCGGTGACCGGCGACGTTAATGATGTCGTCGATGCGGCTCATGATCCACAGATAGCCGTCCTCATCCTGGTAGCCGGCGTCGCCGGTCAGGTAGTAGCCCGGGGCAGCGGAGAGATAGGCGCTGACATAACGCTGGTCGTTGCCCCATAGCGTCAGCAGGCCACCAGGCGGCAGGGGGAGTTTAATCATGATGCGGCCGATGGCACCGGCCGGCAACGGCTGGTTGTCGTCGCCGAGCACCTGCACATCGTAGCCGGGCACGGCGCGCGACGGCGAACCAGCCTTCACCGGCAAGGACTCGACGCCCAGACAGTTGGCGGCGATGGCCCAGCCGGTTTCGGTTTGCCACCAGTGATCGATCACCGGAACGTGCAGCTTTTCCTGCGCCCATTGCAGCGTCGGCGGATCGCAACGTTCACCGGCGAGGAACAGGGCACGAAAACGCGACAGGTCATACCTGGCAAGACATGAGGCATCGGGATCTTCCCGCTTGATGGCGCGAAAGGCCGTCGGCGCGGTGAACATCACGTCAACGCCATGTTCGGCGATCACGCGCCAGAACGCGCCGGGATCGGGCGTACCCACCGGCTTGCCCTCGTAAAGGACCGTGGTGCAGCCGTGCAGCAGCGGGCCATAACAGATGTACGAGTGGCCCACCACCCACCCCACGTCCGAGGCGGCCCAGAACACCTCACCCGGCTTCATGCCGTAGACATGGGCCATGCTCCACTGCATGGCGACCGCATGACCGCCGGTGTCACGCACCACGCCCTTGGGCTGACCGGTGGTACCCGAGGTGTAAAGAATGTAAAGCGGATGGGACGACTCCACCGGGACGCAGGCGGCGGGCTGAGCCGCTGCCACCAGGGCATGCCATTCGCGGTCCCGTCCGGGGATCAGCGCCGCCGGCTCCTGCGGCCGCTGCAGGATGATGCAGTGCTGCGGCCTGTGCGCCGCCTGCTCGATGGCCGCATCCAGCAGCGGCTTATAGTGGACGATGCGGCTGGGCTCGATGCCGCAGGAGCCGGCGACGATGACCTTCGGCTTGGCGTCGTCGATGCGAGTGGCCAGTTCGCGTGCCGAAAAACCGCCGAATACCACCGAGTGGATGGCGCCGATGCGCGCACAGCCGAGCATGGCCACCAGCGCCTCTGGCACCATGGGCATGTAGATGATGACGCGGTCACCGAGCTGCACCCCGAGCTGCACCAGGGCGCCGGCGAAACGTGCCACGCGCTCCTGCAGTTGTCGGTAACTGATGCGCTCCTTGATACCGGCCAGCGGGCTGTCGTAGATGATGGCCGTCTGCTCGCCGCGGCCGGCCTCCACATGGCGATCCACAGCGTTGTAACAGGTGTTGAGCCGGCCGCCGGCAAACCAGCGGAAGAAAGGCGGGTTACTGCGATCGAGTACCTGCTGCCAGGGTTGTTCCCAGTGCAGCGCCGCCGCTGCCTCGCCCCAAAAGCCTTCCGGGTCCGCCATGGACCGGTCGTATACCGCCTGGTAACTCATCGTGCCCCCGGTAAATCCATGGTTCTTGTAATCGCGCGACCCGGTGCGCCTTATCGTGGGGGCATCGTAGATCACTGCGCGGGGGTGCGAAAAGGGCACGGGCCATTTTTCCGGCGCGACGGCAGAAAGGAGTTACAGCGGCAGTTCCGGAACGGGCGTTAGCCGACACTGCCCTCCACGGCATCAGCCACGCCCAGATTGTCGATCCAGTACACCCGCACCGTATCGCCCACCTGGGCGCGCCGGATACGAAAGGCGAGGTAGGGATTGAAGGCCATGCCCCAACTCCAGTAGGCACGCAGCACCTCCGTCCCATTGACTTCGGCATGCAGTTCCCGGATGTAGTGGCGCGGAATCAGCTCGCCTGTCTCGGGATGTCTGCGGGTACCGGTTTCCATGGGGTGCTGAATCAGCACGCGCACATCGGCGGCGCCGTCATCGGCCACGGCGCGCAAGCGGTGTTTGCTGGGTCCGTTGGACATGTGCATCACCTCCATTGCCGGTCTAGCAACCGCCGGTTGAGACCTCGATACGGTGTGTGGTGCTGTAATAGCGCCCGCCGGCTTCTACCAGGGCAATAATGCGGCCGCTGCCTCCCACCTTGATGCGGGTGCTCAGCGCCGGTGCCACCGCCGCTGTCAGCTCGAAACGCGATAAGGCAGGGAAGGGGTTCTGTTCCGACAACAACGCAATACTGCGCGTATCAGGCAACCGGCTGATCACCTCCAGCGGCACGGTGCGGCCATCCTGTGCCTGCTCGGCCATCTTGAGCACCACGCCATCACTTGCCGTGATCACAGCACCGCCGGTCAGCGCGTACAGGGCGGCGTCCAGGGTTTGTGCATGGAAGACATCGCTGGGCCAGCGAGCCAATACGGTTTGGGGCTTAAGCAGGCCGGCCCCCGCCAGGGTGGCATAGGCCGCTCCCGTCAGCACCGCCTGAAGAAAGATTCTGCGTACCATGGCGACACCTCCCGGCCCGGAAATAATCGAGTTCTATCCTATGTTATAGAGTGTAGCCCTACCGCAGTGCGTTGATACGCACGCGATAGAGATGGCCATACAAGCCAATTTCCTGGTTAGTCGTAGGCCAATAATTATAGGTCGAGGATGTTGGACATCCCCCGCAAATACTGCTATCAGGTAAGTGCCTCAGCTGACAGGACGTTACCCATGGCCAGCGACATCCCCGTCGACATGCAGCGCATACTGTTCGAGCATGCCAGTGACGCCATCTTCGTGCTGGACGAAGAGGGGAGATTCCTCTCCGTCAATCAGGCGGCCTGCGATTATCTGGGTTATACCAAGGACGAATTGCTGCAGCTGCCGCCGCAGAAGATCACCGCCCCCGAATATGCCTCCAGCTTTGCCGAACGGGTGCAGCGCCTGCGGCAGGAAGGTGCTTGCACCTTCGAAATGGAACACCTCCACCGCAATGGCAGCCGCATCCCGGTGGAGATGCACTCCCGCATGATTGAACACAATGGCGACAACCTGATCCTCACCATCTGCCGCGACATCACTGTACGCAAACAGCTTGAGCTGGAATATCGCTCCATCATTCAGGCGGCCGGGGACGGCTTCTGGGCCGTTCGCACCACCGATGCCCGCATCATCGACGTCAATGAAACCTTCTGCCGCATGGTCGGTTATACCCGTGATGAGCTGCTCACCATGACCATCTCGGATCTGGAGGCAGTGGAGTCACCAGAGGAAACCGCGGCACATATCAAGAAGATCATTGAAACCGGTCACGACCTGTTTGAAACCAAACACCGCCACAAGGATGGCCACATCCTGGAATTCGAAATCAGCGTCAGCCGCGCCGATAGCTGCGGCGGTGTTTTCTTCGTGTTTACCCGCGACATCAGTGAACGCAAGCGACAGGACGCGGAAAACCGGTTGGCCGCGCTGATCTTCAATGCCAGCACCGCCTCCATCATGGCCACGGACGCGAACAATCAGATCGTTAGCGTCAACCCTGCCTTCACGCGCACCTCCGGCTATGAGTTGCACGAGGTCATCGGCAAGAATCCGCGACTGCTGCAATCAGGCCGCCAGGACAAGGCCTTTTATCGTCACATGTGGCAGGCGTTGGCAGACACCGGGCATTGGGAAGGGGAGTGGTGGAACCGGCGCAAGAACGGCGAAGAATATGCCGAGCAGGTAACCATGAATGTGGTTCGCAACCCCGACGGCAGTGTTTATCGCTATGTAAAAATATCGTCCGATATCACCGAAAAGAAAAAACTGGATGACCTCATCTGGCGGCAGGCCCACTACGACGCCGTCACCGGCTTGCCCAACCGGCGCCTGTTCCAGTCCCAACTGGCCGAAGAGCTCCGGCAGTGCGGCGAGCGCGGTCAGCATATGGCGGTGTACTTCATCGACCTCGACGGCTTCAAGGACGTGAACGATACCCATGGGCACGACGCCGGCGATCAGCTGCTCGTGCAGGCGGCAGAGCGGATTGCACGCTGCATACGTGGTTCCGATACGGTGGCGCGCCTGGGGGGCGATGAGTTCATCGTCATGCTGTCGGGTCTGTCCGAATTGACTCGGGTGGAAGCGGTGGGGCGCAGCATTCTCGATGCCCTGTCCCAGCCGTTCGCGCTGGACGATGCCATAGCCACCATCTCGGCCAGCATCGGCATCGCCCTCTTTCCGGAGAACGCAAAGACAGCGGAGAATCTAATCAAGATTGCCGATCAGGCGATGTATGCCGCGAAGAACGGCGGCAAAAACACCCTCTGTTACTTCCAGCAATCTGCGTAGTTCCCATGCTGTGAAGTCAGCCCCCGGCCTGCTGTTGCTTGTTGTATTGCTGACTGGATGCACCGGGGTGCCAGTGACGCCACCGCCCGCGCCGCAAGATCCCGTGAGCGTCTTTCTGCTCGACCATGGCCGGCACTCCAGCCTGGTGTTGCCTGACGGCCTGGGCGGCATGCTGCGTTATTCCTACGGCGACTGGGAGTTTTATGCCCTGCGCCGCACCAGCCTCGCCACCGGTTTGGCCGCGCTATTCGGGCCGACCCAGGCGGCACTGGGCCGCAAGGCATTGCCAGGGCCGATGACTGAATTGATGGTGCGGCAGCAGGTCCGCATCGGCATCGAGCGCCTGTTCGAACTGCGCGTGGAGCGGGATGCCGTCAACGCCTTGCATCGCCAACTGGAGGAGATGTTTCATGACGCACAGGATGCGCGCATATACAATGCCGAGATGGATGTGGAGTTCGTGCCGCACCCCATACCCTATTCGCTAAACCACAACTCCAATCGTGTGGCGGGGGAGTGGCTGGAGGCGCTGGGCTGCACGGTGGGTGGCCGCGCGGTATTCTCGCGCTGGCGGATAGTTCATCCATAGTGGGCGCGATCGCACATCGCCGCATGGGAGTTGAGTGAAGTGCATATTTGGGTGGATGCCGATGCCTGTCCTGCGGTCATCAGAGACATCCTGTTTCGCGCGGCTGAACGCCTGCAAATCCCGCTCACCCTGGTGGCCAACCGGCCGTTGCGCACACCGCCTTCACGGGTAATCAAATCCATCCAGGTGTCCGCAGGCTTTGACGTGGCCGATGATCACATCGTGGCACAGGTACAAGCGGGGGACTTGGTGATTACCGCTGACATTCCACTCGCCGCCGGCGCCATTGAACGCGGTGCTCATGCGCTGAATCCACGCGGCGAACTCTATACCCCGGACAACATCCGTGAGCGCCTCACCATGCGCGACTTCATGAGCCAGTTGCGTGACAGCGGTGTACAGACAGGAGGCCCGGCGGCCTTGTCGCTGGCCGATCGGCAGGCTTTCGCCAACCAGCTGGATCGTCTGCTGGCACGACGGCGCTAAGAAGCCCGCGGCCTACGAACCGCCGGCCGCCGCCTTCAGGCGCAAATAGTCGCCGACCGCGTGATCGATCTCCTGTAGAGTCAGGTGCGGCTCAAAGGCCGCGTTGCCGGTCTTGAAACAGGTAAACGCATGGGCCTGTGGCTCGCCACCACCGCTGAGCCGCCATTCGGTACGAAACTCCGAGGTGTCCAGCATCAGATAGGTGACATCCCAGCGCACCGTATCCAGACGATACTCGCGCGGCGCGAGGGAAAAGTCGGTGGACGGCTTGTGACTCAGCTCCAGCATGCAGTGGGTGCGATAGCGATTTACACCTCCGTGGCCAAAGAAACCAAAACCGTGATGCACCTGGCCGTCCTGAAAATACACCCGTATCACCCCCGCCTTGAATGGCAGGGCACGCTCCAGGGAGAGGAGGGTGCCGACAGGAACCTCATGCAGGAAACGGGGTGCCTGTTGCGGCGCAGTGCCGGCACAAGCCACCAGCAGCAGGGACAGGGGAAACAGCAGTAGCCAGGTACGCATGGCGGATTCCTTTTCATTTGCTGAGTCCAGTATACCTGGAATCCGGGCCTGCCCATGACAGTTGCCCCGTCGCCTGAATACTTGGCAATGACAGCGTGATGCCGGTATCCTCAGGGCAGATTTCACCTTACACGGAGTACAGGGCCTTGGAATTCAGCGACAAAGCAACCCGTCAAGCCCAGGCGTTGATCCAGTCCATCGTCAACGCAGAAATCATCTTTCAGCGCCATCAGCCATCGGTCGGGGGCCGTCCAGCCGTGGTGGCCCTGTCCCGCGATTATGGGGCCGGCGGCGACGAAATCGCACAACAACTGTCCGCCCGCCTGGGCGTCGAGCTGTTTGATCGGCAGATCCTCGAACGTGTCGCCGAAGAGTCCCATATCGATACCCAACAGATGTCGCAACTGGACGACAAGGCAGGGGTCGACAAGGTAACCTCATGGATACGCGGCCTGTTCAGCAACAGCACGGCCTATCCGGAGTCCTACCGCTATCATCTGGTCAACGTCGTGTTGGGCATTTGCCAGAGCGGCGGTGTGATTCTGGGCCGCGGTGCCCATATCATCCTCGCCACGCGACCGGCGTTTCGCATACGCATCGTCGGCAGCCAGGAGAATTGTGCCGAGCGCGTCGCGGCACACGAGGGCCTCAGCATGGATGAGGCGCGCGCCAAGGTAAGCAAAGTGAATGCGGAGCGCGACGATTATCTGTACAACATGTTCAAACGCCACCTGCACGATGCCGGCTTGTTCGACATGGTCATCAACACCGACAAGTTCCCGGACCTGGAAACCGTCGTCGAACTGATTCTCGTCGCCATGGCACAAACTGGCCATACCGTCCCGCCGCAGCAGGGAGAGGCACAGTGATTCATAGCGACAAGACTTTTGTGCTCAACATCGCCAGCCCTGAACGTGCCATCTATACCGGCGAGGCCCATATGGTGTCGGTGCTGTCCGTCAACGGTGAACTGGGCATCCTGCCGCGCCATTCCCCCTTGCTGGCCAACCTGCTGCCCGGCGAGATACACATCACCAAGGCGGATGGTGCCGAGGAATATATCTATATTTCTGGCGGTTACATCGAGGTGCTGCCGCACGTGGTCACCATCCTCGCCGATACGGCATTGCGTGGCGAAGACGTAGACGAGGCCGCCGCTCTGGAAGCCAAGAAACAGGCTGAAAAGACCATACGCACCAGCCCGCTGTACAGCGACCGTGACCAGGCCCAACTCGAACTGATCAAGGCGCTGGCGCAGCTCAAGGCACTGGAACACACCCGCCGCATGAAAAAACGCGGCATGTAGCCCCGCCTGCGCGGCAGCCCCCACCGAGGCCGCCAGCTCCGGCGGGAAGCCTATACTTGGGGGAAATCATTGCAGGAAGGTATGCCATGCAGCACTTCGATTTCGTCGTCATCGGTTCCGGCCCCGCCGGCCAACGCGCCGCCATTCAGGCGGCCAAATTCGGCAAGAAAGTGGCCATCGTCGACCGCCGCGCCAGCGTCGGCGGCGTCTGCCTGCACACCGGAACCATCCCCAGCAAGACACTGCGCGAAGCGGTACTGTACCTATCCGGTTGGGAACAGCGCGGGCTGTACGGACAGGACTATCGCCTCAAGACCGACCTCACCATCGAAGATCTCAAACGCCGTCTGTCCATCACCATCGAGCGTGAAGCCGAGGTCATCAATCACCAGCTGGCGCGCAATGGCGTAACCGTGTTGCAGGGCTCCGCCCGTTTTACCGATCCCCACCATTTGGTTGTCACCAGCAGCCAGGGCAAGACCCAGGATATGCATGCCGACTTTTTCCTCATCGCCACCGGCACCCACCCGGTGCGGCCGGAGGGCATTCCTTTCGACAACAGAACCGTACTGGACAGCGACGATCTCCTCAGACTGGAAAGGCTGCCGCGTTCCCTGACGGTGGTCGGTGCCGGTGTCATCGGTATCGAATATGCGTCCATCTTCAGCGCGCTGGACATCGAAGTAACTGTGATAGATGGCCGCGACTCCATCCTGCCATTCCTCGACCGTGAGGTGATCGAGGAATTCATCCATTTGATGCGCGAGCGCGGCGTGGTATTGCGCCTGGGCGAGGACGTTGCTGGTATCAGTGAGGAAAACGGCCAAGCCGTCACGCGCCTGAAAAGCGGCAAACGCGTCCGCTCGGATGTGGTGTTGTTCGCCGCCGGCCGTTCCGGCAGCATCAACGCCCTGCAGTTGGACAATGCCGGCGTCACCTACGACCAGCGCCATCTGGTCACGGTGGATGAAAACTTTCGTACCTCAGTACCGCACATCTATGCCGCCGGCGACGTCATCGGCTTTCCCAGCCTTGCCTCCACCTCGATGGAGCAGGGCAGACTGGTGGCCTGCCACGCCTTCGGCCATCCCATCGTCAGCCGTAGCGAAAGCCTGCCGTTCGGGGTCTATGCCGTGCCTGAAATGAGCATGGTGGGCATGACCGAACAGGAACTGGTCAAGAAAGGCATTGCCTACGAAACCGGCACCGCGCGCCTGCGCGAGACTGCCCGTGGCCAGATCATGGGCCTGAACCACGGTCTGCTGAAGCTGCTGATCGGCCTGGACGACCGGCGCCTGCTCGGCGTCCATATCCTCGGCGAAGGCGCCACCGAACTGATCCACATCGGTCAGGCGGTGCTGGCACTGGGCGGCACGCTCGACTACTTCCTCACCACGGTATTCAATTACCCGACCCTGACCGAGGCCTACAAGGTCGCCGCGCTGGATGCCTGGAACAGATTGGAGAAATAGGGGGAGTGGCGATGACGAGCACTGTATCTACCGACGTTTTAATTTAACATAATATACATTATGCGCA
>NZ_JBLJDO010000027.1:0-26497 GCF_059410345.1 Sulfurivermis sp. | reverse complement strand
GCTCAACGGGAAGGAAGTGACCACGGCGTTCTCTCCCGAGCCCAAACGACTTCGACGAGTCGATTTGGGCGATGACCTGCGGTTGGGTATGAATGAATTGGTGGTCGAGGTGTCGCCGCGCCTTGCCGACGGCAGGGTAGGGCGTGTGCGGGAGTACCGCAAGAAGCTCAACAGGGGGCATGCTTCCGACAGGCCACCTGAAAGGACGGTGGGCGGGGGAATATTCGTTTCGCCGCCGTCCTCACCGCCACCAGGCGAGTGAGTACTCGGATCCCCGGCACCTCAGGCGGTCAATGCCGTCATCTGACAAGCCACACCTTCAACTGACGCGTTCGACGATGAAGTCGGCGATGGCGGCCAGGGGGGCGGCGGCGGCGCCCAGCGGGGCGAGGGCGGTGCGGGCGGCGGCGTGGACCTCGTGGGCCTTGGCCTTGGCGCCGTCGAGGCCGAGCAGGGCGACGTAGGTGCTCTTGGCCAGGGCTTGGTCGGCGCCCTGGCGCTTGCCCAACTGTTCGGTGCTGCTCTCCACGTCGAGGATGTCGTCGCGGATCTGGAAGGCCAGGCCGATGGCGGCGGCGTAGTCATCCAGGGCCTGGAACAGGGCCGGGTCGAGGCCGGGGCGGCTCAGGGCGCCCAGGCGCACGGCGGCGCGGATCAGGGCGCCGGTCTTGAGGCTGTGCATCTGCTGCAATTCGGGCAGGGACAGGCCCTTGCCGGTGGCGGCCATGTCGATGGCCTGGCCGCCGGCCATGCCGCGCGAGCCGGAGGCGACGGCCAGTTCGCGCACCATGGCCAGGCGCTGGGCAGGGGCGGCGGCCATGGCGGGGTCTTCCGCCAGTACCTGGAAGGCGAGGGTTTGCAGGGCGTCGCCGGCAAGGATGGCGGTGGCCTCGTCGTAGGCCTTGTGGCAGGTGGGCTTGCCGCGGCGCAGGTCGTCGTCGTCCATGGCCGGCAGGTCGTCATGCACCAGGGAGTAGGCGTGGATCAGCTCCACCGCGCAGGCCGGGCCGTCCAGTTGTTCCAGGGGAACGCCGAGCACCTCGCCGGTGCTGTAGACCAGTACCGGGCGCACGCGCTTGCCGCCGTCCAGGGCGGCGTAGCGCATGGCGGCGTGCAGCCGGGTGGGGAGTGCGTCGGCGGGAGGCAACCGGTGTTGCAGGGCGTCTTCGGCGCGGGCGGCATGGGCCCGCAGCAGTTGTTGCAGATCCATGGGGACTTACTCGTCGCCCTCGAAGGGCTCCAACTCTTCCTTGCCGCTCTGGCTGGTGAGTATCTGCACCTTCTGTTCCGCCTCTTTCAGCGCGCCCTGGCAGGCACGGGTGAGGGCGATGCCGCGCTCGAAATCCTTGAGGGACTGTTCCAGCGACAGCTCACCTTGCTCCATGCGCTCGACCAGCTGCTCCAGCTCGGCCAGTGCCTGCTCGAAATCAAAGGTATCGCTGTTGGATGTGCTCTTCTTGGCCACGTGTCGTACTCCGGTGTTGGGCGGCTACGTTACCCCAGGCTGTGTACAGAATCAAACACGGTCTAGACTTGAAGCAGGAGGCGCTGCTGGGCGGTGCCGGCCTTTAACTTGAGCGACAGCACAGACGGGGTCGAAAATGAAAATCACCAAAAAGAAACTGATCGAGGAACTGAACAAGGACCTGGAGTGGGAGTATGCCGCCGCCATTCAGTATGTCCAGCACGCGGCGGTGATCACCGGGCCGGAGTACGAGTCTATCCAGAAGGAACTGCTGATCCACTCACAGGAGGAAATGGCGCATGCGGTGATGCTGTCGGATCAGATTTCCTTTCTCGGCGGCGTGCCGACGGTGGACGTGGAAGCGCGCGAGGTCTCGGCCAACAGCAAGGAGATGCTGAAACAGGATTTGACCGGCGAGGAGAACGCGATCAAGCGCTACAAGGAGCGTATCGCCCAGGCCGAGGCCTTGCAGGAGTACGGTCTGCGTCGCGTGCTGGAGGATATCCTGATCCAGGAGGAGGAGCACAAACGCGATCTGCTGACCGTACTGGGCAAATAGGCTTGTCGTGCGTCTATGCCTGCGGCGGTGGGAGTTGTACTTCCACGCGCAGACCGCCCAGCGACTCCGAACGGCCAAAACGCAGTTCTCCGCCATAGCCGACGACGATGTCGCTGGCTATGGCGAGCCCGAGGCCATGACCGGCGGTGGACTCGTCGATGCGCACGCCGCGTTCGGTCAGTGATGTCAGTTGCTCGGTCGAACAGCCGGGGCCGTCGTCCTCCACACAGAGATAAAACCCGGGCTGCGCCGTTGCCGTAATGCGTATCTGGCCGCGGCTCCACTTGCAGGCGTTGTCGAGCAGATTGCCGAGCAGTTCCAGCATATCTTCCCGATCGGCGGGCACCGCCAGTTCCTCTGCGATGCGGCATTCGAATTCCAGCGCCTTGTCACGGTAAATGCGGCGCAGCACGTCGAGCAGCGGCGGTAACTCTTGTGCCGGGACAAAGCGGCGTCCCGGAACGCTGCCGCCGGCGAGCCGCGCCCGTTTCAGTTCGCGTTCGATGAGCTGGCGCATGGCGGTGACAGGAGCAATAAGGCGCTCACGCAATTCCGGAGTGGCCTTGAGCGCCGGATCGTCCGCCAGCTGGCTGAGCAGACTGAGTGGTGTCTTCAGGGCATGGGCCAGATTGCCCAATGCATTGCGTGAGCGTTGCAGCCGCTCACCAAAGGCGGTGATCAGGCGGTTTACCTCGCGGGTCAGGGGGCGCAGTTCATCAGGCACCTGCTCGGGCAGGACGGCGATGTCGCCGCGCTCCAGACTGTCTACTTCGGTCCGTACCTGCATCAGGGGCCGCAGGCTGTGATGCACCAGCCAGCGTTGCAACAGGATCAGAACGCTCACCGCTGCCAGCGATAGCGCCAGCAGAAGCCATTGCAGGCGGTGCACGCTTTGCCGGATCAGGCTGAGGTCTTCGGCCACCGTGATGGTGATGTCCTGCTCGCCCTTGCGATAGCCATGCGTCACCACCAACAGCGGCTGATGTTCGGGGCCGTGCTGGTCCAGACGCTGCTGCGCACCGGCAGGCAGGAGGCCGCCGGCGAGATCATGGTCCCACAGGGAGCGTGAGCGCACGGACTGCTGCGCCGTGTCGATGCGGTAGTAGTGTCCGGAGTAGGGGCGCTGATATACGGAGTCGAGCTTCGCACTGTCCAGAATGATGCCGCCGTCGGGCTGCGGATGAATGGCCGCCAACAGGTTTTCCGCATCATGCGTCAGACGCGAGGCCAGATAGTCGGTGGTCATGTGGCGCAGGAACAGGCTGACGGCGACGCCCTGCAGCAGAAATACCGCCAGCAGCGCGACGATGAGGCCGCTACCCAGGCGTCCCTGCAGCGAATTCATCGGCCGGACTCCGCGAACATATAGCCCTGACCGCGATGGGTGGTGATGATGTCCTTGCCCAGTTTCTGGCGCAGGCGGTTTACGTACACCTCGATGACGTTGCTGTCCTTGTCGGAGTCATAGTCGTAGACATGTTCGGTGAGGCGGGTCTTGGACAACAGTTGGCCCGGATGCAGCATGAAGTAGCGCAGCAGGCGGAACTCGGTGCCGGTCAGCGCGTGCTCGGTGCCGTTGCAGTCGGTCACCGTCTGGCGTTGTTCGTCGAGGACCAGGCCGGGACCGTGCAAGGTGCCGGTGGGCAGCGCAGTGGCGCGTCGTGTCACGGCCAACAGGCGGGCGATGAGTTCTTCGGTGTGAAACGGTTTGCCCAGGTAGTCGTCGGCGCCGGCGCGAAACCCGTCGACCTTTTCGTGCCAGGCGTCGCGGGCGGTGAGCACCACCACCGGCACGGTGTTGCCATGGCGGCGCCAGTTGGTCAGCACCTCCAGGCCGGGGCGCCCGGGCAGGCCCAGATCGAGCACCACCGCATCATAGGGCTCGCTGTCACCGAAGGCCTCGCCGTCGATGCCGTTGCCGGCCACATCGACGGCAAAGCCGGCACGCTCCAGATCGGCGCGTAACCGCGTGCTGAGCTCTATATCGTCTTCCACCAGCAATAAACGCACATCAGTCGTCCTGTTTGCTCTTCAGCAGCTCGCCGCTGCGTGCATCGAAGTACATTTCCCATACGATGCCGCGCTCATCCACCAATTCAATTTCATACAGAACGCGCCCCTTTTTCTCTTTCAGCTTCAGTTCGAGGATGCGCCCCGGCCGTTCGGCCCGGGCCCGCTGGATGAGCGTTTCTAGCGGCAGGATGTCGCCGGTATCGCGCAGACGGCGGGCCTGGTCATGATCGCTCTCGGCAGCCGCGTTGAATGCACCGGCCAGCAAGGCCGTGCCGAGGATGATAGCGGAGAAGGAGATCAATCGTCCCATTGTCCGTACCCCGGGATGTCGATCTCGCGTTCGCGGTAGGAGCCGGTGTCGGCGCGGGTGTGACAGGCGTTGCAGTTGCTCAGGCTGCCCACCTTGGCGTTACCCTGGATGAGATGCGTAGGAATCTTGCGGTGTTTTTGCACGATGTAGGGCACCTCGGTGATGCGCAGGGGGGCTTCCTCGGCTGACAGGGAGCGGACGATCTTGGTGGAGCGGTAATCGCGCGTCCGGTCCGCCGCATTATAGAGCAGATAGTCCTCAATGACCTTGCGCTCCGGCGGCGCCAGTTCGGCGCTGTCGCCGAAGTGATCGGACAGCCCATTCATCAGTTTGCTCCAGGAACGGGCCGGTAACAGCCCGGGCTGGTAGGCGAAATGGCAACTGCCGCACTCCTGCTGATACAGCGGCAGGGAAGCCGGCGCCACGTCGGGGCCGCTGCGGCGATCATCGTCGCCCACCACCGCCAGACTGGTCAGTACCAGGCCGATGCCGGCCGCCAGCGGCCAAAGATGCTTGATGTTCATGCTATGTCCTCCCTCATTGGGTGCGGATGTAGGAAAGAAAGTCGCCCTTCTCCTGCGCGGTGCACGCGCGGCCCCAGGCGCTTTCGCAATTGCGCTTGAACCATTTCTCGATGAACGCGGCATCGGTGAGGCGTTTGGCATTCACCGACGGCGCCATGGGTTCGATGGGTTTGCCGGTCTTGGCATGCTTGCCGGTGGCGCGCAGGTCGCTGTCGTGGCAGGTGGCACAGGTCTGCGCACCGCCGCTGCGTGTCCACAGGGCTGCGCCGGCCTCGGCGCTGAACGGGCCGCCGCCCTGCGCGCGGTAACCCTGCAGCAGGTCGTCCACAGTGTCGGCCTGGGCCAGGCCGGCGGACAGACCGGCAAGGAACAACACGGGTAATAGCAGTTTCATGGCTTAGTCCTCGCTGGGAACCAGGGGTTTGCGGCCGGTCAGCATGGCGCGCACCAGATTTTCGCGGTGCAGCAGACTGCTCACCGCCACGCCGGCCACATGCACGAACACCAGCAGCAGGGTGAAGTGGGCCAGGAATTCGTGTACCTCTTCCATCGCCTCGCTCCAGAAACCACCGGGGTTGCCCGCCAGTGCCGCGAACGGACCGGCGGCAGTCTCGCCGATGCCGTAGGCGAGCAGACCGGTCAGCGTGGTCAGCAGCAGCGCGACGAGCAGCGCCAGCACCATCCAGCCGCCGGCGGGGTTGTGACCGACGTAGTGCGCCGGATGTCGCGTGAGCAGGCTCTTGAGATAGGCCATGACCGTTTGCGGGCCGTGGACAAAATCGCTGAAGCGGGCGTGGCGCGTACCGATCAGTCCCCACAGCAGGCGGAACAACACCAGACCGATGATGGTGTAGCCGGCCTGCACGTGCAGGCCGAGAAAATGATCCTCGGTGATGAAGGCAACGATGAAGGCCGTTACCAGACTCCAGTGGAACACGCGCACCAGCGGGTCCCACACCTTTACCTCATACGTCGTTTGCATGGTGATGCCTCCTGTCAGAGAACCGGTGGTCCGGATGTGGCATCACTATTTCACAGCCGGCTTAATCCAGGCTTAACGCGGGAGGTTGGCGACAGAGAGGCGGGGCTTGAAAGCCGACGCCCCTGGCCCCGGGGGAGGGGAGCCAGGGGCGTCGGGTACTGCAACGGTGATTTACCGTTGGGGGCCAGTGTCGCAGCAGAAGCTTAATTCAGCCTTAAGGAAGCTCTGGATAAGTTCAGCGCTTCCGCGGCACAGGGATGTGCCGCCATTTTCCGACGACGATAGTCGTTGGAACATGAAGCGAATCGAAAACCACAGTTTTCGATTCGCATGGTCTGAGAAGTTCAGGATGGACTTATTCAGCCCTTCCTTAATATGCAGGCGGCGTATTCCGGGGTTGTTCGGTAGGGCGGACAGGGTGCGGCAATAAAAAAGCCGGTCATCAAGCGATGACCGGCTTTTAATTTGTGTGGTACTCCCAAGGGGAATCGAACCCCTGTTTTCGCCGTGAGAGGGCGACGTCCTAGACCGCTAGACGATGGGAGCATAATTCGTGCTGTCGGGCGACGAAAAGCGCGTGGTATTATACCCGGATGCTCTCACGGCTCAAGCAATCTTTGGCGAAAAAATTGGGGTTGGGTAACCGTAAGGAAACTCCTCCCGCTGTCCGTCCCGCCCCCCGCATCATCCCCCGCGGTGAACACGGTCTGTCCCGCTCCAACATCAGCGAGGCCGCCCTCAAGGTGTTGTATCGCCTGCACAAGGCGGGTTACGAGGCCTATCTGGTGGGCGGCGGTGTGCGCGACATGCTGTTGGGGCGCGAACCCAAGGATTTCGACATCAGCACCAACGCCACCCCTGAAGAGGTGAAGCAGTTGTTTCGCAACTGCATCCTCATCGGCCGCCGCTTCCGCCTGGCCCATGTGCGTTATGGCCAGGAGGTGATCGAGGTGGCGACCTTCCGCGCCCACCATGAGGCGGGCGAGGAGGGCGAAGGGGTGATGGAAAATGGCCGCATCCTGCGTGACAACGTCTACGGCACCCTGGAAGACGATGCCTGGCGCCGCGACTTCACCGTCAACGCCCTCTATTACAACATCGCCGATTTCTCGGTGGTCGACCATACCGGCGGCATGGAGGATATCAAGGCCGGCCGCCTGCGCATGATCGGCGACCCGCTGGCGCGCTACCGCGAGGATCCGGTGCGCATGCTGCGCGCAGTGCGCTTCGCCGGCAAGCTGGGCTTTCGCATCGACGCGCCGAGCGAGCAGGCCATTCAGGAACTGGGCGGCTTGCTGGAGGAGGTGCCGGCGGCGCGCCTGTTCGATGAGGTGCTCAAGATGTTCATGAGTGGCTACGCGGTGGAAACCTACGAACTGCTGCGCCACTACCGCCTGTTCGGCCACCTGTTCCCGGACACCGAAAAATGGCTGCGCTACGAGGATCACCACTATCCGCGCACTTTTGTCGCCCGCGCCCTGGAGAACACCGATCAGCGGTTGCAGGATGGCAAGGCGGTGACGCCCGCCTTCCTGTTCGCCGCCCTGCTGTGGGAACCGGCGCGCAAGGAGGCGGAGCGTCTGGCCGGGAAGGGCGAGGGTGGCTTGCAGGCCATGCAGCAGGCAGGCGACATCGTGGTCGCGCGCCAGGTGCAGCGCGTGGCCTTTCCCAAGCGATTCACCCTGCAGTCGCGCGAGATTTGGGAGATGCAGGAGCGCCTGACCGCCACCGGCGGGCGGCGGCCGTTCCGTCTGCTGGAGCACCCGCGCTTCCGCGCCGCCTACGACTTCCTGTTGCTGCGCGCCGAGAGCGGCGAGGAGGTCACCGAACTGGCCGAGTGGTGGACCCGTTTCATCGCGGCCGACGAGGCCGGGCGGCTGGAGCTGTCCAGCGGCCAGCGCAACAACAACGGCGGCAGCGGCAAGAAGCGCCGGTCCCGCGGTGGTCGCCGCGGCAAGCCCCGTCACGCCACCCCGGCCGACAGCTGATCTCCCGTCGTGGTGCGCGCCTACATCGGTCTGGGCAGCAACCTGGACGATCCGGTGCAGCAATTGCACCGGGCGCTGGAGGCCCTGGCCCAGCTGCCGCAGACCCAACGGATTGCCTGTTCCCGTTTCTACCGCAGCGCGCCGCTGGGGCCGCAGGATCAGCCCGATTATGTCAATGCCGTGGTGGCCCTCGACACCGACTTGCTTCCCGAAGCGCTGCTCGATGCCCTGCAGGCCATCGAGGCGGCGCAGGGGCGGGTGCGTACCCGCCGTTGGGGGCCGCGTACCCTGGACCTGGACCTGCTGCTGTATGGCAATGAGGTGTTGGCCACGCCGCGCCTGACGGTGCCCCATCCCGGCCTCGCCGAACGCAACTTCGTGCTTTATCCCCTGGCCGAGCTGGTCCCGGATCTGCAACTGCCCGACGGGCAAAGGCTGGAGGAACTGCTGCTTCGCTGCGACCGTACCGGTTTGGAACCGCTGGCCCACGGCGATGGGGCGGGTGGCGTGATATCCTGAAGCCATGAACCGGCCCTTACGTTTCGACTCCCCGGTGGAGAAACAGGCAACCCCCCGCTTCATCGTGGTGGAGGGGCCCATCGGCGTGGGTAAGACCACCCTGGCGCGGCGTCTGGCGGAGACCTTCGGCAGTGAGCTGATGCTGGAGGGGGCGGACGAAAATCCGTTCCTGGAACGCTTCTACCAGGATCCGCGCAGTGGCGCGCTGCCGACCCAACTGTTCTTCCTGTTCCAGCGTGCGCGCCAGTTGCAGTCCTGGCGCCAGGGCGACATGTTTGCCCCGGTGCGGGTGGCGGACTTCCTGATGCAGAAGGATCGCCTGTTCGCCCAGCTCACCCTGGACGACGACGAGCTGCGCCTGTACGAGCAGGCCTACGAGCATCTGACCCTGGATGCGCCGCTGCCCGACCTGGTGATCTATTTGCAGGCGCCGGTGGAGGTGTTGCTGGAGCGCATCGGCCGGCGCAGCCGCAGCTATGAGCGCCAGTTGTCGGCGGATTATCTGCGCAAGGTGGCCGAGGCCTACACCCAGTTCTTCTATCAGTACAACGACACGCCGCTGCTCATCGTCAACGCCACCGACATCAATCTGGCGCAGGGCGATGCGGACTATGCCCAACTGCTGGAGCAGGTGCGCTCCATGCGCAGCGGGCGCCACTACTTCAACCCACTGCCGCTGAAGCTGTGACTGCCATGAGCAACGTGACCCTGAGCACCCTGCGCCGCCTGAAGCAGGCGGGCGAGAAATTCACCTCGCTCACCGCCTATGACGCCGCCTTTGCCCGCATTCTCGATGAGGCCGGGGTGGATGTTTTGCTGGTGGGCGATTCCCTCGGCATGGTGGTGCAAGGCAAGGACACCACCCTGCCGGTAAGCATGGACGAGATGGTGTACCACACGCAGATGGTCTGCCGCGGCAGTCAGCGTGCCCTGGTGATGACCGACATGCCTTTCCTCAGCTATGCCACGCCGCAGCAGGCGCTGGACAATGCCGCACGCCTGATGAAGGAGGGCGGCGCCCACTGCGTCAAGCTGGAGGTCCACGGCGGCATGGTCGACACGGTGCGCTTGCTGGCCGACTACGGCGTGCCGGTGTGTACCCACCTCGGCCTGCTGCCGCAGACGGTGCACAAGCTGGGCGGCTACAAGGTGCAGGGCCGCGATCACGACAGCGCCAACGAAATGCTGGCCGCAGCGCAGGCCATGGCCCACGCCGGCGCCGATCTGCTGCTGCTGGAGTGCGTGCCGAGCGTGCTGGCCGCCGAGATCACCGCCGCAGTGGACATCCCGGTGATCGGCATCGGCGCCGGCCCCGACACCGACGGCCAGGTGCTGGTGCTGTACGACATGCTCGGTATCACGCCGGGCAAGCGGCCGAAGTTCTCCATGGATTTCCTGCAACCGGCCGGCTCCGTCGCTGGCGCCGTCGGTGCCTACGTGCAGGCGGTGAAGGAACGGCGCTTCCCGGGCCCTGAGCACAGCGTCGACTGAAAACACCCTGTCGCAGAGACGCGGAGACGCAGAGTTGTTATGTCATTAGAATGACGGCCTGACAGTTGCGCACCCCTGCCGCGTTGGGGGTATCTCAACCAATACTCAATTTTCACTCTGCGCCTCCGCGTCTCTGCGACAGGGTGTTTTTCAAAAGATAGCCATGCAAACCGTCACTACCATTGCTGAAGTACGCTCCCTCGTCGCTGCCTGGCGTGCCGCGGGCCTGCGCGTCGCTTTCGTGCCCACCATGGGCAATCTGCATGCCGGGCATATCCACCTCGTTACCGAGGCGCGTCAGCGCGCCGATCGGGTGGTGGCGAGCATCTTCGTCAACCCGCTGCAGTTCGGCCCCAGCGAGGACTTCGCCGCCTATCCGCGGACCTTGGCGGCGGACCAGGAAAAACTGGTGGCGGCGGGCTGCGATCTGCTGTTTGCACCCACCGAGCAGGAGATGTATCCGCTGGGCCGCGCCGGACTCACCTTCGTCGAGGTGCCCGGGGTGTCGGATATCCTGTGCGGCGCGTTCCGTCCCGGTCACTTCCGCGGCGTGGCCACGGTGGTGAGCAAGCTGTTCAACATCGTGCAGCCGGACGTGGCCTTATTCGGCGAGAAGGATTACCAGCAGCTGCTGGTGATCCGCCGGATGGTACGCGATCTCGATATGCCGGTGGAGATCATAGGCGTGTCTACGGTGCGCGAGGCGGACGGCCTGGCGATGAGTTCGCGTAACGGCTACCTCGGCGCAGAGGAGCGCAAGTTGGCAACGGAGGTCTATGCAACGTTGTTGGCACTGGCGGCACAGCTGCGGGACGGTGCGCACGACTATGCCGTACTGGAGGCGGCGGCGGTGGCGCGGCTTGAACGGGCGGGGTTTTGTCCCGACTATGTGAGTGTGCGGCGGGCGGAGGATCTGGGCGCGCCGCAGGCGGGCGAACGCCGCCTGGTGGCACTGGCGGCGGCGCGCCTGGGCAAGACGCGGCTGATTGATAACCTGCTGATTAAATTGGATTAATTTTTATGAAAAACGCGGCGTTTGCGATTTTTCATTGAACCGGGGGCGGCAAAGCCCCATAATTGGCGCCCCTGTTTTGTGATGAAACGAGCTTGACCCATGCATCTGACCATGCTCAAAGCCAAACTGCACCGCGCCCGGGTGACCCACTCGGAGCTGGAGTATGAAGGCTCATGTGCCATCGACGGCAAGCTGCTGGATCTGGCAGGGATCCGCGAGTACGAGCAGATCCAGATTTACAACGTGACCAATGGTGAGCGTTTTACCACCTATGCCATCCGTGCCGAAGACGGTTCGCGTGTGATTTCCATCAACGGTGCCGCCGCCCACAAGGCCGCGCCCCGGGACGTGGTGATCATCTGCGCCTTCGTCGGCCTGTCCCAGCAGGAACTGGCCACCTACAAGCCGACCCTCGTCTACCTGGACGAAAACAATCACGTCATCCGTACCGCCAACACCATTCCGGTACAGGCTGCGTAGCGGCGGAAGTCACGGCACAGCACAATAACGAAGGGGCCTTGCGGCCCCTTCGTTTTTTGCATGACAACGGCGATCAGCCGGTATTGCGCATGCCGGCGGCAATCGCGTTGATCGAGCGCAGCAGCGGCTCCAGCCAGACCTTGCGTTCCTCTTCGTCCTGTGTGGTGTCGCGGTAGCGTTGCAACAGCATGATCTGGATGTGGTTGAGCGGGTCCAGATAAGGATTGCGGCGTGCCAGTGACAGCAGCAGGCCCGGCGTTTCTTCCAGCAGGGTCTGCAACTGCGCTACCTGCAGTACGTTGCCGACGGTGCGTTCGTGCTCACCGCGGATCATGCCGTAGACCTTGTCGGACACCTCGCGGTTGGCGTACAGCCCCGCGTACTGGGCGGCGATGCCCATGTCGGCCTTGAACAGCGACATTTGTGTGTTGGACAGTAAGGCGCGGAAGAAAGGCCACTCGCGGTACATGGTCTGCAACTGCGCCATGCGTTGTGGATCGCCGCCGCACCACTGCGCCAGGGCGCTGCCGATGCCATACCAGGCGGGAATGGTGTGGCGCGACTGCGCCCAGCCGAACACCCAGGCGATGGCCCGCACCGAGCCCTTGGACAGGTCGCCCTTCTTGCGGTGCGACGGGCGTGAGCCGATGTTGAGCATGCCGATCTCGCTCACCGGCGTGGCCTCGTAGAAATAATTGAGGAAGCCAGGGGTGCGGTCGGTCAGTTCGCGATAGGCATCCTCGCCGTAGCCGGCGAGCTGCTGCATGATGGCGGTGTAGTCGGCGTTGTCCGGCGCCGGCGGCGCAATCACGCCGCGGCTGGCCTTGAGCAGGCCGGACACGCCCATGGTCAGTTCGAACACGGCCGTTTCGGCGTTGCTGTATTTGTAGGACAGCACCTCGCCCTGTTCGGTGAACTTGATCTCGCCGTGCACGGTGCCGGCCGGCTGCGCCAGTATGGCCTCGTGGGTCGGGCCGCCGCCACGGCCGATGGTGCCGCCGCGGCCGTGGAACAGGCGCAGGCCGATGCCGCGCGCGCTGGCCAGGGCGGCGATCTTCTTCTGCGCCTGATACAGATTCCAGGACGAGGCGAGGATGCCGCCGTCCTTGCAGGAATCGGAGTAGCCCAGCATCACTTCCTGCTGATTGCCCGAGGCCTTGAGCAGGGCGGTATAGGTGGAGCTGTTGAGCAGGGTGCTCATCACCGGCTCGATGTGTTCCAGGTCGACGATGGTCTCGAACAGCGGCGACACGCGGATGTCGCAGAACCATTCGTCACCGCGGCGGCCCACCAGGCCGGCCTGCTGCGCCAGCAGCAGCACCTCCAGCACATGGCTGGCGGCATGGGTCATGGAGATGACGTAGTTGCCGAAGGCCTTGGGGCTGACCTCCTTGCGCATACGCGCCATCACCTTGAATACCTCCAGCGTCTCGCGCGCGCTGTCACTCAGCGCGCTGCGGTCCAGCGGCAGCGGCGTGTGGCCGATGAGTTCGGACAGCAGGGCGATGCGCTGGGCCTCGTCCAGGGACTTGTAGTCCACCGGTTCGGCCTGCTGTGCCAGCAGTTCAGTCACTGCGTCGCTGTGTCGCGTGGACTCCTGGCGCAGGTCGAGGTGGACCAGGAAGAAGCCGAAGGTCTCGGCCAGGCGGATCAGATCCTTCAGGTCGCCGTCGGCGATGATGTTGTCGCCGTGGGCGATGAGGGAGTCGCGGATCAGATACAGGTCATGCAGGAAGCCGCTTTCCGAGTGATAGCCGGCGGTGGCGCCCTCCACCTCGCTGCCATTGAGGCGTGCGTCCACGGTGCGCAGGTTCTGCATCAGGCGGTGACGCATGATGTACAGCTTGCGGCGGTAGGGTTCGCTGACGAAGCGGTGCGGTTTGTCGGCGAAGGCCTCGTCGGTGAAGGAAACCTCGTCGCGCTCCAGACTGGCGCGGAAGGCCTCGCTCGGCGTGCACAGCAGATGGGAATGGGTCAGCACATGGCTCAGGTGGGTGATGCGTTCGACATACTCGCGCAGGATCTCACGGTGATGCAGGCGCACTGCCATCACCGTGGTTTCCGGCGTGACGAAGGGATTGCCGTCGCGGTCGCCGCCAATCCAGGAACCGAAGCGCAGGAAACTGGGTACGCTGATGCCGCTGTCGGGGCCGTAGATGCGGCGCACGCCCTTGTCCATGTTGCGGTAGGTGGCGGGCACCGCCTGGAACAGGCTCTCACGGAAATAGAACAGGCCGTTCTTGATCTCGTCGCGTACCTGCGGGCGCTGGGCGCGTACCTCGTCGGTCTTCCACAGGATCAGGATTTCGGTGCGCAGCTGGGCGCGGATGTCCTGCTGCTCCTCCTTGCCGATACGCGGGTCGTCCAGGCGCTCGGACAGCAGGAAGATGCGGCGCAGCCCCTCCATCACGGTGCGGCGCTTGGCCTCGGTGGGATGGGCGGTGAACACCGGCATGTAGGCCAGGCGGTTGAGCAGCGATTGCAGCTGCTCCGGGCTGACATCGCGCGACTTGAAGTCGCGCAGCGCCTCGTCGAAGGAGCCGGTCCACAGCGGGCCACCGGTGCGCATGGCGCGGCGGCGGCTGCGGTACTGCTGTGCCTCCTCAGCGATGTTGGCCAGGCTGAAATAGGTACTGAAGGCGCGCACCACATGGGTCAGCGTCTCGGCGTCGAGATTGGCGATAAAGCGGCTGAGGCGCTGGCGCTGGCGCGGCGAGTCCTCCTGGCGCAGGCTGATGTAGCCCTTGCGCAGGGTCTCCACGGCGGCGTAGACCTTCTCACCGGCCTGTGATCTCAGTGTCTCCCCGAGCAGAGCGCCGAACAGTTTGACGCGGCTCCGCAGCTGCTTGTCATTCAAGCTAATCATTGTTGTTTGCCTGTATTCCCGCACGCGGCGGGAGGATGGATATCTGTGACGGCGTTCGCCGTCCGCACAGGGGGCGGTAGTATACCCGAAAGGGCGGTTATTGCCTGCTGGCAATGTGCTGGCGCGCAATGCCTGAGCAAGGGCTGGGGGAATCGCAAATTACGTTGCGTCCCCTGAGTAGGGAGCGGACCGCTCAGGGAAGCTGGCGGTACAGCTCCTGGTACTGGCGGGCGCTCTGTTCCCAGCTGAAGTCGCGCCGCATGCCGGTCTGCATCACCCGGCGCCAGATCTCCGGCTGGCGGTACAGCGCCAATGCCTGGCTGATGGCCATGAGCAGGGCGCTGCTGTCAGCCGCCTCGAATACGAGGCCGGTGGCCGTACCGTCGGCCAGAGTGGCGGCGTCGGCGTGGACCACGGTATCGGCCAGGCCGCCGGTGCGGCGTACCACCGGCACGGTGCCATAGCGCAGGCTGTAGATCTGGTTCAGGCCACAGGGCTCGAAGCGCGAGGGCATGAGGAAGATGTCGGCGCCGGCTTCCACCAGATGCGCATAGCGCTCGTCATAGCCGATGAAGGCGCCCACCTGGTCCGGGTAGCGGTCGGCCAGGTCACGGAAGGCCTGTTCGTAGTGGGCCGCGCCGGTTCCCACCACGGCTATCTGCACCCCCCGCAGCAACAGTTCCGGCAACACCGCCAGCACCAGATCGATGCCCTTTTGTTCCACCATGCGACCGACCAGGCCGAGCAGCGGCACGTCCGGCTCCACCGGCAGTGCGAACTGGCGCTGCAGCGCCGCCTTATCCTTCTTCTTGCCGGCCAGTTTGGTTGCACTGTAGTGGTGCGGGATAAGCGGGTCGTGGGCCGGGTCCCAGGCGTTGTAGTCGATGCCGTTGAGGATGCCGCGCAGGCGTTCGGCGCGGTGGTTGAGCACGCCTTCCAGGCCATAGGCGAACGCGGCGCTGCGGATTTCCTGGGCATAGGTGGGGCTGACGGTGGTGATCCAGTCGGCGAAGGCCAGGCCGCCCTTGAGAAAGTTGAACTGGCTGTGAAACTCCATCGCCTGCCAGTGCCACAGCGCCTCCGGCAGCTCCAGGCTGGCGAAGGTCTGGCGTGAAAACAGACCCTGGTAGGCCATGTTGTGGATGGTGAATACGGTACCGGGACGGCTGGGTTCCAGCGCCAGCAGGGCCGGTACCAGGCCGGTCTGCCAGTCGTTGCAGTGCACCACCTCGGGACGCCAGCCCAGCCCGGCACGGTCCTGCGCCAGCTCGACGATGGCGCGGCAGAACAGGGTGAAGCGGGCGGCGTTGTCGGGCCAGTCGTGGCCGTCGGGGCCGAGATAGGGGCCGCCGTCGCGGTCGAAGAAGTGCGGCGCCTCCACCAGCCACACCGGCACCTCGGTCTGCGGCAGGGTGCCTTCCAGGAGGCGTACCGGTGTGGCGCTGCCCGGCAGCGCCAGTTCCGCCACCACGGGCAGCACCGGCAGGCGTTGCAACACGGTGCGGTAGGCCGGCAGCACCAGACGCACATCATCGCCGAGGGCGCGCAGCACCGGCGGCAGCGAACCGCTCACATCGGCCAGACCGCCGGTCTTGATGAGCGGATGGGCCTCGCTGCTGGCAAACAGGATTCGCGACATAGTTAAATGCTATCGTGAGAAAGTTCGGCAAGGGCGGCTATGTTAAACCAAATGAGCGGACAGTTTGCGCTCACACGGTGAAAACCTGGGTTCTTGCCCCGGCGGACATTTCTTATGTCTGTAGAAACAGGAGCAGTGTATGTTTTGGTGTGAGGAACGGAGGGGCAAGCGATGAAGATGGCGATGATCGGTCTGGGCAAGATGGGCGGCAACATGGTGCGTCGTCTGCGCCGCCACGGCATCGAGGTGGTGGGCTACAACCGCTCGCCGGACATCGTGGGCCAGCTGGTGGCGGAGGAGGGGATGATCGCCGCCACCTCGGCCACCGAGGCGGTGCGGGCGCTGCCGACGCCGCGTGTGGTGTGGCTGATGCTGCCGAGCGGCTCGCCTACCGAGCAGATGATCCATCAGCTGATTCCCGTGCTGGAGGCCGGCGATGTCCTGGTGGACGGCGGCAACTCCAATTATCACGATTCCCAGCGCCGCGGCGCGCTGCTGGCCGAACATGACATCCACTTCGTCGACGTCGGCACTTCCGGCGGTGTGTGGGGCCTGGACAAGGGCTACTGCCTGATGGCCGGCGGTGAGCCGGCGGCCGTTAAGGCACTGGAGCCGCTGTTCCGCGCCCTGGCACCGGATACCGGCTGGGCCCACGTTGGCCCCATCGGCGCCGGCCACTTCACCAAGATGGTCCACAACGGCATCGAATACGGCATGATGCAGGCCTATGCCGAGGGGTTTGCGCTGCTGCGCGGCAAGCAGGAATTCAAGCTCGACCTGGCGCAGGTGGCCGAACTGTGGCGCCACGGCTCGGTGGTGCGCAGCTGGCTGCTCGACCTCACCGCCGATGCCCTGGCCGCCGATCAGGAACTGAAGGACATTTCTCCCGTGGTGGCCGATTCCGGCGAAGGCCGCTGGACCGCCATCGAGGCCATCGATCAGGGCGTGGCCCTGCCGGTGATCTCGCTGGCCTTGCAGATGCGCTTCACCAGCCAGGATGCCGAGGGCTATCCGGCCAAACTGCTGGCGCTGATGCGCAATGCGTTTGGGGGGCATAAGGTGGAGAAGGGTTAGCTGATGGGGTGTTGGTTTTGTGCGCTGCGCGCAAGTTAATTTTGATGCGGGGAACCGCCCCGCGCGCGGGTTACTTTCTTTGTCCCGCCAAAGAAAGTAACCAAAGAAAGGCGGCCCCGATGTCTCGCCCTGCGGGTTCCCTGCGCTACTCGCCCGAGGCGGGTTCCTCCGACAGTACGTCCCTGTACTGACGGAGGAATGCGCGCCATCCATGGCGCGCCCCCTGCGGGCCATCCCGCCTCGGGCTGTGTTGCTCGGCGAGACATAGGGGAGTGGAAATGTGCCGTGCCAACGTGTTGGAAAAACAGGAACGACTGGTTAGGGAGTAACGATGATCGACCCATGCACTTTTGTGATCTTCGGCGCTACCGGCAATCTAGCGGCCAACAAGCTGTTGCCGGCGTTGTATCACCTGGAAGAGGCGCAGCGCTTGCCGGAGGCGATGCGCATTCTGTGTTTCGGCCGGCGCGAGTACAGCGATGAGGCCTGGCGCGGCGAGGTGGCGGCGATACTGACGCCGCGGGCGCGGCATGGGTTGAAGCCGGAGGTGATGGAGCGCTTCGCGCAGCGCGTGCACTACTTTCAGGGCGATCTCGGCGATGTGGAATCCTATCACCGCCTGCGCCAGGCCCTGAGCGAGGGCTCGCACTTCCCCGACAACGTGGTGTTCTACATGGCGATCCGCCCGGCGGAATTCGGCATGGTGGGCGAGCTGCTGGCGCGGAGTGGTCTCAATACTGAAGACAGTGGTTGGCGTCGGGTGGTGATCGAAAAGCCCTTCGGCTATGACCTGGAGAGCGCGCAGATCCTGGAAGAAAAGCTGCACCGCAGTTTCAATGAATCGCAGCTTTACCGCATCGATCACTATCTGGGCAAGAGCACGGTGCAGAACGTACTGGTGTTCCGCTTTGCCAACCTGATGCTGGAGCCGCTGTGGAACCGCAACTACATCGACCATGTGCAGATCACCCATGCCGAGTCCAAGGGCATCGAGTCGCGCGCCGAGTATTACGACGGCGCCGGCGCCCTGCGCGACATGCTGCAAAGCCACCTGCTGCAAATGCTCACCCTGGTGGCGATGGAGCCGCCGGCGGCGCTGGATGCCGAATCGCTGCGCGATGAGAAGGTGAAGGTGCTGAAATCGATCCGGCCCATCCCCGCCAGTGCCGTGCATGCCCATGCCTTCCGTGCCCAGTATGCGCGCGGCACGGTGAAGGGCGAGAAGGTTCCCGGCTATCTGGAAGAGGAGGGGGTGGAGCCACACAGCACCACCGAGACCTATGCCGCACTCAAGTTCTATATCGACAACTGGCGCTGGCGTAACGTGCCGTTCTACATCCGCACCGGCAAGCGTATGGCGGCGGACACCTCGATGATCGCCATCCGCTTCAAGCATCCGCCGCAACAGCTGTTCCGCCGCACCCAGGTGGATCAGATCAAGCCCAACTGGCTGCTGCTGTCGATCCAGCCGCAGGAATGTCTGCGCGTGGAGATTCAGGTGAAGGTGCCGGGCCTGGAGATGCGTACCGGCACCACCCGGCTTGATGCAGCTTATTGCGGCCTGGCCCAACGTCAGCTCGATGCCTACGAGGCCCTGCTGCTGGATGTGATCGAAGGCGACCATTCGCTGTTCCTGCGCTACGACGAGGTGCGCTGGGCCTGGCAGGTGGTGGACCCGATCCTCAAGGTGTGGGCCATGGAGCGCGACTTCATTCATACCTATCCGGCGGGAACCATGGGACCGCTGGAGGCCAACCGGTTGTTCGACCGGGATGATCAGCACTGGCGTGATTCGCTGGATGCGCCGGAAGAAGACAACGAGTAAGAAAGGAACCCGAATGAGCAATCTGACCCAGTCTGCGGCCTGGAAGGCGTTGGCGGCGCACTACCAGGATGTGGCCCATATCCACATGCGCGATCTGTTCGAGCGCGACCCGCAGCGCTTTGCGAGTTTTTCGCTGCAATTCGACGATCTGCTGCTGGACTACTCCAAGAACCGGGTTACGGCCGATACCCTGCGGCTGCTGTTCGATCTGGCGCGGCAGCAGGACATCACTGGCTGGTGCGATCGCATGTTTCGCGGCGAGACCATCAATAACACCGAGCAGCGTGCCGTGTTGCACGTGGCGCTGCGCCATCGCGGCGCGCAGCCGATTCTGGTGGATGGGGAGAACGTGATGCCCAAGGTGGCGGCGGTGCTGGCCAAGATGCGCGAGTTTTCCGATGCCGTGCGCGGCGGGCGCTGGACCGGCTACAGCGGCAAGGCGATCACCGACGTGGTGAATATCGGCATCGGTGGTTCCGACCTCGGGCCGCTGATGGCCTGCGAGGCATTGAAGCCCTACGCCCAGCCGGGTCTCAATGTGCACTTCGTTTCCAATGTCGACGGCACCCATGTCGCCGAGACCCTGAGGCAATTGCAGCCGGAGACCACCCTGGTCATCGTCGCCTCCAAGACCTTCACCACCCAGGAGACACTGACCAATGCGCGCACCGCGCGGCAATGGCTGGTGCAGGCGGCCGGCAACGAGGCGGCGGTGGCCAAACACTTCGTGGCCCTGTCCACCAATGCCGAGGCGGTGGCCAAGTTCGGCATCGATACGCGCAATATGTTCGAGTTCTGGGACTGGGTCGGCGGGCGCTATTCACTGTGGTCGGCCATCGGCCTGTCCATTGCCGTCTATATCGGCATGGACAACTTCGAGGAGATGTTGGCCGGCGGTCATGACATGGACAGCCACTTCCACAGTGCGCCACTGGAGAAGAACATGCCGGTGATCCTGGCGCTGCTCGGCATCTGGTACAACAATTTCTTCGGCGCCCAGAGCCACGCCATCCTGCCCTACGATCAGTACCTGCACCGCTTTCCTGCCTACCTGCAGCAATTGGATATGGAGAGCAACGGCAAGCGAGTCACCCGCGAGGGCGAGAATCTGACCTGGTCCACCGCGCCGGTGATCTGGGGCGAACCGGGCACCAACGGCCAGCACGCCTTCTATCAGCTCATTCATCAGGGCACCAAGCTGGTGCCGGTCGACTTTCTGGCGCCGTTGCACAGCCAGAATCCCATCGGCGAGCACCACGCCATCCTGTTGTCCAATGTGTTTGCCCAGGGCGAGGCGCTGATGAAGGGCAAGAACGAGGCCGAGGTGCGCGCGGAACTCCAGGCGGAGGGCAAGAGCGATGCGGAAATTCTGGCGCTGCTCAATCACAAGATTTTCCCCGGCAACCGTCCCAGCAACACCCTGCTGTTCAATAAGCTCACGCCGCGCACCCTGGGCCGGCTCATCGCGTTGTATGAACACAAGGTCTTCGTGCAGGGCGTGATCTGGAACGTCAATTCCTTCGATCAATGGGGCGTGGAGCTGGGCAAGCAACTGGCCAAGGCGATCCTGCCGGAACTGGCGGCGCCGGCGGCGGTGGAGGGGCACGACAGTTCCACCAACGGATTGATCAACTATTACCGTGCGCGCAAGAGTTGAGTCGTGCGATAGCGGCTATGTTTTTATGCGGTGCAGGGTCCGGCGGGGATTTTTTTCCCAGGCCGGATTGCTATAGTAACCGGCGGCCATGCCCAGGCGGGGATGGCCGCCACTCCAGGGGGATGGCGTCGCACTGCACGATGCCGCCAACAACAACAAACAACGGAGCTGTACGCATGGAATCCATGAATCCCTATCAGGCGCCTGCCGCCGATGTTTCCGCCATCCCCGGCCAGGGCGGGTTTGACGAGAGCGGGCCGTTTTCGCCCAAGGGCCGCTTCGGCCGTTTGAGTTACATCGCCTGGGGTGTGCTGCTGGGCGTCGCCGCCTGGATCGCCATGATGGTGGTGGGCGGCGGTATGGCGATGATGGGGCCGGACAGCTTGGCGGCGATGGGGCCGATGGTCCTGTTGGTCCAGTTGGTGCTGTTCGTGCCGACCATCCTGTTTGCCATTCGCCGCCTGCACGACTTCAATGCCTCGGGCTGGTGGAGCCTGCTGTTCATCGTTCCCATCGTCAATTTCGTATTCATCCTGGTCTTGCTGCTCAAGGGCGGTACCGCAGGCACCAATCGCTTTGCGCCGCCGCGCGTCACCCGTGGCTGGGAGAAGGTGCTCGGCTACATCGGTATCGGCCTCGCGGTGCTCGGTGTGGTTGGTATCTTTGCCGCTGTCCTCATTCCGACCCTAGCCAGCTAACGCCGCCGCTTCCCAATGCTGCAACTGGATACGGTCCATACCTTCGAGACGCCCGAAGGTGTGGACCTGCGCCTGCGGGTGGCCGGGCCGCTGCCACGTGCCTTGGCCTGGGTGCTGGATGCGCTGATCCGCTATGCGGTGTTGTTCATGCTGTCCATGATCCTGCTGCCGCTGGCCGACCTCGGTGTCGGTGCTTTTCTCATCATGCTGTTTCTGATGGAATGGTTCTATCCCGTGCTGTTCGAGGTGACGCGCGGTGCCACGCCGGGCAAGAAGGCGCTCGGCCTCAGCGTGGTGCATGACAACGGCACGCCCATCGGTTGGGCCGCCGCCCTGATCCGCAATCTGTTGCGGGTGATCGATTTCTTTCCCCTGTTCTATGGCGTCGGCCTGCTGTCGATGCTGATCAATCGTCAGTTCAAGCGCCTCGGCGATCTCGCTGCCGGCACCCTGGTGGTGTATGCGGATGCGGTACGGCGCGCCGAGGTGGTGATTGAGGCGGAGGCGCATGCCCTGCCGGCGCCGCTGGCGGTGGAGGAGCAGCGCGCCTTGCTCGACTTTGCCGAGCGCAGTACGACGCTGGCCTCGGCCCGGGTGGAGGAACTGGCGGAGATCATTGCCGATGAGCGGGGGCCAGCCGCCGTGCAGACCGTGCTGGGTTATGCCCGCTGGCTGGAGCGCGGACGATGAAGCAGCAGCAGTTCATCGAGCAACAGCAAGCGCTGTGGGACAGCTTCCGCCAACTGGCCGACGAGCTGGACAAGCCGCCGCGCCGGCGCCAGCGGGAAGGGCTGGAACGCCTGCCGGAGTTGTACCGTCGCCTGTGCGCCGACTACGCCCTGGCGCGTCACCGCCACTACAGCACCGGCCTGGTCGACGAACTGCATGACCTGGTGCAGCGCGGCCATCGCCTGTTGTACCAGCGCAAGAGCCTCTGGCTGTGGCGCCTGGTGGCCTTTCTGTGGAGCGGCTTTCCCAATGCGCTGCGCCGCCACAGCGGCGCCTTCTGGCTGGCGACGTTGCTGTTCTATGGTCCGGCGCTGGCCATGGGCCTCGCCTGCTATTTCGATCCCGATTTCATCTACACCATCCTCGATCCGTTCGAGGTGGCGTCGATGGAGTTCATGTACGACCCGGCCAATCCGCTGCCGGGGCGTGGCGAGGATCGCGCCTCCGCTACCGACTTCAGCATGTTCGGCTATTACATCTGGAACAACATCGGCATCGGCTTCCGCACCTTCGCCAGCGGTATGCTGGCCGGTGTCGGCACGGTGCTGCTGCTGCTGTTCAATGGCGTGGTGATCGGCGGTGTCGCCGGTCATCTCACCCAGCTGGGTTTTTCCTCCACCTTCTGGACCTTCGTCGCCGGCCACAGCGCCTTCGAACTGACCGCCATCTGCATCAGCGGCGCCGCCGGCCTGCTGCTCGGCAAGGCGATCCTGGCGCCGGGGCGGCGCACGCGCGGCGAGGCGCTCAAGTGGGCGGCGCTGGAGGCGGTGACGCTGGTGATGGGGGCGGCCCTGCTGCTGCTCGGGGCGGCCTTCATCGAGGCCTTTTGGTCGTCCAACGGCGCCATCGCGCCCGCGGTGAAGTACACCGTTTCCGCCGTGCTGTGGGGCGGGCTGATTCTGTATCTGGGCTGGGCCGGGCGGGGCCGCGATGCAGCTTGATCGCATCAGCGCCAGCATCCGCTATCGCACGCCGTGGGAGGGCGTCGATCTGGGCTTTGTCATGGCGCGGCAATGGTTCTGGCCGTTGTGGTGCCTGTGGTTTGCCACCGCGCTGCCGCTCAGCCTGCTCGCAGTGCTGCTGCTGCACCCATGGCCCTGGGCGGTGGCGCTGATGGTGTGGTGGTTCAAGCCGCTGTATGAACCGCTGTTGCTGTTCTGGCTCAGCCGGCGCCTGTTCGGCGAGGAGCTGTCCTGGCGCGAAACGCTGGGACAGTGGCGTACGGTGCTGCGGCCGCGTCTGCTTGCCAATCTCACCGTGCGGCGGTTGAGCACCAATCGCTCCTTCTTCATGCCGGTGTCGCACCTGGAGGGGCTGACCGGTGCCGAGCGCGACAAGCGCCTGCAGGTATTGTCCACCAACCAGTCCACCGGCACCTGGCTCACCATCGGCGGCATCCACTTCGAGGGGGTGTTGCAGTTTTCCTTTCTGCTGTTGCTGTTGTACCTGATCCCCGATGAGTTGCGTCCCGATGACTGGTGGGAAATGCTGGTGGGTGACGAACCGGTATCCGCCTGGCTGAGCAACGCCTTTGCGCTGCTCGCCATGTCCATCATTGCGCCGTTCTACGTGGCCGGCGGCTTTGCCCTGTATCTGACGCGCCGCTCGGTACTGGAAGCCTGGGATTTGGAGCTGGCCTTCCGCCGCATGGCGCCACGTTTCAAACCGGCACGCGCCACGGCAGCGCTGCTGCTGGGTGGCGCGTTGCTGTTCGGTCTGGCCTGGCCGGCTACGGAGAGCTGGGCGCTGGAGCATGCCGAGGCGCAGCAGGTGATCGGCGAGGTATTGCAGGACGAGGATTTCGGCAGCCGGACGACGGAAAAATACTGGCGCTATCTCGGTGAGCGCGAGCAGCAGCAGCGGCCCAACTGGGATATGTCCTGGGTGCCCATGGTTGCCGAGCTGTTTGAGTATCTGTTGTGGATCGCCGCTGCGGTGTTGCTCGGCTGGTTGCTGCTCTATCTGCTGCGCCTCACCGACTGGCTGCCGCAACGTCGTGCCGCGCGCCAAGCGCCGCCACCGTCGGTGCTGTTCGGCCTGCCGGTGACGCCGGAATCCCTGCCGCAGGATGTGGCTGCCGCCGTTGCTGCCCTGCTGGGCGAGGGGCGCCTTCGTCCTGCCCTGAGCCTGCTCTATCGCGCCACCCTGATCCGTCTGATCCACGAGCACCATGTGCGCATCCCCGACAGCGCCACCGAGGGTGAATGCCAACGCATCGTCGGGGACCAGCGGCCAGCGTCGGAAGGGGAGTTCTTCAGCCGTCTGACCCGCGCCTGGGTGTGGTGTGCCTACGGTCATGTGGCTCCGGCGGCGGACGACATCGCGGCACTGGCCGCCTCCTGGCAGCAGTTGTATGGAGCGCGCGCCGATGAATGAGCTGCGTGTGGTCCGGCTGATCGTCGGCGGTGTGCTCGCTGTGGGCACGGCGCTGGCGCTGATCTGGTTCTTCAATAATTTCGAACTGGCCGAGCGCGAGGTGGTCGGCGGCTATTCGCAGGAGGCACGGCGCAATCCCTTCCTCGCCGCCGAGCGCTTTCTTGCGCGCATCGGTCGCGAGGCGGCCAGCGTGTCCAGTTCCGATCTGTGGCGCAATCTGCCCGGCAGCAACGACGTCCTGGTGATTTACCGCTACGTGCCGCCGGCCGGGGCAGAGCGGCAGCAGTTGCTGCGTGCCTGGATCGAGGCGGGCGGCCATCTGATCGTCGGTGCCGACGCCACGCTGCGCATCGGCAAGGCGGCGGACCGCAAGATCCCCGGTCTGCTGGCGGAGCTGGGGGTGCGCGTCGTCGAACGCGAACAGGGCTTCCTGCCGGACATTCCCCGGCAGGTGCGCCTCGAGATCGAATTTGCCGAGGTGGAGACGCCGGTGGGCGTGACCATGTCCACCCAGCGCTATCTGGAAGATACCGAGGAGCAGGCCAGCGCCGGCGTCGCAATGGATGAGGGTTACGGCCTGCTGCAATACGCGCTGGGCGCGGGACTGGTGACGGTGCTGGCGGACAACACCTTCCTCACCAACCGCCGCATCGGCGATGACGACCATGCCCTGGCCCTGGCGTTGCTGGTGGGGACCGAGCCGAAAGGCAAGGTGTGGCTGGTGCACGACGTGGTGATGCCGTCGTTGCTGGACCTGGCCTGGCAGCATGCGGCGCACGCGCTGGTCGCGCTGCTCGCCGCCATTGTGCTGTGGCTGTGGAAGATGGGGGCGCGCCTCGGTCCGCTGCTGCCGCCGGCGCAGGCGCCGCGGCGGGACATCAGCGAACACCTCACGGCCAGCGCCACCTATCTGTGGCGGCTGGACCGCACCCAGGCGCTGTTCCGGCACAACCGCCAACGCATCGAGCAGGCCTGGCTCGGCAAGCATTACGCACTGCGCGGCATGGAGCCCGCCGAACGCTGCCATTGGATCGCCGCACGCAGCGGGCTGACGCCGCACGCCGTGCAGCGGGCGTTGTATGCAGACTATGCGGCGGAGAGCGATTTCATCGAGTTGAGCAGTTATTTGCAGGTGCTGCGCACCGCACTATGAATTCCGCGAGGGAGGAATGATGAGCGAGACGAACATGCAGAATCCGGCGCTGGCCCAGGCCAGCACCCAGGTGCGCCATCTGGAGGCGATGGTGGGCCGTGCGGTGATCGGTCAGCGGCAGGTGATCCGCGAGGTGATCGTGGCGCTGGTCGCCGGCGGCCATGTGCTGGTGGAGGGCCTGCCGGGCCTGGGCAAGACCCTGCTGGTGCGTTCCCTGAGCAAGGCGGTGGGCGGCCACTTCTCCCGCGTGCAGTTCACGCCCGACCTGATGCCGAGCGATATCAGCGGCCACGCCATGTTCGACATGAAATCGGAGGAGTTCCGCATCCGTCGCGGGCCCATCTTCTGCAACTTTCTGCTCGGCGACGAGATCAACCGCGCCCCGGCCAAGACCCAGTCGGCGCTGCTGGAGGCGATGCAGGAGGAGCAGGTCACCATCGAGGGCAAGCCGTTCCAGCTGGAGCAGCCCTTTCTGGTGATGGCGACGCAGAACCCGGTGGAGCAGGAGGGCACCTATCCACTGCCGCAGGCGCAGCTCGATCGCTTCCTGCTCAACGTCTACATCGACTATCCGAGCGAACAGGAAGAAAGTGCGATGATCCGCCAGGTCACCGCCAATGCGGTGGGCAACCAGCTCGATGTCTCCACCATCGAGCCGGTGCTGACCCCGGCGCAGGTGATCGAGGTGCAGAAGGCCGCGGCGCAGGTGCAGGTGGACGAGGCGATCCTCGGCTACATCGTGCGCATCGTGCGCGCCACCCGCGACTGGCAGGGCATCGAGACCGGCGCCGGCCCGCGCGCCGGCATCGCGCTGCTGCGCTGTGCCCGCGCCCAGGCGCTGGCCAACGGCAATTTCTTCGTCACCCCCGACGACGTGAAATCCATCGCCCCGGCAGTGCTGCGCCACCGCGTCAAGCTGTCGGCCGATCTGGAGATCGAGGGCTACCGTCCCGACGACGTGCTGAAAGACCTGCTCGCCAACGTCGAGGCGCCGCGGCAGTGAGATTCACCCCCGCGCCACGGCTGGTCGCGCTCGCCGCCCTGTGGGCGGCGCTCGGCATCGCCGCCGCATTGCTGCCTGCGGCGGTGCTGCTGTGGCAGGGCGGCGGCGTGCTGCTCGGCGCTGCGGCGCTG
>NZ_JBLJDO010000026.1:0-27533 GCF_059410345.1 Sulfurivermis sp. | reverse complement strand
GGTATGGCGCGTCCTTCACCTTTAATCAGCGCCTGCCGGACCAGACGCGCGCCTTTTTCCAGGGCCGCGGTTTCCTGCCGGAACAGGCCGAACCGCTGGCGGCGGACTGCGTATTCCAGGCCATCATCCGCAACGGCGCGGAGGCCGCCGCCCCCCTGACACTGAACCTGACCGAGTGGCGCGTCACCCCCGCCGGTGGCAGCGCGCAGCCGCTCAAGCTGGAGGCGGAGTGGCAGGAGCAATGGGAACATCTGGGCGTCAGCCAGCCGGCGCGCATCGCCTTCCGCTGGGCACTGTTCCCCACCGAACAACACTTCGCACCGGGCGACTGGAACATGGGCATGATCACCCTCGGCCTGCCGCCCGGCAGCCGCTTCGACCTAGAGGTGGTATGGCGCAGTGGCGCACAGGAAAAACGCCAACGCTTCCCCGCCATGCAGTGTGCCACCGATCAATGAACACGCTGCCTCGCGTAGGGGCCCTGCCGCGATGGGTCACACGGACTAGCCGCTGACCTATCGCGCCAGAAACACATCTACAACAATCGACGACTGGAGTATTTCCTGATGAATAGCCCCTACCTGTTGCGTCCCTGGCTGTTGCTCGCCATCCTGCTGCTGCCGCTGTCCGCCTCCGCCGCCGATAAGTTGCCACAGACCCTGACCCCGGTACCCGACCTCCCGTCGGCACCCGACTTCGCCCTGCAGGATGTGGATGGCAAGACCTGGCGCCTGTCCGAACTACGCGGCCAGCCGGTGATCGTCAACTTCTGGGCCACTTGGTGCCCACCCTGCCGCGAGGAGATGCCCTCCATGCAGCGCGCCTGGGAACAGTTGCAGGTGGAGGGCGTGATGATGTTGGCGGTCAACGTCGGCGAGAGCGCCGATACCGTTTTCCAGTTCACCGCCAACTACCCGGTGGACTTCCCTCTGCTGCTCGACCTAGACAGCGCCGTGCTCGGCCAGTGGCCAGTCCGCGGCCTGCCCGCCACCTTCGTGGTCGACGCCCAAGGCCGCATCGCCTACCGCGCCATCGGCGGGCGCGAGTGGGACGATCCGCAACTGCTGGCGCCAGTATTGAGACTGCGCGCCCATTAAGCCCGGTGCTGCGTCGGCGCCCGCTGGGACAGCGCAACCGGCGCATACGCCCGCCCCCTCTGACCCACGCTGCAGCTCAACCTGTTCAGCGCGATCAACATCACCATATGCCAAGCAACCGCTATGGATCCCATCCCACCCGAAACCCCTTGACTAATATTCAATTGATCTATTGAATATATTGCACATCCATTTACTGGAGCGCGCATCATGACTCTCAGTGCCATCCTGGCTGGTCTTGCCACCGGCATCGTGCTAGGCATCTTCGGCAGCGGCGGGTCCATCATCACCACCCCGGCCCTGCTCTATTTGCTCCAGGTGGAACCCAAGTCGGCCATCGCCATGAGTATGGGAATCGTGGCGGTGACCGCCACCATCACGGCCCTGCAGCACTGGCGCAACGGCAACGTGAACCTGACGGTGACGGCGGTATTCGGGCTGTTCGGCATCTTCGGCACCTACGCCGGCGCCCGTCTCGGGGTGATTACCCCGGTTATCATCCAGCTCACCCTGTTCGCCCTGGTGATGTACGCCGCCGCCTGGAAGATGCTCACGCCAGCACGACCGCACCGTTCGGTAGGTGCGGCGGTGGCCAAAGTTAACGAGGGGTGTTCCTCGACCCGCTGTCTGAGCCACGTCGCCCTGCACGGCATCCTGGTGGGCGTGCTGACGGGGCTGGTGGGAGTGGTGCGCGGTTTTTTGATCGTCCCGGCGCTGGTGCTGCTGTCCGGCCTGTCCATGAAGCAAGCCGTCGGCACCTCGCTGGCCATCGTGGCCGTGAAGTCCTACGCCGGCTTCGCCGGCTATGCCGGGGCAGTGCCCATCGACTACGGCCTGATGGCGGTGTTCACCGCCGTGGCCATCGCCGGCAGCTTCGCCGGTACCCATTTTGCCAGCCGCGTTTCGGGCGAGGCGCTGAAAAAAGGCTTCGCCGTATTCCTGATGCTGGTGGCCAGCTACATCCTGCTCAACAACGTCCTGTGAGGTCCGCCATGGAAATCACCCTGCTGCTCAACGCCCCGCCCGGTGGCCGTTGCCGCCTCTACCAGGCCTACGCCGCCGCGCTCGCCGAACATGCCTCCGCGCGCTGCGACGAACTTTTCGGCCGGCTGCCGCAACAACCGGAACTGCACGCCCCTGCCATACTCATCAACGGCCGGCCGGTGACCCCGGCCGACGGCGTTATCATCTCACCGCAGGATCTCGGCCGCGTGCTGGGTGAGCTCCACCCCGACGCGCCGCGGCTGGAGGCGATCCTGGACGAGGTGCTCGAACGCTGTATGCAGGAGTGGCACTGAACAAACCGCAAGGTGCGCGGTGCGTGCCCTGGATCGATGCTGCAGGAGTGAAGTTGATGGACGACGACAACCCTGGACTTTCCACCCGTTGCGTGCACGCTGGCGAGTTGCCCGATGTCCATGGCAGTCCGCACACGCCTCTGTACACCACGACCACCTTCAAATTCCCCTCCACCGCCGACCTGCTCGACGTGGTGGACGGACGCAAGCCGGGCAGCCTGTATACCCGCTACGGCTTCAACCCCACCATCCAGAGTCTGGAAGCGAAACTCGCCAGCCTGGAAGGGGCGGAAACAGCACTGGCCTTCAGCTCCGGCATGGGCGCCGAATCCGCGCTGTTTCTGGCCCACGGCCACCGCGGCATCGTCTGCATCGGCGATGCCTACGGCGGCACACTGGAACTGCTCGCCGAGCAGTTGCCACAACTGGGGATCCGGACAGCATTGTTGCTCGGTCATGAACTGGAACGGCTCGATGGCCTGCTCGCCGACGGCTACGGTCTGGTGTTCCTGGAAACGCCCACCAATCCGCTGCTGGAGATCTTCGACCTGCGCGTGCTGGCGCAAAAGGCCCATGCCCACAGCGCGCTGCTCGCAGTGGACAACACCTTTGCCTCACCGGTGAACCAGCAACCGCTGGCGCTCGGCGCCGACTTCGTCGTGCACAGCGCCACCAAATATCTCGGTGGCCACAGCGACCTCACCGCCGGCGCATTGATGAGCCGTGCGGAACTGATCGGCCCGGTGTTCAACTGGCGCAAGAACCTCGGCACCACACCGGCGCCGGAGGTGTGCAACCAGCTGGCGCGCAGCATCCGCAGCCTCACCGTGCGCGTGCGCCAGCAGAATACGAGCGCGCAACACATCGCCGAAGCGATGGTGAGTCACCCGCGGGTGAAACGCGTGCTCTACCCCGGCCTGCCTAGCCATCCCGGCCACGCCGTGGCCGCCGGGCAGATGAACGGTTACGGCGGCATGCTCACCATCGAGATCGACGGCGATACGGCCGCCGCCAGCGCTGTGGCGGATCGCCTGAAGCTGTTCGCCATCGCGCCGAGTCTAGGCGGCGTCGAGAGCCTGATAACCCAGCCGGTCACCACCACCCACCACGGCCTCACCGCACATGAGCGCGCGCGCCGCGGCATCAGCGGCGCCATGCTGCGCCTGTCCATCGGGCTGGAGGATGTGGAGGACCTGCTCACCGATCTGCGGCAGGCGTTAAGCTGAACCGTCACCGGCTATGCGGACCACACTAAGCATGATCGCCCCCATCTACCTCGACTACAACGCCACCACCCCCATGGCACCGGAGGTCTTCGACGCCATGGTACCGTTCCTACGCGAGCATTTCGGCAACCCCTCCTCGTCGCATCCCTACGGCCACCGCGCGGCGGAAGCGGTGGCACAGGCGCGCAGCCAAGTCGCCGCACTGCTCAATGCGCAAAGCGATGAGATCGTGTTTGCCGGCTGCGCAACCGAGGCCAACAACCTGGCCCTGCGCGGCGTGGCGCGCGCGCTGCGCCACCAGGGGCGCCACCTGATCATCTCGGCAGTGGAACATCCGTCGGTGCAGGCCCCGGCCGAGCGCCTGCGCGCCGAGGGCTGGGAGGTGGCTGTGCTGCCGGTGGACACATACGGGCGCGTGGCGCCGCAGCAACTGGCCGCGGCGTTGCGTGCCGACACCGTGCTGGTGTCGGTGATGCACGCCAACAATGAAGTGGGCACGCTGCAGCCCATCGCCGAACTCTCGCGTCTGGCACACGCCGCCGGTGCGCTGTTCCACACCGACGCGGCGCAATCCATCGGCAAGGTAACAGTGGATGTTGATGAACTGGGTGTCGACCTGCTCACCCTTGCCGGCCACAAGTGCTATGCACCCAAAGGTGTCGGTGCATTGTATGTGCGCCGCGGCACTCCCCTCGCTCCGGTGCTAGTCGGCGCCGGGCAGGAGCACGGCCTGCGTCCCGGCACGGAAAACGTGCCGCATATCGTGGCCCTCGGCGCAGCGGCACGCATGGCCCGCACACGCCTGCCGCAAGCGGCGGAACAACTACGCCGCCTGCGCGACGCACTGCATGCGCAATTGAAAACCACCATCCCCGGCCTGCAGCTCAACGGCCATCCGGAACAGCGCCTGCCCAACACGCTGAATATTTCCTTCCCCCGCGTCAGCGGCCGCGACCTGCTGGCCCGCACGCCGCAGCTCGCCGCCTCGGTGGGCTCGGCCTGCCATGCGGAAGGGGATACGGTCAGCGGCGTGCTGGCGGCCATGGGGATGGACGCCGCACGCGCCCGGGGTGCGGTGCGGCTGTCGCTGGGACTGGCCAGCACAGCAGATGAAATCACCGCAGCAGCACACGCCCTGACCGAGGCCTGGCTCGCTCGGCCCTGAATGCCGCCCCGAAGGGGACACGCCTCACCACGGGCATTACGGCAGGCGATACTCCACCAATACCTGCTCCACCTGCACCATCCCCTCGGTCACGCGCCGGACGAAGAACTTCAGCTGCGGCGCGTACCACAGGGTGATGGTCAGGTTGTCGCCGCTGGAGCGGATGCGGAAGGTGTCGAAACGGCCGGCCGGCACCTCGATGGTCTCGCGCGCCTCGACGGTCCAGGTGCGCTTCTGCTCCGCCTGGCTGCCGTCGCGGCGGGTATAGAGAAAGCTCGCCGGCCAGGACTTGCCCACCCACAGCGGCGAGGACAGCTGGCCGTTGTGGGGAAACACCTCCTGCATCTTGCCGTGCAGCATGGTGGCCATCCAGCTCCTGGTCTCGCGGTCATAGAACTCGAAACCGGCGTTGCTGATCAGACGCACCACCAGGCGCTCGCGGTACGCCGTCTCATCCACCACCGTCCAGGCCAGCCGCTCGCGCTCTCCGCCGGTGGTCTTGTCGAACACCAGCCGCGTCCCCGGTTTGGGAAAGCCGACCTCCACCTGTTCCCTGGGCTCGGCCGCCACTGCGCCGCCCCACAGACAAAGCACGAGCACGAACAGCGTCCGCACGATAGCCATGATGCTTGCTTCCCCCTTTATGCAGGAGTAGTAGGTCCACCAAAACGATATCCGGTTCGCATGACCTAAGGAGGGTCTGAATAAGTCCATCCTGGACTTCTCAGCCCACGCGAATCGAAAAATGTGATTTTCGATTCGCTTCATTTTCCAACGACTTATCGTCGTTGAAAAATGGCGGCACATCCCTGTGCCGCGGAAGCTCTGAACTTATTCAGAGCTTCCCTAATGCCATCGGGGCAAGCTTTTGTAGCCCCCGCCATGCACCACGGATGCATCATCCTGCGTGGGTTTTCAAGAAAACCCATTGATTGAAGTCAATTTCCATTTGCACCAAGTATTTTCTATCCATTACTTGATTATTTTTATCAGGCATATATATTAGCATTTAAGTAGGTTATTAAGTGCCTACAACCCATTGTTCCTGATAGGAGGTGCATCATGGCCGGTAGCCTGATTAACAATTTCCCCCACGATGGCGTGGTCACCATCAATCGCGTGATCCTCAAGCCCGGGTATTCCGTCGACGACTTGCAGGAACGTGTCGCCCTGCTGTGTGAAAACGTGAAGACCTATCACTCCACCACCGGCTTCGTCGGCGGCTTCGTCGCCCTCAACAGCGGCGCCGTCTCCAACGAAGGCTCCACCATCGGCCAGGCGGTGGCAAGCCCGCTCAAGGGCAAAGAGGCGCTGATCATCACCTTCTGGCGTTCCTTTGCCGAGCATGAGGAGTCGCACAAGTCGCCCACCTTCCAGCCACTGTTCAAGGAGGTGCTGGAGCTGTGCGAGAACGGCAACGAGGAGATCGCCTACGAAATGCTGTGGTCCGGCGCTGCCTATGATGCGGAGGCCGCCCGCCAGGCCCAGGAGGCGAAGGAGAAGTACGCAGCGTAGTCATACCCACATCCGCTGCCGCAGCCTCCGGTGGTCGTATGACTACCGGAGGCTGTTTTATTGACCGCACAAAATGTACGTCGTTGGGCCGGCTTCAGCCAACCTGCCGCGAGGCCGAAGGGATGGCGGGCCACAGCCCGCCCTACCTACATAGATAAACATCCGCCTCCTGCACTTGCCCGGCGCAGTAACCGCGTATTACAGTCCCCCGTCAGCCACCACATAACTATAAGCCGATGGGCGAATCTCCCTTCCTGCTGATTGCACTCACCTCCGCCATGGCCGGCCTGGTTGCCGGTTTTGCCATGCATCGCTCCGACTTCTGCGTCACTGCCATGTTCCGCGACCTGTTCCTGCTGCGCGACTTCTTCCTGCTGCGCATGCTGGTGTTGCTGGTGGTGGTGAGCATGCTGGCCTTTGAGCTGGGCCGCGCCGGCGGCCTGCTCGGGCCCTATCCCTTCCCCCTGCTCGGCCCCGGCTCGCTGGCCACCCTCATCGGCGGGCTGCTGTTCGGCATCGGCATGGTGCTGGCAGGCGGCTGCGTGGTCGGCACGTTGTACAAGCTCGGCGCCGGCAGCGTGGTGGCCGCCGTCGCCTTCCTCGGCCTGCTGGCCGGTTCGGCCTTGTATGCCGAATGGCATCCGTGGTGGAGCGCCTTCGCCCAAGCCACCCGCGTCAGCCCCGCCATCACCCTGCCGCAGTGGCTGAATGTCGCGCCGGCGGCGCTGATCCTGCCGCTGGCAGCCCTCGGCGCCCTCTATCTGTACCGCTGCCAGCGCCGTGGCCTGCTCACCCGGCCCGGCTATGCCGCCGGCCACATCCCGCCCTGGCAGACGGCCCTGCTCCTCAGCGCGGTAGGTTTTGTTTCCTGGCTGCTCATCGGCATGCCGCTGGGCATCACCACCTCCTACGCCAAGCTGGGCGCCACGGTGCAATCGCTGTTCTGGCCCGAGCATGTGGCCGGTCTGGCGTACTTCCAGGCCCAGGGCCTCGACTACACCCCGCCCTTCGCCGACGTCGCGGTACGCGGCGGCGCCGGTCCGCAACTGGACGCCATCGCCGCCATCCAGTATCCGCTCATCGTCGGCATCCTCCTCGGCGCGGCGGTGTCGGCCCTGTTGGTACGCGAGTGGCGCCTGCACTGGCGCATTCCGCCGCGCCATTACGCCTCCGCCCTGCTCGGCGGCCTGCTGCTCGGTGCGGCCGCGCGCATGGTACCCGGCTGCAACATCTGGCACCTGTGGGGCGGTGTGCCGATCCTCGCGGTGCAAAGCCTGCTGTTCCTGCTCGGCATCCTGCCCGGTGCCTGGATCGGCAGCAAACTACTCGTCCGTTTCGTCGTGCGTTAGGGGAACGCCATGGATCCGGTAAACAGCATCCACCTCGATATCAGCGGGCAGATCTGCCCCTCCTGCCTGCTGCTGACGCTGAAGGAACTCAACCAGCATGCCGCCGCCGTGCGTGCCGGGCAGACCGAGATCGTGGTCACCACCGACGACCGCCAGGCCACGACGACGATTCCCGATGCGGTGGGCAAGATGGGCTATGCCGCGGAAGTCACCCGGGTGGATGCGGGCTACCGCATCCGCGTGTGCGCCAAGCGCTGAGGCCGAACAGGAAGACGACGTGGATTACCAGGCGGAATACCTCAAGACCATCGGCTATATCCGCGCCAAGGTCGATCAGATGCTGCAACTGATCGGCACCCTGCCACTGCGCCCGGAGGAGCTGGACGACAAGACCCTCATCGACCTGGACCCCATCGGCATCGTCGCCGAGTCCTTCGGCCAGGTACTGGCCCACCTCAAAGACACCAACCAGGAACTCGATGTGGCGAAGCGGGAGATCCGCGCCATCTTCGACTCCATGGATGCCGCGGTGATCGTCTTGAATGACGACGGCACCATCGATGACTGCAACCGTCAGGCGCGGGAATGGATGTTCCAGGGGCGCGACTTCGCCGAACTCATCGGCCAGCCCCTCGCCGCCGTATGCGTCTGCAGCAACCGCATGCAGGCCGGCATGGCCAGCGGTGCAATGCCGGAACAGGAGTTTTATTTCAACGGCCGGCATCTGCAGATCGTCGCCTCGGACATCCATGACGAGCAGCGGCAGCGGGTAAAGAAGGTCTTCATCTGCTTCGACATCACCCGGCAGAAGACCACCGAGGCCAGCCTGCAGCTCTACGCCAAGGTGTTTGCCAACACCACCGAGGGTATCGCCATCACCGACGGCAACGCGCGCTACCTCGAGGTCAACGACGCCTTCTGCCGCATCACCGGCTACCGTGCCGACGAGTTGCTCGGCAACACCCCGAAGATCCTCCAGTCCGGCCGGCACGAGGATGCGTTCTACGCAGCGATGCGCCAGGCGCTGGAGAGCAAGGGCTCCTGGCAGGGCGAAATCCTCGATCGCGCCAAGGACGGCCGCATCATTCCGCTGCTGCTGACCATCAACGCGGTATACGACGCCCAGGACCAGCTCAGCCACTACATCACCATCGTCACCGATATCACCTCGCTGAAGGAAACCCAGACCCGGCTCGACTTCCTTGCCCATCACGACCCGCTTACCGAACTGCCCAACCGCCTGCTGTTTACCGCGCGGCTGGAGCACGCCATCGAGCGGGCCGCGCGCGACCACGATATCTTCGGTCTGTTATTCATCGACCTGGACCGCTTCAAGACCATCAACGACAGTCTCGGCCACCAGTTCGGCGACCGTCTGCTCATCGAGGTCGCCAAACGCCTGCGCAGCCTGGTACGCAAGGCCGACACCATTGCCCGCCTGGGTGGCGATGAATTTGTGGTATTGCTGGAGCGGCTCCACATCCCCGGTGAGGCCACCACCCTGGCCCACAAGATCGTCACCGCCATGCGCCAGCCCTTCGTGTTACACGACAGCGAGTTGCACGTCGGTTGCAGCATAGGCATCACCCTGTACCCGGAAGATGGCACCGACGCGGTGACGCTGCTGAAGAACGCCGACACCGCCATGTACCGCGTCAAGGACGGCGGCCGCGACGGCTACCGCAAGTTCAGCCAGGACCTGTCGGAAGCCGCCGATGAAAAACTGACCCTGGAAAACGCCCTGCGCTTGGCCGTGCGCGACAGCCAACTGGCACTGCACTACCAACCCATCATCGATCTGCAACAGCAGCGCATCATCGCCGTCGAGGCCCTGGCGCGCTGGCCGCATACCGAGCGCGGCATGATTCCGCCCGACCAGTTCATCCCGCTGGCGGAAGAAACCAAGCTGATCCTGCCACTGGGCGCCTGGGTCGCCCATGAGGCCGTCACCCAGTTCGTGCGCTGGCGCATCCAGGGGATTGCACCGGACTACATCTCCATCAACGCCTCAGGCATGCAGCTGTTCCACCCCGGCTTCGCCGACATGCTGTTCGAACTGCTGCGCCTGCATGAGGTCGATGGCAGGCACCTGCAGGTCGAATTGACGGAGAACGTGCTGTTGCGCGATATCAACTCCTGCCGCCACGTCCTCGAACGCCTGCGCGACCATGGAGTGCGCATCGCCATCGACGACTTCGGTACCGGCTACTCCTCGCTCGCCTACCTCAAGCAGCTTCCCATCGACGACCTGAAGATCGACCGCTCCTTCGTGCGCGACATCCCGGGCGACACCAATGATTGCGCCATCGCCGAGGCCATCATCGGCATGGCGCGCAATCTCGGCATGGAGACGGTCGCCGAAGGCGTCGAGAACAGGGAGCAGGAAGAGTTCCTTATCCGCGTGGGCTGCAGCAAGGTGCAGGGTTACCACTATGCCAAGCCGCTCGCCGCAGCGGATTTCGAGCGGTTCCAGCGCCAATTCAGCGCGCCATAACCCCGCCGGCGGCGACAGCGCACGGCGTTGGCGCATGGTAAACTCCGCCTTCATTGCCAACCGCGCAACCCCTAGTCCCCAATGAAAGACAACAAGCTCTACTATGTGGTCATCCTGACGATCCTGCTGGCGTCGGGTTTTCTCGCCACCACCTTCATCAGCTACTTCGTCGCCCGCGATACCCTCTCGCGCCAGATCACCGAGGAGGCACTGCCCCTCACCAGCGACAACATCTATTCGGAAATCCAGCGCGACCTGCTCACCCCCATTCTGATCTCCTCGCTGATGGCCAGCGATACCTTCGTGCGCGATTGGGTGAGCCACGGCGAAGACGATCCTGTCCGCATCCGTAAATATCTCGGCGAGATTCAGCAGAAATACCAGACCGTTACCGCCTTCTTCGTCTCCGACAAGACCCATCGCTACTATCACCCCGACGGCATACTCAAGACTGTCGCCGCCGACGACCCGGCCGACAGTTGGTACTTCCGTGTGCGCCAGCTCAAGGTCCCGTACGAAATCAATGTCGACCTCGATACCGCCGACAAGACACGCATGAGCATATTCATCAATTACCGCGTGCTGGATCAGCAGGGCAATCTTCTCGGCGTCACCGGCGTCGGCCTTTCGGTCGGCTCCGTGGCGCGTATGATTGAGAGCTATCAACGGCGCTATGGCCGCACCATCTATTTCATCGACCGCGAGGGTCATGTCACCCTGCACGGCAGCGGTTTCTCCGGCAACAGCATTCATCAGATTCCCGGCCTGGCGCAGCGCGCCGTGCACATCCTGACTTCGCCCAGTGCTTCGGTCAGCTATCAGCGCAGTGATGGCGACACGGTTTTCGTCAACAGCCGCCTGGTGCCGGAGTTCGGCTGGTATCTGCTGGTTGAGCAGGATGCCGCATCTGAGGCCACCCCCATCCAGACCACTTTATTCATCAATATCGTGGTCTCGCTCGCCATCACCGCCCTGGTGCTGTTGGCCGCCTATCTCACCATCAAGGGATATCAGCGTCGCCTGGAGGACATGGCCACCACGGACAAGCTGACCGGTGCCGCCAACCGGCAGGTCTTTGACATCGTGTTCGAGCACATCAGCAGGGATATCAAGCGCAAGCCGCGGCCGGCCTGCGTGATTCTGCTCGACATCGATCACTTCAAGGAAGTCAACGACACCTACGGTCATCTTGCCGGCGACATCGTCTTGCAACGCATCGTCTCCATCCTGCGCCAGCAGGTGCGCGACAGCGACACCATCTGTCGTTGGGGCGGGGAAGAGTTCATGATCCTGCTCGACGATTGCTCCATCGAGCGCGCCGTGACCTGTGCCGAAAATATTCGCCAGTCCATCCGGGCCAAACCGTTCAGCTACAACAGCAAGACCATCGCGATCACCGCCAGTCTCGGTGTGGCGCAACTACGTCGTGATGAAGACGCCGATGGTCTGGTCGCCCGCGCCGATGCCGCGCTGTATCAGGCCAAGCGGTCCGGCCGCGATCAAGTGCAGCAAGACCAGGCCGATTAGCTCACCTTCCCGCCCCCGAGGCTCAGGTGGTCAGCCGGCGATAGATATCCGCCACCTTGAACGGCAGTTGGCGCACCTCGTTGACCACCGTGTAGTTCACTGCGCCATACATGTGCGGCAGATATTCCGGGCCGTGTTCGTCGATGGTGATGCAGAAGGGATGAATGCCACTGCGGCGCGCCTCCAGCAAAGCGCGGCGCGTGTCCTCGATACCGTACACACCGCGGTAGTCGCTATAGTCGTCGGGCTTGCCGTCAGACAGGGTGATGAGCAGGCGGGTGCGCGCCGCGGTGGTGTTGAGCAGGTGCGTCAGGTGACGGATGGCGAAACCCATGCGGGTATAGTCTTGCGGCCGGATGCCGCTGATGCGCGCGCGCACTTCCTCGCCGTAAGCCTCCTCGAAGCGCTTGATGCGGTATAGCTCACAACGCTTGCGCGTGATGCCGGAAAAGCCATAGATGGCATAACGGTCACCCAGGGTCTCCAGGGCTTCGCACAGCAGCAGCAAGGCCTCGCGCTCGGCATCATTGACCCAACCACGGGTGGAACCGCTCATGTCCACCATAAAGGCCACCGCGATGTCACGCTCCACCCGATGCAAGCGCGTGAACAGGCGATCATCCATCTCGCGGCCATCGCGCGCGTCGGCCAGCGCCTCTACCAGAGCGTCGATATCGATGCCGTCACCATGGGCCTGGCGCTTGAGCATCCGCTCCTCATCGCGCATCGCCTCGAAGCTGCGCCGCAGGTGCGCCACCAGTCCGCTGTAACGATTCAACGTATCGGCGACGAAACCATCATGGACCGGGGGCACGTCCTTTTCGCGCATCACGCACCAGTTCTTGCGGTAGTGCTGCCGGCCGTGATCCCATTCGTTGTAATAGGTGGCGCCGCGCTCGTGGTAGGTGCCCTGCCACATGGCATCCGGATCGGCCGGCCGCTCCGTAAACAGGCTGGGGTCATATTCGCCGGGACCGGCCGGTACCAGATACTCATCTGGTATCTCGCCCAGGTCCAGCATGATGGAAGTCATCAACTTGGTCACGGCTTCTGGCGGCACCACCGGTGCCTCGTTCAAGGTCAGCTCGATGCGCCGTTCCGGCGGCTGTTCGCCGTCCTTCACCTCGCGCAGGCCGGGGCGCACGGGCTCGCCTGCTGGCGCTTTCTGCCGCTGCTCCTCCAGCAACTGTGCCAGGCGCACACGGAACAGGATTTTCTCTCGCTCGATGCGCGCCTGCATGCAGGTCGCCACCGCCTCCAGCCGCAATTCCACCTGGCCGGCGCGCGGCGTCGGCAGCGGCGCATCATACAGTTGCGGCAGCAAGGACAGGCTATCGGTGGCCTGCGCCCGCGGCGTCTGCAGCGACGGCACTACCCCCTGCCACGACGGCGGCAGGGGGGCGAGCTGCAGCGCCTGTTCCAGTTGCTGCAACTCACGCCCCAGGCCCGGCAAGGCGCGCGTGATGCAGGCCTGCAAGCGCAGCGTTTCCAGCACGGTGAACACCTGCAACGCCCGCGCGGCATCGGGCCAAACCGTGAAGTCCGCCGCCAGCGCCGTGCGCAAGGTGCCGTAGTGGATCTGCGCCCACTGCATCACCGCCAGCGCCTTGTACAGACGGAAGTTGCCCTCGTTGTCGGCCAGCGGCGCCAGCAGCGCCGGCAGGTACAGGGTTTCACTGTCGGTCCAGGCGGAATCCCCCAGTGCCAGCTTGAGCGCACGGCCGGACAGGCCATGGACGAAATGCAGCAGCACGCCGCTTACATCGTCGAACAACACACCGGCCGCGCGCACATGGCTGTGCTGCACAAAGCGATCGACATCCTGGATCACCTCCAGGGCCGCGCGCAGCCCGGCACGGTCATACACGTCCATGGCGTGCAACGCCCAGGCCTCGATCACCCGCGGCTCCTGCCCGGCCAGCGCCTGCGCGGCACGGCGCACGAACTGATGGGCGATCTCGGTGTTGGTGCTGGCGATGCGCCGCGTCCAATCCAGCACGAAGGCCTGCTCGGCGGGCGCCAGCGCCAGCAGTGCCGGCACCAGCTCCTCGCTGCGGATGAAGGTGAACTCCGTCTCCAGATACGCGTCGAGCCGGGCGGTGATTTCTTCCGCGGTGAACGCCATCAAAACAGCGACGCCGACAATTCGTTGATCGCTGCCAGCATCTCCGGCTCGTCGGTCAGGGCCTGGGCGATGGCGCCGGCGCAGGCGATGACGGGGGGCACATGGCTGGCCATGAGTTTGCCGGCATGGACCAGAAGGCGTGTGCTGGCGCCCTCCTCCAGGCCATTGCCCTTGAGATTGCGGGTCATGTGGGCAAACTTCACCAGGGTGACGGCAAGCGCCGCGTCGATACCGGACTCGTTGGCAACGATGCGCGCCTCCAACTCGGCGGGGGGATAACCGAACTCCAGCGCCACGAAGCGCTGGCGCGTGCTCTGCTTCAAATCCTTGAGCACGCTCTGATAGCCGGGGTTGTAGGACACGGCGAGGCAGAACTCCGGGCCAGCCTGCAACAGGGTGCCGAGCTTCTCCATCGGTAGCACACGGCGATCGTCGGCCAGCGGATGGATCACCACCATGGTGTCCTTGCGTGCCTCGACGATCTCGTCCAGATAGCAGATGGCGCCGGCGCGTACCGCGCGCGTCAGCGGACCGTCCACCCACACCGTTTCACCGCCCTTGACCAGATAGCGGCCCACCAGATCGGAGGCGGTGAGGTCGTCGTGACAGGACACGGTGATCAGCGGCCGCTTGAGACGCCAGGCCATGTACTCCATGAAGCGGGTCTTGCCACAACCGGTAGGGCCTTTCAGCAGCAGGGGCAGGCGATTGCGCCAGGCGGCCTCGAATACCTCCACTTCGTGGCCGCTGGCCTCGTAGTAGGGTTCGTCAACGATGTAATGCTCTTCGGGGGTGATCTCCGCCACAACACTCTCCTGCTGCCTCAGCTATTCCTGATTAAAAAGCTTAAGTAAATAACCCCACCAGCACAACCTACGACCGGTCGCCCGGCGACATTCCGCAATACATATATTCAATCTATTCGCTTATCGGAAAATTCGATGTTCCTTATATGTAATTTCCCTGGGAGAGCGGGTATCGTGTCGTTCCTATTCAAAAAGGACTATTTCCCCGTGGCGTTTTGCGTCCTAGTCTTGCGGACCACAACAACCACGCGGCGCAGAATTCGCATGCATCCGTTGATGGAGGAAATTCAATGTCTGAGGTAATCGCAACCAACCAGACCATACTGGTCGTGGGTGGCGGCATCAGCGGCCTGACGGCTGCCCTGGAGGCAGCCGAGTGCGGCAAGCAGGTGATCCTGCTGGAAAAGTCGCCCAGTGTCGGTGGCCGCGTCGGTCAGCTCCACAAGTACTTCCCCAAGCTGTGCGTACCCAGCTGCGGCCTGGAAATCCAGTACCGCCGCCTCAAGGCCAACAAGAACGTGCGCCTGCTGACCATGGCGGAAGTGACCCAGATCAGCGGTGAGGCAGGTAATTTCACCGTCAACGTCAAGATTGCCCCGCGCTACGTCAACGAGAACTGCACCGCCTGCGGCGAATGCGAGAAGGCCGTTGGCGCCGAATTCGCCGATGAATTCAACTACGGGCTGAAGCAGCGCAAGGGCGCCTACCTGGTGTCCCACATGGCCTACCCGCAGCGCTACGTCATCGACCCGCGCATCGTCGCTACCGACGATGGCGCCAAGGCCAAGGCGGCGTGCAAATACAACGCCGTCGACCTGGACATGACCGAGCAGAACCTGAGCCTCAAGGTCGGCGCCGTGGTCTGGGCCACCGGCTGGAAGCCGTACGACGCGGCCAAGATTCAACCCTACGGCTACGACCGCTACACCAACGTCATCTCCAACGTCGAGTTCGAGCGCATGCTGGACCCGTTCGGCCCCACCGGCGGCAAGATCGTGCGTCCCTCCGACGGCCAGGCACCGAAGAACATCGCCTTCATCCAGTGCGCCGGCTCCCGTGACCACAACCACCTCAAGCACTGCTCGCGCATCTGCTGCATGGCGACGCTGAAGCAGACCACCTATGTGCGCGACCAGCTGGGCGATGCCTGCAAGTCCACCGTCTACTACATCGACATCCGCGCCATCGACCGCATCGACGATTTCCACCGCAAGGTGAAGGCAGACCCCAACGTCACCTTCGTCAAGTCCAAGGTGGCCAACATCGTTGCCGGCAGCGGTGACAACGTGGTGCTGAAGGGTGTCGACACCGAGGGTTACAAGCGCTACGCCAACGAGCACGACCTGGTGGTACTCGCCACCGGCATGGAATCCACCGTACCGGCCGGCGTGTTCCCTGCAAGTGTCAACATCAACGAACACAACTTCATCGAGCTCGACAGCGACAGCGGCATCTATGGTGCCGGCTGCTCGTCCGATGCGCTGGACGTCAACCGCGCCGCGCAAAACGCCACCGCCGCCGCCCTGCGCGCCATCCAGGTGGTCAATCGAGTTGCAGGTCAGGAGGGTTAAACAGTGGCTGACATGAAGATTGGAGCCTATATCTGCCAGGGTTGCGGCATCGGCGATCGCGTCGACACCGCCCAGCTGGCCAGCGTCGCCAAACGCGAAGGCAAGGCGGCCATTGCCAAGGAACACGAGTTCCTGTGCAACGCCGAAGGCGTCAAGATGATTCAGGACGACATCAACAACGAAGGCGTCAACCACGTCGTCATCGCCGCCTGTTCGCGCCGCGCCAAGACCGAGGCGTTCAGCTTCGAGGGCGTGTGCATCTCCCGCGCCAACCTGCGTGAAGGCGTCATCTGGGTCCGTCCCGATACCGACGAGGCGCGTGAGACTACCCAGGAAATGGCCGACGACTATGTGCGTATGGCCTGTGCCGAAACCAAGTATCAGAAGATGCCGGCAGCCTCCGGCGAGCAGGGCCTGACCCGTCACCTGCTCGTCGTCGGCGGCGGTATCTCCGGCATGACTGCCGCGCTGGAAGCCGCCAAGACCGGCTACAAGGTCGACCTGGTGGAGAAGACCGGCGCCCTCGGCGGCGTGGCCGCGGCAATGTTCAAGAAGTACCCGGACAAGGCCCCGTACAACGTGTTGGCAGACAACACCACCGGCGCGATGATCGAGGCGGTCAATGCCAACGGCAACATCACCGTACACCTCAACACCTCGGTCACCAAGACCGAGGGCGCGCCGGGCCGCTTCACCGTGTCCCTGGCCACCGAGAGCGGCGCCAGCAAGGATGTCGTCGTCGGCGCTATCATCCAGGCCACCGGCTTCACCCAGTACGACATGAGCAAGCTGCCCGAACTCGGCGGCGGCAAGTCGCCGGACGTGATGGACCAGCTGGCCTTCGAGAAGATGGTCAAGGCCAACAACGGTGCCATCAAGAAGGCCGACGGCAGTGAGGCCAAGAACGTGGTGTTCGTGCAGTGCGCCGGCCAGCGCTCCGAGCAGCCGGGCCACCTGCCCTACTGCTCCGGCCACTGCTGCATGACCTCCATCAAGCAGGCGCGCTACGTCAAGGAAGCCGGCGGCGATGCCACGGTGATCTTCGACGACCTGCGTACCCCCGGTGCCGACGGTGAGGACATCTACCGCGGCGGCCAGGAGGCCGGCGTCGCCTTCTCCAAGGGCAAGGTGAACAGCGTGGTGGCAGCAGGCAAGGGCCTGCAGGTCAACTACACCGACAAGATCCTGGCCGAAGACAGCACCATCAATGCCGACATCGTGGTACTGGCCACCGGCATGGTGCCCAACAGCGGCCCCAACCCGTACGTCAAGCTCGATCTGGAGATGGCCGAGAAGGACGGCAATACCGAACTGGTGGCCAAGCTCAAGGCCGAGGTGGAAGCGGCACCGCCGTCCATCCTCAACCTGATGTACCGTCAGGGTACCGACGTGCCGCACCTCAAGCACGGCTTCACCGATTCGCACTTCATCTGCTTCCCCTACGAGACGCGCCGCACCGGCATCTACACCGCCGGCCCGGTACGCCGTCCGATGGACGCCCATCAGGCCATCGAAGACGCCACCGGCGCCACGCTGAAGGCGATCCAGGCCTGCGAGAACGCCGCCATCGGCCGTGCCGCCCACCCCCGTTCCGGCGACCTGTCCTTCCCCAGCTTCCGTAAGGAAGGCTGCACCCAGTGCAAGCGCTGCACCGTGGAATGCCCGTTCGGCGCCATCAACGAGGATGCCCAGGGCTATCCGCAGTACAACGAAGCCCGCTGCCGCCGTTGCGGCACCTGCATGGGCGCCTGCCCGGTGCGCGTCATCTCCTTCGAGAACTATTCCGTCGAAACCGTCGGCCAGCAGCTCAAGGCCGTCGACATGCCGGACGAGTTCTCCGAGAAGCCGCGCCTCCTGGTCCTGGCCTGCGAAAACGACGCCTATCCGGCGCTGGACATGGCCGGCATGACGCGACAGGAATACAGCGCCTTTGCCCGCATCATCCCGGTACGCTGCCTCGGCTCGGTGAACACCATCTGGATCACCGACGCGCTGAACAGCGGCTACGACGGTGTGATGCTGATGGGCTGCCAGAAGGGTGACAACTACCAGTGCCACTTCGTGAAGGGTTCTGAAATCGCCCATATCCGCATGAGCAAGATCGACGACACGTTGACCCAGCTCAACCTGGAGAAGGAGCGCGTGCAGACCTACGAGGTGTCCATTGCCGACATCCAGCGCATCCCGCAGATCATCAACGACATGGAAAAGCTGATCGGCGAGATCGGCATGAGCCCCTTCAAGTTCTAAGGAGACCACGATGAGCGACATGAATCAGGCGATGGTCGAGAAGTACCGCTCCAACTTCCTCAAGGAAGTCGAGGCAAACGTCGAGGAAGGCACCTGGGTCAAGATGTGCATGCAGTGCGGCGTCTGTTCGGGCTCCTGCCCGCTCGGGCCGCATTGGGAGCATCCGCCGCAGGAGCTGTTCATGATGATCCGCGCTGGCAAGCGCGAGGAAGTGCTGTCCTCCAGCTCCATGTGGATGTGCACCTCCTGCTACAACTGTATCGCACGCTGCCCGCGCGGCCTGCCGATCACCCACATCATGCACGGCCTGGCCAGCTACGCGAAGCGCCTCGGTCTGGCACCGAAGAATCAGCCGACCAGCAAGTTCGGCGATATCTTCTGGGACTCCATCGCCAAAAACGGCCGCGTCAACGAACTGAAGATCGGCGTCAGCCTGTACTTCATGAACGGCTTCAGCCAGGGCATCAAGAACGCCCTTGCCGGCCGCGAATTGGGCATGGCCATGATGAAGACCAAGCGCATGAGCCCGACGGAATACTTCGGCGGTCACAAGTGCAAGGACCTCTCCGGTATCGCCAAGATGCTGAAGAAGGCCAAAGAGTTCGAAGCGGAGCACATCACCAAATTTGGTGAGTGAGGAGAAGACTGATGGCCAAGAAAGAGTTCTATTCCTTCTACCCCGGGTGTTCATCCCAGCCCAAGGCATCGGCTGACAACTTCCTGCGCTCATCCAACGCCATGTGCGATGCGCTGGACATCAAGCTCAAGGAGATTGACGACTGGAACTGTTGCGGCGCCTCCATCGGCTATGCCGGGGGCGGCGAGATTCCGCGTCTGTCCCTGTCGGCGCGCAACATCGCCCTGTCGCAGCAACAGAATGGTGACGCCGACATCGTGGCACCCTGCGCCGCCTGCTGGATCGCCACCCGCGAGGCCGAAGACCGCGTCAACGAAAATGCCCATGTGCGTGAAGGCATCAATGCCGCCCTGGCCGAAATCGGCCTCAAGGTGGAGCAGCGCCAGATGCCGCGTGCACGCCACATGGTCGAGGTGCTGGTCGAAGACATCGGCCTGGACACCATCGCCAAGGGCGTGAAGAAGCCGCTGGAGGGCGTCAAAATCGCCGGCTACGTCGGCTGCCAGACCAACCGCCCGTTCGGCATTGCCGGCGAGTCATTCGAGAATCCGCTGTATCTCGATCACATGATCGAAGCCTGCGGCGCTCAGGCGGTGGACAAGTATGAGAAGAAGGTGGCCTGCTGCTCCGGCGCCCTGATGTTCTCTGAGCCGGAAAAAGGCCACGCCCTGGTGAAGGACATCATCGAGGCGGCCTACGACGGCGGTGCCGACATGATCGTCACGCCGTGCCAGCTGTGCCAGATGAACGTGGAGTCCTACCAGAGCAACATCAACAAGACCTACGGTACCAAGTTCAACATCCCGGTGGTCTACTACTCCCAGCTCATCGCCGTGGCCTACGGCAAGTCGAGCCAGGAAGCCGCTCTGGATGGCCAGATCATCCGCGCCGGCAAACTGGAAGACATCGCGAACAAATAACAACAAGCCTTTTCAATGAGGCTTACTGCCCCGCTCCGTGCGGGGCTTTTTTTGCCCGCATGATTCAACAACAAGCTATTGCCGGCATCGCCTACTGAGCAGGGCCGCCGCACGCCGGCGGTCGCATCCCCGCTACGCGGGGCCCCTGCTCTGCGCCTCGTACGGCTCCCCCTTCCGTGCGGGGCTTTTTTTGCCCGAAAAAAAACGGGGCCCGCAGGCCCCGTCAAGGAGGTCACCACTTTCTCTTCGGTCTTAGCCGAAGATGTCGTTGGTGATGTTTGCGAACCAGCCGTGGGCGTAATGCGCCTCGCGGCGCAGCGCCTCCGCCGTGGCATCGGACGGCGTCACGCCACCGGCACCCTGAACCGCGATGATCTCGTTCTTCGCCTCGTCGAAGGTGTAGACGATGCTGATCGAGATGCCGTGGTCATCGGCGATGATGCTGTAGCAGGTGTTCATGTAGGAGGGGAAACCCGGTTCGCGGCCGGCCATCAGGTCAGCCACCGCCATGGCGCAGACTTTGGCCTGCACATTGGCGCTGTAGCCCGACTTCGGCATGCCGGCAGCATTGCTGGCGTCACCCAGCACATGAATGTTGGCATGCTTCTTCGACTCGAAGGTCTTCTTGTTGATCGGGCACCAGTCGCCTTCGGTGAGCCCGGCATCGAAAGCCAGCTTGCCGGCCTTCTGCGGCGGAATGATGTTGATCACATCGGCCTTGATCTTCTCTACCGCCGCCTGCACGGTCATGCCCTTGGCGTCGACACCCTCGACCTTGCCGCCCTGCGCTGCCGAGATCCACTCGATCATGCTGTTGCTGGTGCCATGTCCGTAGTGCTTTTTCCAGCCGGCCATGAACAGGCCCTGTTTGGCGAATTTGTCGCCAGAGTCCAGGATCAGCACCTTGGATTTCGGCTTGTGCTTCTTCAGGTAACTGGCGATCAGACTGGCGCGCTCGTAGGGGCCGGGCGGGCAACGGAAGGCGCCGGAGGGCGTGGCGATGACCACGGTGCCGCCGTTCTTCATGTCGAGCAGCTGCTTGTGCAGGGTGACCGTCTGCGCACCAGCCTTCCAGGCATGGGGAATCGTCGTCTCGGCCACTTCCGCGTTGAGGCCTTCGATGGCAGCCCACTTGAAATCGATGCCCGGAGAGACGATGGCACGATCATAGGAGAAGGTCTGGCCACCCTTGGTGACGATCTTGCGCGCGGCGGCGTCGATTTGCGTGACGGTGTCGTGCACCACGCGCACGCCATGACGACGCAGGCCATCGTAGCCGAAGGTGATGGAGCCCAGATTGCGGTCACCACTCAACACTTCATTGCTCATGAAGCAGGTGTAGTACTTGGCATTGGCTTCGATCAGAGTGACCTCGATGGAGGGATCGGCCATGCGCAGATATTTGGCTGCCGTGGCACCACCGGGGCCGCCACCGACCACCACCACTTTGCCACCGGCGCCGCGGCTCGCGCCGCCCGCACAACCGGCCAGGGCACCGACGGCAACCGCGCCACCGGAGAGTTTGATGAAATTACGACGTGAAATCATTGTGTTCTCCCCCACTGTTATTGCTGGCTGCCGTAGAAATGGATCAAGGCGTCGACGCTGGACTTGTCAGTTTCCTTGAGCATCTCGTCGACCTTCTTCTTCATGTCCTTATCCATCTCGCGTTGGCCGCTGAGGAAGTCATCCATAGAGAAGGAGAGGTAGAGCATGGACTGGCCGGCGAGGATACCGCCCTCATCCGGTTTGCGGCCGCCATCCTCGTGGCACTTCTCGCAGTACTTGTCGTGCAGGCGCTTGCCGTTGCTGGCCTTGGCCTTATCGAAGCTCTGCTTCATCGGGATCAGCTTCTGCTTGGCGAAGTATTCGCCCATCAGTGCAATCTCTTCATCGGAATAGCCCTTGGCCACACGATCCATCACCGTCGCCTTGCGCGCGCCGCTCTTGAAAGCCTTCATGGTTTCCACGAAATATTCTGCCGGCGCACCGGCAAGACTCGGGATCTGCGCCACGCTGGAGCCGCCGGTGCCATGACACGCGGCGCAGGTGTTGGCCAGCATGATCGCCGATGGTGTCGCGGCCCAAGCGGCGCCACTCAGGGCCAGCCCTCCGGCAAAGACCATTTTCTTGAACAGTGTTGTTGACCCCATTCTCAAACTCCTCCTTTGCATTGATCGTTATATGTATGCGCATACGGCAGCGCCTTACTGCCAGTAGCCACTATACCTATGTGTCAAAAAAAACAAAGATGAAATTTTTGTCATCGTCAGGAATGACAGTGAGTGTCATATGACAATGAAAGCGAATGGGGAATTTGGCAATAAAACATGTGCCCACACGGGTTGGGGTACGCGGCACATTGATACATCAGCAACTACTAATCTTCTGACGCCGCCCGCGGAAGCCACGGCACTACACAGAGGCTGAGGTGTGCCGGTGACATTCACCACCGGCACACCCGTGCTTACAGGTGATAGCCGAACGCCTCGTGGAAACGGGCCTTGAACTGATCGAAGGTGAAGCGGTGATTCTGCGTACCGTGATGCTCGATCTTGATGGCGCCCATCAGCGAGGCAACGCGGCCGGTGGTTTCCCAATCCATGCCGTTCATCAGACCGTAGATCAGGCCGGCGCGATAGGCGTCACCGCAACCGGTGGGGTCGTGTAGCTCGCGCACCGGCGCCGCCGGGATCTCCAGCCGGTGCTGCTTGGTGTAGATATGCGAACCATGCGCGCCCTTGGTGATGATCAGGGCCTCGACACGCTCGGCAATCTCGTGCGGTGACAGACCGGTGCGTTCCTCCAGCAACTGCGCCTCATAGTCGTTCACCGCCACCCAGGTGGCCTGATCGATGAAGCGCTTGAGATCCTCACCATCAAACATCGGCAGGCCCTGGCCCGGGTCGAAGATGAACGGAATGTTGGCCTCGGCGAACTGCGTGGCATGTTCGATCATCCCGTCACGCCCATCGGGCGCGACGATGCCGAGGGTCACGCCCTTGGCCTCGGCAATTCGATTTTCATGGGCGAAGCTCATGGCGCCGGGATGGAAGGCGGTGATCTGGTTGGCATCCTGATCGGTAGTGATGAAGGCCTGGGCGGTATAGGTGTTGTCCAGCACCTTGATGTGGCTGGTATCGATGCGGCACTGTTCCAGCCAGGCCGCATAAGGTTCAAAATCACGCCCCACCGTGGCCATGGGCAAGGGTTTGCCGCCGAGCAGCTTCAGGTTGTAGGCGATGTTGCCGGCACATCCGCCGAATTCGCGGCGCATGTCCGGCACCAGGAAGGAAACATTGAGAATGTGCACCTGGTCGGGCAGGATGTGGTTCTTGAAGCGATCATGAAACACCATGATGGTATCGTAGGCGATGGAACCACAGATCAGTGCAGACATGAAGTTGTTTCCTTTCAGCTAAAGAAGCGGTCATAGAGCACGAAGCCCCACACTGCCAATACATTCATCAAGGCCATGAACACAGCGGCGGAGCCGATGTCCTTGGCGCGACCGGCCAGAGTGTGGTGTTCGATACCGACGCGATCGACAACGGCCTCGATGGCGGAATTGATCAGCTCGATGATCAGCACCAGCAGCAGGCTGCCCACCAGCAGGGCGCGTTCAATGCCGCTGCCGCCCAGCCACAGTGCCGCCGGCAACATCACCACCAGCGCCAGCAATTCGAGACGGAAGGCCTCCTCGAATTGCCAGGCGGCCTTCAGTCCCTGCATGGAATAACCAAAGGCCTTGAAGACGTGACTGAGCCCGCGGTGATCCGGCTTATTGATCTGTGCCATCGCTGCGTCTGCCTTCTACTGTGGCCTAGGCCGGCTTCCAGGCCAGATCGAGTTCACGCGCTGCCTTGACGTCGTCGAGGCGCTTCACCGGCAGGGTGTGCGGCGCGCCGGTAACGATATCCGGTGTCTGCTGCGCCTCGTCGCGGATCTTCACCAACACGTCAACAAAGGCATCCAGTGTCTCTTTGCTCTCGGTCTCGGTGGGTTCGATGAGCAGGCACTCCGGCACCAGCAGCGGGAAGTAAGTAGTCGGCGCGTGAAAACCGTAGTCGAGCAGGCGCTTGGCGAAGTCGCGCGCACTGGTGCCCCACTCCTTCGCCTCCTTCTTCAGGGTGACGATGAATTCGTGGGTGGCGCGGCGCTCGGGGAAGGCAGGCTCAAAGCCGACGGCCTGCAGCCGAGCCATCAGGTAGTTGGCATTCAGGGTCGCATAATCAGCCACCCGCTCCATGCCCTCGCGGCCGAGCATGCGGGCGTAAATATAGGCGCGCAGCAGGATGCCGGTATTGCCGGAGTGGGCCGACATGCGGCCGATGGTCTGCGGGCAATCCTTCTCCTCCAACCAACGGTATTCACGGCCGTCGTAACCCACCATCGGTATGGGCAGGAAGGGCAGCAAACGCTCGCCCACCACCACCGGGCCAGCGCCGGGACCGCCGCCACCGTGCGGGGTGGAAAAGGTCTTGTGCAGGTTGAGGTGCACCACGTCGAAACCCATGGCACCCGGCTTCACCTTGCCGAGGATGGCATTGAGATTGGCGCCGTCGTAATACAGCAGTCCACCTGCCTCGTGCACGATCTGGGCAATCTGCTTGATACGCCGCTCGAACACACCGAGGGTGGAGGGATTGGTCAGCATGATGCCCGCCGTCCGTGGTCCCACCGCCGCCTTCAGCGCCGCCAGGTCGACATCGCCATTTTCATCGGTGGGGATCTCGCGCGCCTCAAAGCCGCACATCACCGCCGTGGCCGGATTGGTGCCGTGCGCTGCATCGGGCACCAGGATCTCGGTGCGCGCGCTGTCGCCGCGTGCATCGTGATAGGCGCGGATCATCGCCACACCGGCAAATTCGCCCTGCGCGCCGGCGGCCGGCGTGAGCGAACAGCCTTTCATTCCGGTAACATCCTTCAGCATCTCCTGCAGCTCGTACAGGCACGCCAGCACACCCTGACCGTGCGTCGCCGCTGGTGCGTGCGGATGGCGCGCCAGGAAGCCGGGCAGGGTCGCCAGTGTGTTGCAGCCGCGCGGGTTGTATTTCATGGTGCAGGAGCCGAGCGGATAGAACTGCGTATCGATGGAGAAGTTTTTCTGCGATAGGCGCGTGTAGTGACGCACCGCCTCCAGTTCGGACACCTCCGGCAACAGCGGCCGGTCCTTGCGACGAAAGCGCTCGGGGATACCGTCGTAGGCCGGCTGCGGGCCGGGATTCTGCGCCGCATTGACGCGGCCGCTGCGGGAGTGTTCGAAGATCAGCATAGTGATTGTCGCTTGTATGTATGGCAAATGAACTGAATAACCGCAATCGGCAAATTAACGTAAATAAGTCATGACTGGCCGGACGGCATACCACGTGTACGTATTCCGGTTGGCGTCAACACCCAGAACAATTTGCATCCATTCGCGTTCATTTGCGGACTCACCTTTCCTACAGTGCCGCCAGCGCCTTGTCGTAGTCGGGCTCCTGCGCGATCTCGGGTACCAACTGGGTGTACAACACCTTGTCATGTTCATCCAGTACCACCACGGCACGGGCGCAGATGCCGGCCAGTGGACCGTCCTGGATCAGCACACCGTAGTCCTTGGCAAAATTCTTGTCGCGCATCATGGCCAGGCTGATCACATTGTCCAGGTGCTCACCAGTACAGAAGCGCGACTGGGCAAAGGGCAGGTCGGCGGAAACAATCAGCACCACCACCTTGTCGCCCAGCTTCTTCGCTGCCTCGTTGAACTTGCGTGTGGAGGTAGCGCACACGCCGGTATCCAGGCTGGGCACGATGTTGAGCACTTTCTTCTTGCCCTTGAAATCGGCCAGGGACACGTCGCTCAGGTCGCCGCGGGTCAGCTTGAAGGCGGGAGCCGGGCTACCGACGGCAGGAAGATCGCCGTTGGTGTGGATGGGATTGCCGCTCAACGTGATGGTCGCCATGGGGTGCGTCTCCTGTGATTAGCGCAGTGGAATCCGAAGTGTAGCCAATGACTCAGATAGTGCCTTCCTTCGGCCGCAGCTTGGTACAGACCGGGCCGTCCTTGCGCCGCGACAGGATGCGCTCCAGATGCTGGGCGTAGCGTTCGATGTCTTCCACGCTGCGCGTCTCGGTGGCGCACACCAGGATCGCATTGCCCAGTTCCGGATAGTCGGCGGACAGGTCGTAGCCGCCGAGGATGTCCTGCACTGCCAGGGCACGCAGCACCTCGCCCGCCGGCTGGTTGATGCGCAGTACCACCTCGTGGAAATAGGGCGAGCAGAACACCTGCTCGACGCAGTCGATCTGCGTCAGGCGCTCCACCAGGGCGCGGGTATTGGCGTGGCAGGCATGGGCCACCCGCGCCAGGCCCTCGGCGCCCACCAGTGCCATGTAGATGGTGGCGGCAGTGACCATCAGGCCCTGATTGGAGCAGATGTTGGAGGTGGCCTTGGCGCGGCGGATGTGCTGTTCGCGCGCCTGCAGGGTCAGGGTGTAGCCGACACGGCCGTCAAGGTCCACGGTGCGGCCGACGATGCGCCCCGGCATCTGGCGGATGTGCTCCTGCTTGCAGGTGATGAAACCGAAATAGGGACCGCCGGAAGACAGCGGTGCGCCCAGCGGCTGACCCTCGCCCACGGCGATGTCGGCCCCCTTGCTGCCCCACTGTCCCGGCGGCGTCAGCACGGCCATGGCGGTGGGATTCACCAGACCGATGGCGAGGGCATTATTGGCATGGGCCCAGTCGGTCAATGCATCCACCTCTTCCAGTACACCGAAGAAGTTGGGCTGCGGAATCACCAGGGCGGCATAGTCCTCGCCCTCGTAGCGCTTGAGGTATTCGGGCTCGATGTTGCCGCTGCCAGAGTAATCCAGTTCCACCAGTTCGATGCCCTGGTTCCTGACGATGGCCTGCACCACCTTGCGGTAGGTGGGGTGCACCGTGGTCGGCATCAGGATGCGCTTGCTCTTGGACTTGCGGTTGGCGCGCACTGCCATCAGCACTGCCTCGGCCAGGCCGGAGGCACCATCGTAAAGCGAGGCATTGGAGGCATCCATGCCGGTCAGGCTGGACATCATGGTCTGGTATTCGTACAGCACCTGCAGCGTGCCCTGGCTCGCCTCCGCCTGGTAGGGTGTGTAGGCCGAATAGAACTCGCCGCGCGAGGCGATCTCCCACACCGCCGCCGGAACGTGATGCTCGTAGGCGCCGGCACCGATGAAGCACAGCGGCATGCCGTCCTGCGCCGCGCGCTGATGCATCAGCCGCGCCACGGCCATCTCGCTCATGCCGGGTGGCACGTTGGGCAGTCCCTTGGCCAGCAGTTCGGCCGGGATTTCGTCGAACAGCGCGTCGATGCTGTCGGCGCCGATGGCGGCCAGCATGGCCTGCACATCATCTTCGGTATGCGGAATGAACGGCATTTCAATCACCAAAAGAAATCGGGTCATCACTCATTCGAGTGGGTTGAATCACCGCTTTCCCACCTGAGCGGGGTATAGGTCAAGGCCGCCGAGATGGAAATAAATCGCATTGCGGAAGCGCTCCCGATTGCGGAAACCTCTTGCCC
>NZ_JBLJDO010000041.1:0-4857 GCF_059410345.1 Sulfurivermis sp. | reverse complement strand
CCGAGAACGCGATGAACCGCCTCAAGGGTTTGGGCGAACGGCTGTTCTCGCGCACTTTCGAGCGCCAGGTCGCCGAAGTGCATGCTCGGGTTGCCATCATCAACCGCTTCACCTACCTGGGCATGCCCAATTCTGTCCGGGCTGGGCAAATTGCGTCCATCGCATGAAGGAGGCAGGGAAAAAGGGGAACTCATCGCGAAAAATCAGAATTCAGCCAATCGGAATATCAACATCAGCTAATTAAGCACCAACGCCAATCCGAACTGCGAGGCAGTGATGTGCATGGAGTGCATGGGCAGATCAAACCCTGTGGAAAGAACGGGCACCTTGTTTCCAACCAGACAATGCTTCTTCGTGATAGTGCATTGGGTTGCCAAGCCCTGAATCAGGCCATTAAGAGTAATACTGCCTCCCGGCATGAGTCCTCCTTTCGCATGAATGGAGGATTTCACCATGCGATCAATGATATCCCCCAAGATCCTGTCCGAGAGGAAATCCAAGGCAGTCATCCTTGCATATGCGATAGAGATGTTTATTGCAAAACTAAACGCTCCACTCATCGTGATATACCCACTCGGATCAATATGATTGACCGGGTCGGAGTTGGCGTACAGGTACTTGTTCAGCGTCAGCGGGATGCGCTGGCTGCCCGGGTGCTCATCCATCGAGATGAAGCGCCCGGTGCCCGGGTCGTAGTCTCTGGCTCGAAGGTGGATCAGCCCGGTATCGGGGTCGTAGCGTTCTCCAGTGTAGCCGTGGGTGGGTTGGGCGCTGCTGCCGGCTTGCAGATTGCCGAAGGCATCGAAGCTCCAGCTCTGCGTGTCCGTGCCGTCTGTGGTCAGGCGCGTTGATCCCTGACCGTCCGTGTACACCTGCCGGGTGCTGGTGCCGTCGCTCTCGCTGATCAGTTCGCCCACGCCGCCGGGGGTGTGCAGATAGGTGCGTTCCTGCCACGGGCCGGTGTTGTGCCGTGTGCGCTCGATGACCACTTCGTGGTACGCGCGCTCGGTGTCGAGGATGTAGTGGGTTTCGGTCTTGTTCGCGCCCTCGGTGACGAGCTTCTTGATCCGGCGGCCCTGCGGGTCGTAGCCGTAGCGGATGGTCCGGGTGCCGGTCTCCACCTTCGTCAGGCGGTGGTCGGTGTTCCACGTGTAGGTGGTGACTTGGCCTGCGTGGGTCTTGCCGATCAGCTGGCCTTTGAAGTCGTAGGCATAGGTGGTGGTGCCGTGCAGGCTGTCCACTTCCTGCGTGAGCCGGTCATTGGCGTCGTAGGTGTAAAGGGGGGAGTTTGGCATTACCTTTGGAGATTTATCTCGCAGACTCGCTCGCCCAATCTATCGGGCTACAAACCCAACTCCTTCATCAGCCTCACGCGATCTGGATGCGGCACAAACTCCCATATATCAACCACATAATCCATGTTAGGAAGATCTGCCCCTACACCGATCTTTTCCGATATCCTCGCGGCAACCCCTGACAGAAAAGAGCTTCGCTCAAAATAAGCAATCAGGTGTTGATCATCACACTCGTATGAATACTTCATCAAAAGCCTGTTCATCAACCTCTTTGCTACCGATATCCTTGACATCAAGACCCGATCATCATCAAAGCAGTCAAGCAGCGAATACTGGACAAAAACACAAAACACCCAGAAAGAAAAATTGCACAATAGATGCTCCTTTTCATCAACCTCATTGTCCATCTCCGCCCCATAGACAAAAGGCGGCCATCCGTACGCATCAACATATCTAGAAACAATTTCCCTCTTCTCCCGGAGATCGGCTCGAAAAAAATTGTTTGCTGCCAAGAAATAATCCAATTCCGCATTACGCACTATCGTGGCCCCCCTATAAATTTATAGACATGGAAACTGTAATTTGGCGGCATATCAAACGTATCCAATTCATAGCCCTTCCCAGTTCTATGCCCCGCTGGCGTCAGTCCAATATCCATCCTATAGAGCATCCGCTGATGCCCCATTTCCACTCCAACACCAGCCAGTGAACCCCTGGTATTTCTACCCGGCGCTCCAATTCCTACCTTCAACGGCTTTCCAGATATCTTCCTCTTAGTGTCAATGAGCCTCGGAGCAGCTGGCGAAATAACCGGCAAATAGACGATATAAGACTTCAGCCTCTTCCCCCTCATATATTCCTTTACATAGCCGGCACTCCAATTACTCAATCCAATGGTGATGGCCTTGCGTGATCCAATCATGAATTGCTGTGCCGCATCTGAAAAATCAATCCTAGGTGGAAATTGCCTCGGAGAAACTCCCTCAAGAATTGTTGAAGGGTCCATCTGCGCCAATTGAATGAGGGCTATCGTAAGGTCAACCACATTGTTGACCCTGGCGTATAGGTGAAGCATTCTCGACGCCAAGCCGGCTGCATTCAATATTCCTTGAATATTCAATCCTGCACCCAAGCTCCCCATCGTGATATACCCACTCGGATCAATATGATTGACCGGGTCGGCGTTGGCATAGAGGTACTTGTTCAGCGTCAGCGGGATGCGCTGGCTGCCCGGGTGCTCGTCCATCGAGATGAAGCGCCCGGTGCCCGGGTCGTAGTCTCTGGCTCGAAGGTGGATCAGCCCGGTATCGGGGTCGTAGCGTTCTCCGGTGTAGCCGTGGGTGGGTTGCGCGCTGCTGCCGGCTTGCAGGTTGCCGAAGGCATCGTAGCTCCAGCTGTGCGTGTCCGTGCCATCCACCGTCAGGCGCGTTGATCCCTGACCGTCCGTGTACACCTGTCTTGTCGTGGTGCCGTCGCTGTCGCTGATCAGTTCGCCCACACCGCCGGGCGTGTGCAGGTAGGTGCGTTCCTGCCACGGGCCGGTGTTGTGCCGTGTGCGCTCGATGACCACTTCGTGGTACGCGCGCTCGGTGTCGAGGATGTAGTGGGTTTCGGTTTTGTTCGCGCCCTCGGTGACGAGCTTCTTGATCCGGCGGCCCTGCGGGTCGTAGCCGTAGCGGATGGTCCGGGTGCCGCTCTCCACCTTCGTCAGGCGGTGGTCGGTGTTCCACGTGTAGGTGGTGACTTGGCCTGCGTGGGTCTTGCCGACCAGCTGGCCTTTGAAGTCGTAGGCATAGGTGGTGGTGCCGTGCAGGCTGTCCACTTCCTGCGTGAGCCGGTCATTGGCGTCGTAGGTGTAGGTGGTGCTCTGCGTCTGGCTGCCGCTGACGGTTTTCGTGGTGCGGTTGCCTGCCCGGTCGTACTGGTAGTCGATGGTGATGGTCTGCACCGTCGGCTGGGTCTGGGCGATCTGCTCCTGGGTGAGCTTGCCGGCGGCGTCGTACTGCCAGGCGAGGGTTCTGCGGGTGCTGTCGGCTCCGGCGTTGATTTCTTCCGTGGCCGCCGTGCGCTGGCCGTTGAGGTTCAAGGTGTAGGTGAACCGGGCCAGGGTGGTGCCACCGGCAGCCTGATGGTGGACGCCGGTGAGCTGGCCTGCGGCGTTGTAGGTGTAGCTGCTGGTGGAGCCGTCGCTGCGGACGATGTGGGCAAGCCGACCTGCCGCGTCATGGGTGAAGACGGCCTGCGCGCCCTCGATGCTGTCCAGCGTGTGCAACTGGTTGGCCGCGTCGTAGCTGGCGTTGATGTCCCGGTTGGGGTTGGTGACGCGCAGCCGCGTGCGGTTGCTGTTGGCATCCCACTGGTAATGGGTGGTGTAGCCATACGCAGCGCTGTCCGGCAACTGGGCGGCGCTGTGGTTGAGGCTGCGCTGGGTGATCCGGCCCAGGGTGTCCAGGTTCAGGTGCTCGGTGCCATCCCGGCTATCGGTATGGCCCGTGGGTCGGCCATAGCTGTCGTAGGTCACCCGCTGGTTGCTGCCGTCCGGGCGATGGATGCGCAACAGGCGGCCGGTGTCGCTGCCGGTGCTGCCGTATTCCCAGATAGTAGTGGCAGCGTCGAAGCCGGTCTTCTGGATGAGCTGGCCTACGGCGTTGTAGCTCAGGGCTTCGCTTGTGCCATCGGCCAGGGTGCGGCGCACACGGCGCCCTGCGCTGTCGTAGCCGTAGTGCGTGGTGCGGCCTTCGGCATCGGTCTGGCTGAGCAGTTGGCCCTGCTGGTTGTACTGGTAGCCGGTGCTGTGGGCGAGCGGATCGGTGACGCTGGCAAGGCGGCCCAAAAGGTCATAGGCGAAGGTGGTGACGTGGCCTTCCGGCGTGGTCTCCGTGGTGCGCTGGCCCACGGCGTTGTAGCCCCAGGCGGTGATGGCACCGGTGGGCAGGGTGGTGCCGGTGCGCTGGTTGGCAGCGTTGTAGCTGTGCTCGATGGTATGGCCGAGGGGATCGGTTTCTTCCACGAGGTTGCCAGCCAGGTCATAGGCGCTGGTGCTGGCATGGTTCAGCGGGTTGGTCAGCCTGGTCTGGCGACCGCCATCGTCGTACTCGTAACCGGTGGTGTTGCCACGGCCATCGGTGGTTTCGGTGACCTGGCCGGCGGCGTCGTACCGGGTGTGCGTGATGTAGCCCGCCGGGTCGGTGACCTGGGTGGGGCGGTCCAGTGCGTCGTACTGGGTGTTGGTGCACAGGTTGCCGTTGCCGCTGCAACTGCGGGTTTCGTTGCCGTTGTGGTCGTATTGCCAGGTGTCCTTGAGGCCATCGGGGTAGAGGGTCTCGGATTTTTCGCCACGGACGGTGTAGCTGTGGTGGGTGACGCGGCCCAGTGCGTCGGTCTCCTGCGTGAGTTCACCGGCGGCGTTGTACTGATAGCTGGTGGTGTGGCCGCCTGCATCGGTCTGGCTGATCAGACGGCCCTTGGCATCCCATGTGCTGCGGGTGGTGACGGTGACGGGGCTGCCGCCTTCGCTGAGCACCAGGCTGCTGCCGGTAGCGGTGACGTTGCCCGCCGCGTC
>NZ_JBLJDO010000001.1:0-365874 GCF_059410345.1 Sulfurivermis sp. | reverse complement strand
CCTGATCACGGACCAGCCGAACCGCCCCCAATTTGAATTCCCGACTAAATTGCCTTCTTGCCATTTCTTACCTCCAGGTTTCATCATGCCACCTTAACTAGGTGTACGTGAAACCTGGGGCAGGCCAATGCAGAAATTTCGGCAGACGTCACTTCGCGCCGCTGTACCGCCACCTCCGTATCGTCGATATAGCTCCGGTTGCGGCGCTTGACAACGCGAAATTGCAGTGTTGTCTTGCTCACTTGATCGCGTTCAACCATGCGACCGACCTTGAGTTCCGCGCTCTGAATGGTGCCGCTCGATACAAACGACTGCGTGAGCCCCTGAATGGTCTGGTGGTAATAGTTGGCGCTGCTCGAACCAGCTACCGTCCAGTACCCCCAAGGGACGGAGTACAAGATACTGTCGCCGCGGGTACCGCGCTCCTCTCCTTTCTGCTCCAGATCGCCATTGATACTGACGCTGAACGTATCGTTCAGCCCCAGGGGATTATCCAGGTACGCCGCCATCGAGCTTTGCAGCTTGCCGGTAGACTTGGCACCGGCATCATCAACAGACAGCATGACGCGCCATGGCGTCGCTCGCGTAATGTCAATGACGATATCCGACTCGCCCTGTCGAGCGCCCGGGACAACCTTGAAACTCACATCCTGCGACGGAACCCGCTTAAGTTGTTCCAGGCCCTGTTCGATATCGCGCAAGTTCAGCAGGTCTCCCGGGCGCACGGGAAATGCCGCCTTCCACGTCCGTCCGGGAACCTCTGAGGAGAACCGAATCTCGCGCACAACGCCTGGAACCAGCAAGAACTCCACTCTGCCTGCGGAAATATCCTGTTCCGGCAGCAGAACCCTGGTGGTGATATAACCCTTCTCGATAAACTTCCCCGCCAGCCCTTTGAGTATCAGGTTCAGCCCTTCGACGCCGACGCATTGGCCGGCGAACTGGTCGAAATATCCTTGTGCCCAAGGAAACGCATCAAGCCTTGCGCCGGCAAGACGGATATCCTGCACGGTAAAGCATGGCGTCTCTTCCGGCAGAACGAAGGCTGCGCGTGGCTCCACGTCAGCGCGCAGCCGGACATCCGGTGCCTGTTGACGCCGCACTCGCTCTTCAGCCTCTTCCCGGGAGCGCAGCCGCAGTTCCTCGGCTTCCAGCGTCGTCTGAGCCATCGCAATACCTGCGGGCAAAAACATCGCAACCAATATCAATAGCGCTCCCCACGACCCGGAGCTCGCCCCCCGTGTAAACCTCATCCGGCTGGACATTTATTTCGTCGTGTCTTTTCTTTCAAACAAATCCGCGACCAGCTGCCGGGCGGTTTTCCTGCCGGCCTCCTCCATACCGCTCAAATACCCGCTTTTGCTGTTCTCATAACGCGTTTTCTGCAAAAAGACATTGTCCTGGTTGCGATAGACGTAGGCCCGCACCCCAAACGATCCAGTCGTCGCCCGTCCACCGGTCCGCGACTGCTCGAAGTATGTCCAATGGGCAACCACAATCCGGTATTCATCCGCTGGCTCGGCAGGCAACGCGCTCGGAGCAAGATCACTGCGTTGTTGTTCTCCCCGTACAAATTGGCCTTTGGCAACTGTCACGACCTTCAAGCCAAGACGTTGCGCGGCCCGATGCATTTCCCTGTTAAAGCCATCGCACATGACGTCTGATGCACGGTCGAAATCGGAATGAAGAATGACGGCACTGCTCGAACACTGCGCCGTATCGACATAGATGGTCGACAGTGGTTTGCCGTCGTCCAGTAACTGGAAGTGACTCTCGTCAGATAGATCCGGATCGGGAGTTGTGGCACACGCGCTTAAAAATATGCCGATCAGCACTGAGGCAATGATCGCCGCCAAAGGACCACAATAATGGCCGTCGCGGCCAACAAGTTTCATTGTCATCCTGTCCCTGTTGAAGTCCCGGTCCTTGCCTACACCCAAACCTTAGTCCTATGGTATGGTTTATTGGCCCATTGGTGTCGGTGACTGCTTATTATGCTGCCCGACAAAACCTTTCTTTTACTGTGGCAATATACACTTCGGAACACTCGTGCGACAACTGGCCGTCCATTACCGAGCAATGCCGAAATGACCAGTCCCCACGCCTTTTCCGTGCTGCCCGCCGACCTGGTGTTCTACGCCAGCCCGCCGCACCAGTGCAGCTACCTGGCCGAGCGCGAGGCGATCACGCTGTTTGCCGATCCGCACGCGCCGATGACGCCGGCGCTGTACAGCGTGCTGGCGGAACTGGGGTTCCGCCGCAGCGGCAACTACGTCTACCGGCCGCGCTGCCCGACCTGCGATGCCTGCCGCCCGGCACGCATCCCGGTCGGCGCCTTTACCCCGGATCGCAGCCAGCGCCGCGCCTGGCAGCGCAACCGCGACCTCGCCGTATCGGTGCTGCCGGCCGAATACCACGAGGAGCATTACCAGCTCTATCGTAAATACATTCACAGCCGCCACGCCGACGGCGGCATGGACGTGGACGACCCGGCCCGCTATCTGGAATTCCTCGGCAGTCGCTGGATGGACACCCGCTTCGTGGAGTTCCGCCATCAGGGGCGCCTGCTGATGGTGGCGGTCATCGACCTGATGAGCGATGGCCTGTCTGCCGTCTACACCTTTTTCGACCCCGACGAGGCCAGCCGCGGCCTCGGCACCTATGCCGTGATGTGGCAGGTGGAAGAAACCCGCTGGCGCAATCTGCCCTATGTCTACCTGGGCTATTGGATCGAAGAATCCCCCCGCATGGCCTACAAGAAACGATTTCGTCCCCTGGAGGTCTACAAGGGTGGCGGCTGGCATGAATTGGTAACGAACCTGTCATCGCAGGAGAACAAATAGCCGCTATACTCACAAATAGCACGGTCATTCCCCGACCTTGCAGAGGAGGCAGCATGCTGAGCTTCGTCTATCAGCTGGCCCACACCTTCGAGCGGGAACACGGCTATCGGCCCAACCTGCTCTACCTGAATCACCGTCACTACCACGCCCTGGAAGCCGATCTCCCCGCCGACGCCGCACAAGGCACCCTGCGCGAGCGCCTGGGGATGGAGATCGTGCTGACCAACGAGGTGATTCACCCGCACGTCGCCTGGACCCGGCTGGCCTGGCAACGGGCCGCGAGCTGAGCGCAGGCCGCCACTCCTCCCCGGCGCGGGGGCCGGCAGGGGCATATTCTTCCCCAACCGACCATAAAGCTTTGCCTTGCAACGCAAAATAAGGCAAACTTGCGGGCTTATCACAGGCCTGTGGTCTCTCTATTCTGTTAACCACACGCCAGGCATCCCTTTCGAGCGAGGCGCAAGCAACACCGTATGGCGAAGGAAGAAGGCATTGAAATGGAAGGCACGGTCATCGAGACCCTGCCCAACACCATGTTCCGCGTAGAGCTGGAGAACGGCCACATCGTTACCGCCCATATCTCCGGCAAGATGCGCAAGCACTACATCCGCATCCTCACCGGCGACAAGGTCACCGTCCAGGTCACCCCCTACGACCTGAGCAAGGGCCGCATCACCTTCCGCGCCCGTTAAGCGCTGCCGTCCAAACACAAACGCCCGGTCTCTTGCGAGGCCGGGCGTTTTTTATTGCCGCAACGGGGGCCGACTTAGGGAAGGTCTGAATAAGTCCATCCTGGACTTCTCAGCCCACGCGAATCGAAAAATGTGATTTTCGATTCGCTCCATGTTCCAACGATTTATCATCGTTGGAACATGGCAGCACCTCCCTGTGCCGCGGAAGCTCTGAACTTATTCAGAGCTTCCTTAGTCGATCAGCGCCGCCTCCTTCTTGCTTTCGAACTCGAAGGTCAACTCGTCGCCCTGCTCGCTCACTAGGACGTGACCACCGCCTTCCAGCTTGCCGAACAGCAACTCTTCCGCCATCGGCTTCTTCAGCTTTTCCTTGATGACGCGGGCCATGGGGCGGGCGCCCATCTGCGGGTCGTAGCCGTTCTTGGCCAGCCAGCGACGGGCGGCGGCATCCACTTCCAGCGTCACCCCCTTCTGCTCCAGCTGGGTCTCCAGTTCCATGATGAACTTGTCGACCACGTGCTTGATGTTCTCCTCGTCCAGCGGCTTGAACTGGATCACCGCATCGAGACGGTTGCGGAATTCGGGGGTGAACATCTTCTTGATCACCTCCATGCCGTCGCTGCTGTGGTCCTGCTCGGCAAAGCCGATGGAACGGCGGCTGGTCTGCTCCGCACCGGCATTGGTGGTCATCACCAGGATGACGTTGCGGAAGTCGGCCTTGCGCCCGTTGTTGTCGGTCAGCGTGCCGTGGTCCATCACCTGCAGCAGCAGGTTGAACACGTCCGGATGGGCCTTTTCGATCTCGTCCAGCAGCAGCACCGCGTGCGGGTGTTTGGTGATAGCCTCGGTGAGCAGACCGCCCTGGTCGAAGCCGACATAGCCCGGCGGCGCACCGATGAGGCGCGAAACCGTGTGGCGCTCCATGTACTCGGACATGTCGAAGCGGATCAACTCGATGCCGAGGATACTGGCCAGCTGGCGCGTCACCTCGGTCTTGCCCACGCCGGTGGGACCGGCGAACAGGAAGGAGCCGATGGGCTTCTGCTCGGCACCGAGACCGGAGCGGGCCATCTTGATGGCCGAGGACAGGGTGGTGATCGCCTCGTCCTGGCCGTAGATCATCAGCTTGAGGTCGCGTTCCAGATTCTTCAGGCCCTCGCGGTCCGAGGCCGACACGCTCTTGGGCGGAATGCGGGCAATCTTCGCCACCACCGCCTCGATATCCTTCACGCCCAGGGTCTTCTTGCGCTTGGACACCGGCTGCATGCGCTGGTTGGCACCGGCCTCGTCGATGACGTCGATGGCCTTGTCGGGCAGGTGGCGATCATTGATATAGCGTGCCGCCAGTTCAGCCGCGGCGCGTAGTCCCGCCTTGGTGTACTTGACGTCGTGATGCTCCTCGAAGCGGCTCTTCAGCCCTTCCAGGATCTGCACCGTCTCCTCCACCGTCGGCTCGGGCACGTCGATCTTCTGGAAGCGGCGCGCCAGGGCGCGGTCCTTTTCGAAGATGCCGCGGTATTCCTGATAGGTGGTGGAGCCGATGCACTTGAGATCGCCGTTGGCCAGCACCGGCTTGATCAGGTTGGAGGCATCCATGGCGCCACCCGATGCCGCGCCGGCACCGATGATGGTGTGGATCTCGTCGATGAACAGAATGGCACCGTGTTCCTTCTTGAGCTGCGCCAACACCGCCTTGAGGCGCTTCTCGAAGTCGCCGCGGTACTTGGTACCGGCCAGCAATGCACCCAAGTCGAGGGAATACACCGTGCTGTGTGCCAGCACCTCGGGCACCTCACCGTCGACGATTTTCTTCGCCAGCCCTTCAGCCAGCGCGGTCTTGCCCACACCGGCCTCGCCGACGAACAGCGGGTTGTTCTTGCGGCGGCGGCACAGCACCTGAATGGTGCGTTCGATTTCCGCGGCACGGCCAATGAGCGGATCAATCTTGCCCTGGCGCGCCAGCGCATTGAGGTTGGAGGCGTAGGCCTCCAGCGGCTTCTGCGCCGTGTCGGCGCCCCCCTCTTCCTCACTGGAACGGGCCGGCTCCTCATCCCCCTCGCCGCTCAACTTGGAGATGCCGTGGGAGATGTAGTTGACGATGTCGAGGCGGGTGATGTTCTGCTGATTGAGGAAATACACCGCCTGCGATTCCTGTTCGCTGAACATGGCCACCAGCACGTTGGCGCCATTGGCCTCCTTGCGCTCCGATGCCTGCACATGGAACACCGCGCGCTGCAACACGCGCTGAAAGCCGAGGGTGGGCTGAATCTCGCGCTCACTGTCCGGCGCGAGCAGAGGCACGGTGTCGTCGATGAAGCCGACCAGGTCGTTATGGAGCTGCTGCATATTGGCCCCGCAGGCCTTGAGCGCCGCCGACGAGGTGGGTTCGTCGAGCAGGGCCAGCAGCAGGTGCTCCACCGTCATGAATTCATGACGCTGCTCACGGGCCGCCTTAAAGGCCTGATTGAGGGTGTACTCCAGTTCTTTCGTCAGCATGGTCAGCCTCTCTTTAAGACCTACTCGGCCTCCATGGCGCACATCAACGGGTGCTGATGCTTACGGGAATAGCTGTTGACCTGCTGCACCTTGGTCTCGGCGACATCCCGGCTGTACACACCAGCCACCCCCTTGCCTTCAGTATGGACCGCCAACATGATTCGTGTGGCCGCCGGGCGGTCCTTGTTGAAAAAAATTTCCAGTATGTGCACGACGAACTCCATCGGTGTGTAGTCGTCGTTCAGCAGCACCACCTTGTACATGGGTGGGCGCTTGAGCTGCGGGCGATCCTCTTCTACCGCCAAATCGCGGTGGTCACCGTGTTGATGATCGCTTTCTGCCATGGTTCCTTACCTGTTACCTACGGTTACTAACATAAAGTCTTGGGGGTGCTTTTCCAAGCGTTGCCATTGTAACAAGTTGGGTGCATGCTGCTGTTAGAGTTGGCCGGGCAGGGAAAATTCCACGCGGGCAGTGTGGGGAAAGCCTGGAATCCTGTGCGCTGCGCGGCGACCCACCGCGCCACAAAAGAAAACGGGGCAGGCACTTTGCGGCGCCTGCCCCGTTTTTTGTGACCGCCACTTACATCTGATCGATCATCGCATCGCCAAACGCCGAGCAGGACAGTTCCCTGGCGCCGTCCATCAGACGGGCGAAATCGTAGGTCACGGTCCGGGCGCTGATGGCGCCGGCCAGTCCCTTGACGATGAGATCGGCGGCCTCCAGCCAGCCCAGGTGGCGCAGCATCATTTCGGCGGAGAGGATGATGGAACCGGGGTTCACCTTATCCTGACCGGCATACTTGGGTGCCGTGCCGTGGGTGGCCTCGAACATGGCCACCGAGTCGGACAGATTGGCGCCCGGGGCGATACCGATGCCGCCCACCTGCGCCGCTAGGGCGTCGGAGATGTAGTCGCCGTTGAGGTTCAGGGTGGCAATCACGCTGTACTCGGCCGGGCGCAGCAGGATCTGCTGCAGGAAGGCGTCGGCGATGACGTCCTTGATGACAATGTCCTTGCCGGTCTTGGGGTTCTTCATCACCATCCAGGGGCCACCGTCCAGCAGCTGGGCGCCGAACTCCTGCTGGGCCAGCTCGTAGCCCCAGCTCTTGAAGGCGCCTTCGGTGAATTTCATGATGTTGCCCTTGTGCACCAGGGTCACCGAGTCGCGCCCGTTGTCGATGGCGTACTGGATGGCCTTGCGCACCAGGCGCTTGGTGCCTTCGCTGGACACCGGCTTGATGCCGATACCGGAGGTGGCCGGGAAGCGGATCTTCTTCACGCCCATCTCCTTCTGCAGAAAATCGATGACCTTCTGCGCCTCGGGCGTGCCGGCGGCCCATTCGATGCCGGCATAGATGTCCTCGGAGTTCTCGCGGAAGATGACCATGTCGGTCTTTTCCGGCTCCTTCACCGGGCTGGGGCAGCCGGCGTAGTAGCGTACCGGACGCAGGCAGACATACAGATCCAGTTCCTGACGCAGGGTCACATTGAGGGAGCGGATGCCGCCACCTACCGGGGTGGTCAGCGGGCCCTTGATGGACACCACGAAGTCCCGCACCGCCTCCATGGTTTCCGCCGGCAGCCACACGTCGGAGCCATACACCTTGTTGGCCTTCTCGCCGGCATAGACCTCCATCCAGGCGATGGAGCGCTGGCCGCCATAGGCCTTGGCCACCGCCGCATCCACCACCTTGCGCATCACCGGGGTGATGTCGACGCCGGTGCCATCGCCCTCGATGAAGGGGATGATCGGACGGGCCGGCACATTGAGGGAAAAATCGGGGTTGACGGTGATTTTCGTGCCGTCGGCGGGCACCTGGATCTTGTCGTAGGCCATGACTGCTCCGTGGGATAGCGGGAAAAATTGAGGCCGGATTCTACCACCCGCGACAGGGGAGTGTCAGTTGGCAGTTCAGACGTCCGCCGGGGCATCGACCAGGCGCGGCTTGCCGGTGAGGTAGCCCTGGGCAAAATCGACGCCGATCTCGCCCAGCAGGCGCAATACCTCGTCGTTATCCACGTACTCGGCCACGGTACGCTTGCCCATGGCGTGGGCGATTTCGTTCATGGACTTCACCATCGCCAGCTGTACGCTGTCCTTGGCGATATCGCGCACGAAGGAACCGTCGATCTTGACGTAGTCCACCGGCAGATCCTTCAGGTAGGCAAAGGAACTGTAGCCGACGCCAAAATCATCCAGCGCCGTGGCACAGCCCAGGCCGCGCAGACTGGCAAGAAAATCCACCGCCGCCGTGAGGTCGGCCATGGCGATGGTTTCCGTGATTTCGAAGGTCAGGCGCTGGGCATCCACCCCATGCTGAGCCAGCCCCTCGGTAATCAGGTGCAATACCTCGGCATCACCGATGGCCATGGCCGACAGGTTGACCGACAGGCGTGCGGCAGGCTCGACCACACCGTCCGCCAGCAGGCGGATGGCATTGCGCACCACCCAACGATCGATATCCAGGATCAGGCCGAAGCGCTCGGCCGAGGGCATAAAGCCCGACGGCATAATGATCTCATCGCCCTCGCCGCGCATGCGCAACAACAATTCGTAACTGACGATGGAACGGTGCGGAATGGTGACGATGGGTTGCAGGGCGAATACGAAGCCATCCTGCTCGATGGCCTGCTTGATGCTGCGCGCCCAGCCCATGTCGGCAAACATGGTGTCCATATTGGCCCGATCGTCGGCCTGATAGACATGCACACAATTGCGCCCGGCCCGCTTGGCCATGTGACAGGCAATGTCGGCGCGCGCCATCAGATCCTCGCGCGAGGTGACATCATGCTCAAACATGGACAATCCGATGGAACAACCGATATCCACCACCCGTCCTTCATGACGGAAGGTGTAGTCGGCCATCAGCTGCCGGTAGCTCTCTGCGGTGAATTTCGCCTGCTCCAGATCAACGTCGTAGAGCAATACGGCAAACTCATCGCCGCCGAGACGAGCGATCATGTCGCTCTTGCGGCTGCGCTTGGTGATCAGTCCAGCCACTTCGATCAGCACCCGGTCACCGGCCAGATGCCCCAGGGTATCGTTGACGAATTTGAAGTTATCCAGGTCGATATACAACAGGGCACAATTCAACCCGGACTGGCGCATGGAACGCTGCATCACCCGTTCCAGCTCATCGGTGAAATATTGACGGTTGTACAGGCCGGTCAGCGAATCATGCTCAGCCAGATGACGCAGGTGATCCAACATGGCCTTGCGTTCGCTGATATCCGACACGATGGCGGTAAAGTAACGGCGCCCATCCAGCATCATCTCGCCCACCTTGATGGACATGGGGAAGATGGTACCGTCCTTGCGCTGGGCGTTGACATTCATTTCATTGCCGATGATACGCTGCTCACCGGTCTCGATGTATCGGCGGATGTAGTTGTCGTGCTCCTCGCGCATGGGGTGCGGCATCAGCAGGTTGACCTTCTGCCCAATCACCTCCTCCGCCTGATAGCGGAACAGTGATTCGGCGGCGGCGTTGAAGGTTTCGATGATGCCGTCTTCGTTGATGGTGACGATGCCGTCGCTGGCATTGTCGAGGATCGACGCCAGGCGCATCTCGCGCCCATGGACCTGATTCTGCATATCACGGAAGGCGTGCAGCAGTGACTCGGTTTCGTAGGCGGAGGTCTTCAGCAGCGGCGTATAGGCCTCGCCCTTGCCCAGGGCCCGCAAGGCGAGGATGACCTGATCGATGGGGCGACGGATGGTGAACTCATAGGCGAGATAGGCCATACCCAGCAACACCACGACCACGCCGGCGATACGCCACAGGAAAGCGGTTAGCTCTTCGGCCAGTCGCAGCGACCCCATGACGCCCTGCGAGCCCATTTCTCCCAGCCGAGCCTCGACAGCACTGAAACCCCGCCGCACTTCGGCCAGCAACGGTTGGATGCTGTTGCGCAGCTCTGCAATATCACCGCGCCACCCGCCCGACTGATAGATCTCCACTACCGCGCCAAACTGCTGCTCATAGGCGTCGATGATTCCGCTCATGGTGTGCAACGAGTCCTGCAATATGGGCATCTGCGCGGCTTGCGCCTGCCGCCGCAGCACAGCCAGTTGACGCCGGATTTCGTTCACGTATTCGGCACGGGCGCTGAGTTGCTGCAACATGCCCGCCTCTGCCGAGCCGAACACACCGGAACGGTTGGCGATGTACATGCGCACCGCGCTGATCTGCTGTGACCACAGGTAACGCACATCCTGCAGGCGGCGCTGCATGTCCCGCGCAAAGGCGCCACCGGCCTCCATCTCCAGCCCGAGCACAGCCTCTTCCAGGGAGGCGATGAACTCGATGTTCAGCGGATACAGCTTGTCGGTGATGATCGGCGAGGCGGGGAAACGTTTATTGAGCGTGCCGATGATATCGAGCAGGTCCTGTACCTCGCGGTCCAGCAGGCCGAGCGTGGTGACCAGGGTCTCAAAGCTGTGGCGTACGTCGCGATCGTCCGCCAGCACACTGGACTCTTGCAGCAGGGCGCTGCGCTGACTTATCTCATGCAGCAGAAGTTCCACGCCGGCACGCGCCGTATCGTCCTGCAACACGGCATAACGATACAGCCCGCCCTCCATGGAATAGACGGTATTCTTCAACTCGGCAAACCCGGCGGTAAACGCCTGCTGGCGCACCACCCCCTCCTGGGAGCGGGCAACGGCGTCGCGCACGCGGCCCTCGGTGTGCAGCACGGCACCGAGCAGCAATGTGGTCAACACCAGCGACAGGGCAATGATTCGCCGGCGTATACTCCGCAAGCCGTACGACATTATGTTTTTCTTATGTTTTGTGGGGATGATGTGGTATTGAAAACCCGTCAACGGTACCATAGCCACCGCCGCACACGCCACGCACCCGACTTCAGCCCGCTACGTGACCACCGTCGTCCTGTTCAACAAGCCCTACGGCGTCCTGCCCCAGTTCACGGATACGGAAGGCCGCCCCACCCTGGCCGCCTACCTGACGCAGCCCGGCATACGCCCGGCAGGGCGGCTGGACATGGACAGCGAAGGGCTGTTGCTGCTCACCGATGACGGCAGGCTGCAGCACCGTATCAGCCATCCCCGCCATAAATTGCCAAAAATCTATTGGGTGCAGGTGGAAGGGGGGCCGGACGAGGCGGCGCTGGAGCGGCTGCGCCGCGGTGTGCAGCTCAACGACGGCCCCACCGCACCGGCTGAAGCACGGTTGCTGGCGGAACCGCAACTGTGGCCGCGCGACCCACCCATCCGCTATCGTGCCGCCATCCCGACACGCTGGATCGAGCTGGTGATCAGCGAGGGGCGCAACCGCCAGGTGCGGCGCATGACCGCCGCCGTGGGTTACCCCACCCTGCGCCTGGTGCGCTGGGCCATCGGCCCGTGGACCCTGCAGGGCCTGGCACCGGGGCAGTGGCGCGAACTGGCCCCCGACGAATACGCAAATCTGTTGAAGGAAGAAAACCATGGACATCTGGAAACCCCACGTCACCGTGGCCAGCGTGCTGGAGCAGGACGGAAAGTTCCTCCTGGTGGAGGAAGAGGCCGACGGCCGCGTGGTGTATAACCAGCCCGCCGGCCATCTGGAGGAGGATGAAAGTCCGATCACCGGCGCGGCGCGCGAAACACGGGAAGAAACCGGCTACGACTTCGTGCCCGAGGCGGTGCTGGGAGTGTACCGCTGGCGCAAGCCCGACAGCGACATCACCTATCTGCGCTTCGCCTTCACCGGCCGCATCACCGGCCACGACCCCGCGCGCCCGCTCGACACCGGCATCCTGCGTGCGGTGTGGTTCAGCCGCGACCAAGTGGCGGCGCTGGGCAGCGCCCTGCGCAGTCCGCTGGTGCTGCGCTGCATCGACGACTACCTCGCCGGCAAGCGCTACCCGCTGGCACTGCTGACGGAGATGGCGTGAGCCGCCAGCCCTACGTCATCGTCGGCATGTCCGGCGGCGTCGACTCTTCCGTCGCCGCCCTGCTGCTGCAACAGCAGGGCTATCGCGTCGAAGGCCTGTTCATGAAGAACTGGGAGGAGGACGACGATGCCGAATACTGCGCCGCTGCGGTCGATCTGGCCGATGCGCGGGCGGTGTGCGCGCGGCTCGGTATCCCTCTGCACACCATCAACTTCTCCGCCGAATACTGGGAGCGCGTATTCAGCCACTTCCTGGCCGAATACAGCGCCGGGCGCACACCCAATCCGGACATCCTGTGCAACAAGGAGATCAAGTTCCGCGCCTTTCTCGACCATGCGCTGCACTTGGGCGCGGACGCCATCGCCACCGGCCACTATGCCCGCGTCGATGCAGAAAACGGCATCTACCGCCTGCGCAAGGGACTCGACCCGGACAAGGACCAGAGCTATTTCCTCTACACCCTGCAACAGGAACAGCTGTCGCGCGCCCTGTTTCCGGTGGGCGAGCTGCACAAGAGCGCGGTACGTCGGCTGGCGCAGGACCATGGCCTCGTCACCCACGACAAGAAGGACAGCACCGGCATCTGTTTCATCGGTGAGCGCCGCTTCAAAGATTTCCTGGCCCGCTACCTGCCGGCCCGTCCCGGCGAGATGCGCACCCCGGCCGGTGAGCCGGTCGGCCGCCACGACGGCCTGATGTACTACACCCTGGGACAGCGCCAGGGGCTCGGCATTGGGGGCCGCAAGGAACATACCGAGGCACCCTGGTACGTGGTGGGCAAGGATGTGGAGCACAACGTGCTGCTGGTGGACCAGGGCCACGACCATCCGCGGCTGTTCAGCCGCGCCCTGGAGGCGGGCCAGCTGCATTGGGTCGCCGGGTCGCCGCCGCCCCTGCCCCACGCCTGCCTCGCCAAGGTGCGCTACCGCCAGGGCGATCAACCCTGTACCATCACGGCCCTGAGCGCCGAACGTTGCCAGGTGGGCTTCGAGCAGGCCCAACGCGCCGTCACCCCGGGGCAGTCCGTGGTGTTTTACGATGGCGACATCTGCCTCGGCGGCGGCATCATTGAACAGACTACGCCTGCATTTCCGGATTGAGCCCATGAGCAAGACCATCACCGACCGTACCCTGGCCCTGGCCGGCCTATTCCAGGCCGTTTCCCTGGTGGCGCAGACCGCGCGCCGCGGCATGGTGGAGCAGGCGCCGTTCGAGGCGTCGATCCGCAGCCTGTTCGTGCTCGATGCCGATACCACCATCGACATCTACGGCGATTTGTCCGCCCTGCGCCACGGCCTGCAGGTATTGCAACGCCAGCTCGGCGGCAAAGCCGAAGCCCGTGATCTGGAACTGACCCGCTACGCCGTGGCCCTGCTCGCCCTGGAGCGCAAGCTGTCCGCGCGCAAGGACCTGCTCGCCACCATCACCGAGGGGTTGCAGAAGGCCGAGCGGCAACGCGATCACTTTCACACCACCCACGACAGCGTCATCGCTGCCCTGGCCGATATCTACGCCAACACCATCAGCACCCTGCAACCGCGCATCATGGTCACCGGCGAACACGGTCACCTGCAGAATCCGGATACCGCCAACCGCGTGCGCGCCCTGTTGCTGGCGGGCATGCGCGCCGCCGTGCTGTGGACCCAGAGTGGTGGCGGCCGCCTGCAATTGCTCTTCAAGCGCAAGGCCTTTCTCGCCGAGGCCCAGCGTCTGCTGGCGCAGACGACCCATTGATTATCCCTGTAGGAGGCTCTGCCGCGATTGACGTAATCGCGGCAAAGCAGCTCCTACGTGTATTCGGTACCCATCATGAACCACGACAGCCTGCTCAAACATTCTTCCGCCCTGCTCGCCTCCATCATCAATGGCAACTCGGCGGCAGACAAGGCGATGGAGCGCTACTTCCGCGAACACCGCGAGCTGGGCGTGCGCGACCGCGGCGCGGTGGCGGAGACCGTGTATGCCTGCCTGCGCCGCCTGGCCCTGCTGCGCCATGCCGCCGGCAGCGAAGCCCCGGCCTCCGCCCTGGTCGCCACCTATCTGCTGACCCAGGGCTGGAGCGCCCGCGCGCTGGAGCAGGCCAAGTACCCGGAGCGCCCCGGATTTGAAGCGCGTGCCCTGACGGAGCGCGTCCGCGCCCTGGCCAGCGCCGATCTGCCGCTGGAGGTACGCGCCAACCTGCCCCTCTGGCTGACCGAACGGCTGGTGGCCCAACTGGGCGAAGACGAAATGCTGCGTCTGGCCGAGGCCCTGAATCAGCCGGCACCGCTGGACCTGCGCGTCAATACCCTGAAGGCCGATCGGGCCGAGGTGCAGGCCAAACTGGCCGCGGAAGGCCACGCCCTGGAACCGACGCCCTATTCCCCGCTGGGCCTGCGCCGCGCCGACCGCGCCCCGTTGTTCAAGAGCCCCACCTTTCAGGACGGACTGTTCGAGGTGCAGGATGAGGGGAGCCAACTGCTCGGCCTGGTGCTGGAACCGAAGCGGCGCGAGATGGTGGTGGACTACTGCGCCGGCGCCGGCGGCAAGACACTGGAGCTGGGCGCCCTGATGGCCAATACCGGCACCCTCTACGCCTTCGACATCATGGCCAAGCGTCTGGAAAAGCTGAAGCCGCGCCTGGCCCGCGCCGGCCTCGACAATGTACGCACCGTGGTGATCTCCGCGGAACGGGACGACCGCGTGCGCCGTCTCGCCGGCAAGGCCGATCGCGTCCTGGTGGATGCGCCGTGCAGCGGCAGCGGCACCGTGCGCCGCAACCCGGACATCAAGTGGCGCCCACTCGATCTGGATGCCATCACCGCCACCCAGCGCCGCATCCTCGACACCGCCGCCACCCTGGTCAAACCGGCCGGCCGCCTGGTCTACGCCACCTGCAGCCTGCTGCGCGAGGAAAACGAGGATGTGGTGGCAGCCTTTCTTGCCGCCCACAGCGACTTTGCCTTGGTGCCAGTCGCTGAAATATTGGCCCGCCGCAACATCCCGCTGCACGACATGGGCGACATGCTGCGCCTGTGGCCCCATCGGCATAACACCGACGGCTTCTTTGCCGCCGTACTCGAACGCAAGACAGCCTGAGACTGGGCCGCGGCAGGGACGTCGCCGGCGTCATATCTTCGTCACACTTCGACGTTATTCTCCGCGCTCGCCTATCCGCCATCGCCGCCGTTTTGTCTGCGATCTTCCGCTGCGATACCACGGCCGATGCGGGATCAACCAACGGAGTCGTTCAAGGACGATGGACAAGAAACAAGTCATCTCCCATCTGCGCGCCGCGAAGTCGGCCCACATCAAATGGCGCTCCTACGCCCAGGCTCTCGTCGCCGGACTGCCCGTCAACGAAGACCAGGTTCCGGTGATCCACACCGACTGCGCCTTCGGCAAGTGGTATTACGGCTCCGGTCAGAAGCTGTCCTCACTGACCAGCTACCCTGCCATCGAGGCGCCGCATGAAGCCCTGCATGGGATCTACATGCAAATCTTCAAGCTGCTGTTTGAAACCGAGGAGGTGGGTTTCTTCCAGAAGCTGATCGGCACCGGCAGGCGGCGCGACGATCGCCGCGAACAACTCAATGCGCTGCTCGCCAGCCTGATCGAAATGTCCAAAACCCTCCTCGCCGCTATCGAACTGCTGGAGCAGGAAGTGATGCAGATGGATGAACAGGACGTGGCGGAACTGATCTGACAGCGCAAGCCCGCCTCCGCCGGCATGGGGCATGTATTGCGGCAGAGCCGCCTATGTCACTCGACGTAACCGAACGACGCATCAGCACTGTACGGCGGCAACGGCAAGCCGGCAATGCGCGACCCCTGCACCACCGGGCCACGGGGAAACAGCGTATACAGCCAGCGTCGTCCGCCGTGATCCCTGAAGGCGTGATCCAGCGCGGCCGTCAGCACCCGCCCGCTCTCGGCGCGGCCGTTGCGGCGGTAGTGCTCGCGTAGAAACCGCACCACGTTCCAATGTTCCTCGGTGAGCGTGATGCCCTCCGCCCGCGCCAACTGCTCCGCCTCTTCCTCGTTCCAGGGCGGCAGATCCAGCATGTGCCCCGCAGGGTCCAGGCCGGCTTCGCCACTACTGTGGATGTACTTGTTGATGTCGACGTTGCTCATGGCACACCTCCCGCAGGATCGGTAATAGCCTAGCGATTCAGTCAGTCACCACAAGTATAGTCCAGGCCCCAGGGACCTAGAGCAGGAAATAGGTGCAGGCAAACACGGCGGCGAACACCGCCACCACGTCGGCGGTCAGCGCCGCCAGCAGGGCGTGACGGATGCGGCGGACCTGTACCGCGCCGAAGTACACCGCCAGCACATAGAAGGTGGTTTCCGTGGAGCCCTGTAGCGTACTCACCAGGTAGCCGGTATAGCTGTCGGGTCCGATGGCCGGGTCGTTGATGATCGAGGCCAGCACGCCGTAGGCGCCAGAGCCGGACAGTGGCCGCAACAGGGCCATGGGCAGGGCCTCCGCCGGCAGGCCGACGGCGCCGGTCCAGGGCGCCAGCAGGCCGATGGCCGCCTCCAGCGCACCGCTGGCACGCAGCATCGCCACCGCCACCAGGATCGCCACCAGATAGGGGATGATGCGCAGCGCCACCTGGAAACCGTCCTTCGCTCCCTCCACGAACACCTCGTAGATACGTACCCGCCGCAACAGACCGAAGGTGAGGAAGCCCACCATCAGGCCGGGCAGGATCCACGGCGCAATGGCGCGGCCATACAGCACGCTGAGCGGTATCAGCGCCAGCAAGGCACCCATGGCCAGCAGGGATACCCACAGCGGATAGGCCTGCCCGGCCTCCGCCGGCAGCGCCTCCTCCACGGGCAGCTCGACCGCTTCCGGTGTCGTCACGGCGACAGGCTCCAGGGGAAAAAAACGCCGGTAGGCAAAGGCAGCGGTGATGGCAGCGGCCGTGGCGCAGAAGGTGGCGAACAAGGTGGTGGGCAGGATGCCGGCCGGGTCGGCCGAACCGGCTGCGGCGCGCAGGGCGATGACGCCGGTGGGCAACAGGGTCACGCTGGAGGTGTTGATGGCGAGAAACAGCACCATCGCATCGGTGGCCGTGCCGGGACGCCGGTTGAGCCGTTCCAGCTCCTGCATGGCGCGAATGCCGAAGGGCGTGGCGGCATTGCCCAGCCCCAGGGCATTGGCGGACAGATTCAGGATCATCGCCCCCATGGCCGGATGCTCCGCCGGCACCGAGGGAAACAGCCGCACCATCAGCGGACGGATCAGCCGCGCGATGATCACCAGCAGCCCGCCCGCCTCGGCCACCTTCATCAGGCCGAGGAACAGCGTCATCACACCGACCAGGCCCAGGGCCAGTTCCACCGAACCGGCGGCCGACTCCACCATCGCCTTGGACAGCGTATCCATCGGCGCCGTGCCGTCGCCGCCCCAGAGCAACTGATGCCAGGCGGCGGTGGCGAACGCGGTCGCGACGAGGAAGAAGAAGACGAAGTTCATCGGAGAGTGGTGGCTAGTGGCTGCTTATCGTTCCCACGCAGAGCGCGGGAACGATAACACACGTGCGCGTCGCACAACTCCTGCCCCAGCCCCTAGATCCCAGCCCCTAGATCCCAGCCCCTGGCGCCTGCCTTCAAAGCTCCTTGCACACATACTTGATGGCCGGGTCTTCCACGCTGGTGCTGACCGAGAAGCCCAGGGCGCGCACGAAGGACAGCATGTCATGGTTGCTGGCCAACACCTCACCCTCCATCAGGCGCAGGCCGCGCAGGCGTGCAGTTTCGATCAGCGCATCCATCAGGCGATGGGCGATCCCCTTGCGCTGCCAGGCATCCGCGACCACCACGGCGAACTCACAGGTGGTGCGATCCGGATTGGTGACATAGCGACAGACACCGATCTCTTCCTCGCCGCCGTCCTTCTCCACCACCGCGATGAAGGCCATCTCGCGGTCGTAGTCGATTTGGGTAAAGCGGGCCAGCATGGCCGGCGTCAGCTCATCGATGGACTGCATGAAGCGGAAGTACTTGGTCTGCTCGGACAGCTTGCGCACGAACTCCTGCTCGATCTCCGCGTCCTCCGGCCGGATCGGCCGGATCACCAGGTCGGTGCCATCGGGCAACTGCCAGCGGCTGACCAACTGATTCGGGTACGGGTAGATCGCCATGTGGTCGTAGCGCTCATGGGTGGCGGAGTGGTAATCCACCACCACGCGCGCGTCCACGGCAATGGCGCCGGTCTCGTCGACGATGAGCGGATTGATGTCCAGTTCCTTCACCCAGGGCAGTTCGCAGGCGATCTCGGAGACGCGCAGCAGCACGTTCTCCAGCGCCAGCATGTCCGCCGCCGGCATGTGGCGGAAGGCCGCCAGCATCTTCGCCACCTTGGTGCGTTGGATCAGGTCCTTGGCCAGGAAACGGTTGAGCGGCGGCAGCATCACCGCACGGTCGCCCATCACCTCCACGGTGATGCCGCCGGCGCCGAAGGTGATCACCGGACCGAACACCGCATCGGTGGAGATGCCCACCAGCAGTTCACGGCCGTGGGGCCGCTGCAGCATCGGCTCGATGGTGACGCCATCGAGGCGCGCCTCGGGCCGGTTGCGGCGTACGGCGGTGACGATGTCGTTATAGGCACTGCGCACCCCCTGCGCCGTATTGATACCCAGGCGCACGCCGCCGGAATCGGACTTGTGGGTGATGTCCGGCGAATTGATCTTCATGGCCACCGGCAGGCCCATGGAGGCCGCCTGTACCAGGGCCTCGTTGGGCGAACGCACCACCACTGCCCGCGCCGACGGGATGTGGAAGCAGCCAAGAATGGCCTTGGACTCGCTCTCCGACAGCACCTTGCGTCCTTCGGACAAGGCGCCTTCGATGATCAGACGCGCGCCCTCCACGTCCGGCGGCACGCTCTGCCAGATCGGTCCCGGCGCCTGCAGCAGCAGTTGCTGGTTGCGGTAGTAGGCGGTGAGCGAGGCGAAGGCCTCCACCGCCGCCTCCGGGGTATGGAAGATGGGCAGGCCGGCCTGCACCAGGGTCTGGCGCCCCTCGGCCACCTGGGTCTGGCCCATCCAGGAACACAGCACCGGCTTGTTGTGTTTGCGCGCAACCTCACCGACCGCCGTGGCCACCTCGTTGGGAGCGGTCATGGCCTGCGGCGTCAGGATCACCAGCAGACCGTCCACACCGGGGTCGGCCAGGCAGGCATCCACCGCGGCGGAATAGCGCTCGGCGGTGGCATCACCGATGACATCCACCGGATTGCCGTGGGACCAGGTGGGCGGCAATGCCGCGTTGAGCCGCGCCAGGGTGGTCTCCGTCAGTTCGGCCAGGGGGATACCGAGGTCGGCGGCGCGGTCCGAGGCCATCACACCGGGGCCACCGCCATTGGTGAGGATGCACAGGCGCTCGCCCTTGGCGCGGAACCCCGCGTCCAGGGTGCTGGCGTTGGAGAACAGATGGCCGATGCGCATGCCGCGCACCGCGCCGGCGCGACGCAGCGCCGCATCGAACACATCGTCGGCGCCGGCCAGGGCGCCGGTATGGGACATGGCCGCCTTGGAACCAATGGCGTGGCGTCCCACCTTGAGCGCCAGCACCGGCTTGACGCGCGAGGCGGCGCGCACCGCGCTCATGAAGGTGCGTGAATTGTGGATGCCCTCGATGTAGAGCAGGATGCTGTCGGTCTTGGGGTCGTTGACCAGATAGTCGAGCACATCGCCGAAATCGAGGTCGGCGGAGATGCCGGTGGACACCACCGCGGAGAAGCCGATGCCGTTGGGCGCCGCCCAGTCGAGGATGGCGGTGCAGATGGCGCCGGACTGCGACACCAGGGCCACATTGCCGGGCTTGGCGCCCCCCTTGTTGAAGGTGACGTCGAGGCCGATGTCTGGCCGCATGATGCCGAGACAGTTGGGGCCGATGAAGCGAATGCCATAGCGGCGCGCATTCTCCAGCACCGCCTTCTCCAGCTTCATGCCCTGCGGACCCACCTCGCGGAAACCGGCGGAGATGATCACCGCGGCCTTGACGCCATGCTGGCCACAATCCTCGATGATGGCGGGAATGGTGTGTGCCGGGGTGGTGATCACGGCCAGGTCTATGGTCTTGCCCAACGCCTCCAGCGAGGGGTAGGCCTTCTGCCCCTGCACCACATCGCGCTTGGGGTTGATGGGATAGACCTCACCCTTGAAACCGCTCTCCAGCATGTTCTTGAACACCAGCGCCCCCACGGCATCGGGGCGATCGCTGGCGCCGAAAATAACCACGGATTTGGGTTCAAACAGCCGTTTCAGAAAATGTTGTCCCATGACAATCCCCGCTATCTCTCCATCGAACGAGTCAGCCGTCATTTAACCACAGTTGATCGCCACAAATCTGCCTCGACGGCATCGAATTCCAGTGTAGCCAGACACCGAAACCGGTGATACCTTGAACCGCATACCCACATCCGGCCAGCCTGATGCGCACTGCCTACATTTCCCACCGCGACTGTCTGTTACACAACATGGGCGACTTTCATCCGGAGAGCCCGGAGCGCCTGCATGCCATCGAGGATCGGCTGGTGGCGGCGCAGTTGATGCCGCTGCTGCGCCACTACGACGCGCCGCGCGCCGAACGCGCGCAATTGTTGCGCGTGCATGACGCCGCCTACGTGGACGATTTGTATGCTCGCGCCCCACGACCAGGCCAGGCGCCGGTGATGCTGGACCCGGACACCTGGCTCGCCCCGCACACCCTGGAGGCCGCCCTGCATGCCGCCGGCGCCGCCGTCCTCGGCGTCGACCTGGTGATGCGCGGCGAAATGGAAACCGCCTTCTGCGCCATCCGACCGCCCGGCCACCACGCCGAACGCCACCGCGCCATGGGCTTCTGCTTCTTCAACAACGCCGCCGTCGGCGCCGCCCACGCCCTGGAGCAGCATGGCCTGGAGCGCGTCGCCATCCTCGACTTCGATGCCCACCATGGTAACGGCATCGAAGACATCTTCAAGGATGAGCCGCGCGTGCTGTACTGCTCCAGTTTCCAGCACCCCTTCTATCCCGCCACACCGCTGGCCGAACGCCCCAACCTGATCCACAGCAAGCTGCGCGATGGCGCCTACAGCGAGGAGTTCCAACAGGCCGTCACCGAACAGTGGCTGCCCGCGCTGGAACGCTTCAAACCGCAGCTGATCCTGGTCTCCGCCGGCTTCGACGCCCACTTCGAGGACGACATGTCCGGACTCAATTTCCTCGACACCGACTACGCCTGGGTCACCGAACGCATCATGGAGGTGGCCGCCGTTCACTGTGCCAACCGCGTCGTCTCCATGTTGGAAGGCGGCTATGTGATGAACGCACTCGGTCGCAGCGCTGCGGCGCATATCAAGGTGTTGATGGGAGTGCATTGAACGATTGCGGCACGCCGATGCCGCCAGACTAGGCTATGCTTGGACGCAGGGCCGGACACAACGGCCTGCACGACAACGGGAGGATACGATGCAGCGCAGGGTCACCATCGACGGCAACGAAGCGGCCGCCACCATTGCCCACCTCACCAACGAAGTCATCGCCATCTATCCCATCACCCCCGCCTCGCCCATGGGCGAGCATGCCGACGAGTGGTCGGCGCAGGGGCGCAAGAATCTGTGGGGCACGGTCCCCACCGTCATCGAGATGCAGAGCGAGGGCGGCGCCGCCGGCGCACTGCACGGCGCATTGCAGGCCGGTGCCCTGTGCACCACCTTCACCGCCTCGCAGGGCCTGCTGTTGATGATCCCCAATATGTACAAGATCGCCGGCGAGCTGACGCCGATGGTGCTGCATGTGGCGGCGCGTTCGCTGGCGGCACAGGCGCTGTCCATCTTCTGCGATCACTCCGATGTGATGGCCACGCGCGGCACCGGCTTCGCCATGCTGTGTTCCAACTCCGTGCAGGAGGCCCTGGACATGGCCCTGATTGCCCAGGCGGCGACGCTGGAGGCGCGCGTGCCGATCCTGCACTTCTTCGACGGCTTCCGCACCTCGCACGAGGTGGCCAAGGTCGAGGCCATCGACCGCAGCGTGGTACGCGCCATGATCAGCGATGAGCTGGTGCAGGCCCACCGCGCCCGCGCCCTCAACCCAGAGCATCCGGTGCTGCGCGGCAGTTCGCAGAACCCGGATGTCTATTTCCAGGGCCGCGAGAGCGTCAATGGCTGGTATCAGCAGATGCCGGTGATCGTGCAGGCGGTGATGAATCGATTCGCCGAGCTTACTGGTCGACGTTATCACCTGTTCGACTACGTCGGTGCCGCCGATGCCGAACGGGTGATCGTGCTGATGGGTTCTGGCGCCGAGGCGGCGCACGAAACCGTCGACCACCTGCTGGCCCGCGGCGAGAAGGTCGGCCTGCTCAAGGTGCGCCTGTACCGTCCCTTCGATCCCACGGCCCTGCTCGCCGCCCTGCCTGCCAGCGTACGGCGCATCGCCGTGCTCGATCGCACCAAGGAACCCGGCGCCGATGGCGAACCGTTGTATAAGGACGTGCTCACTGCCGTGGCGCAATCCTACGCCGCCGGACAGTCACGTTTCGCCACCCTGCCGCGCATCGTCGGCGGTCGCTACGGTCTGTCCTCCAAGGAGTTCACACCCGGCATGATCAAGGCGGTGTTCGACGAATTGCAGAAGGATCAGCCGCGCAACGGCTTCACCGTCGGCATCCGCGACGACCTCACCCACACCAGTCTGGACTGGGATGCGAATTTCCGCACCGATGCCGCGCGCGCGGTGAACTGCGCCCTGTTCTACGGCCTCGGCTCCGACGGCACGGTGAGCGCCAACAAGAACACCATCAAGATCATCGGCGAGGCCACCGAACTGCACGCCCAGGGCTACTTCGTCTACGACTCCAAGAAGTCCGGCGCCATCACCGTCTCGCACCTGCGCTTCGGCAGGCAGCCGATCCGCTCCAGCTATTTGATCGGCGACGACGAAGCGCAGTTCATCGGCTGCCACCAGACCGTGTTCCTGGAACGCTACGACATGCTGGACAAGGCCGCGCCCAATGCCGTGTTCCTGCTCAACACCAGCGCCGCGCCGGGCGCGGCCTGGAATACCCTGCCACGGCGGATGCAGCAACAGATCATCGACAAGAACATCCGCTTCTATGTCATCGACGCCTACAAGGTGGCGCAGGAATCGGGCATGCAGCGCCGCATCAACACCATCATGCAGACCTGCCACTTCGCCATCTCCGGCCTGCTGCCGCGCGAGGAGGCCATCAAGGCCATCAAGCAGGCGGTGGACAAGACTTATGGCAAGAAGGGGCAGAAGATCGTCGAACTCAATTACCGCGCCATCGACGCCGCCCTGGCCAACCTGCACGAAGTGACCGTGCCGAGCAAGGTCACTTCTCTATTCGAACGCCCGCCGGTGGTGGCGGCCAACGCGCCGGAATTCGTGCAGAAAGTCACCGCCATGATGATGGCCGGGCGCGGCGACGAGCTGCCGGTCTCCGCCATCTCCGCCGATGGCACCTGGCCCACCGCCACCACGCGCTGGGAAAAGCGGAACATCGCGCTGGAGATCCCGGTGTGGGACGAGAAGCTGTGCATCGCCTGCGGCAAGTGTCCCTTCGTCTGCCCGCACAGTGCCATCCGCAGCAAGCTGTTCGACCCTGCCCACGCCAAGGACGCGCCACCCTCCTTCAAGCATCAACCTCTCAAGGGCAAGGAGTTCCCGGAGGGTGCGCACATCGTCTATCAGGTGGCGCCGGAGGACTGCACCGGCTGCGGCCTGTGCGTGGACATCTGTCCGGTGAAGGACAAGGAAAATCCCGGTCGCCGCGCCCTCAACATGGCACCGCAACCGCCTCTGCGCGAGCAGGAGCGCGTCAATTTCGAATATTTCCTCCAGCTGCCCGAATTTGATCGGCGTGAGGTGCGCAACACGGTGATGAAGAGCGCCATGCTGCTGCAACCGCTGTTCGAGTTCTCCGGCGCCTGCTCGGGCTGCGGCGAGACACCCTACCTGCGCCTTGCCTCACAGCTGTTTGGTGATCGCATGCTGGTGGCCAACGCCACCGGCTGTTCCTCCATCTATGGCGGCAACCTGCCCACCACGCCCTGGGCGCAGGACGCCAACGGCCGCGGCCCGGCCTGGAGCAACTCGCTGTTCGAGGACAATGCCGAGTTCGGCCTCGGCATGCGCGTGGCCATCGACAAGCAGCGCGACTACGCACAGGAATTGCTCAAGGCTCTGGCCGCCCACATCGGCGAGGAACTGGTGACAGGTCTACTCAATGCACAGCAGAACGACGAGGCCGGCATCCACGCGCAGCGCCAACGCGTCGCGGCCCTGCGCGAACGCCTGTCGAAGATCGATCGTCCCGACGCGCGCCAGCTGGACGCCCTGGCCGACAGCCTGGTGAAGAAGAGCGTGTGGATCGTCGGCGGTGACGGCTGGGCCTACGACATCGGCTTCGGCGGCCTCGACCATGTGCTCGCCTCCGGCCGCGACGTCAACATCCTGGTGCTGGACACGGAGGTGTATTCCAACACCGGCGGGCAGACCTCCAAGGCCACGCCGCGCGGCGCGGTGGCGAAATTCTCCGCCGGTGGCAAACCGACGGCGAAGAAGGATCTGGCGATGATCGCCATGGCCTACGGCGATGTGTACGTGGCGCAGGTGGCCTATGGCGCCAAGGACGTGCAGACGCTGAAGGCCTTCCTCGAAGCGGAATCCTGGCCCGGCGTGTCCATCATCATCGCCTACAGCCCCTGCACTGCCTGGGGTACCGACATGATCCACAACCACGCCATGCAGGATCGCGCCGTGCGCAGCGGCCATTGGCCGCTGTTCCGCTACGACCCGCGCCGCATCCCGCAGCAGGAGAACCCGCTGCAACTGGACTCCAAGGAACCGTCCATCGCCTACCGTGAATTCGTCAGCCAGGAGACGCGCTTCAGCATGCTGTGGCGCAGCCACCCAGAGGCGGCGGAACAGTTCCTCGGCCAGGCGCAGAAGCACGCCCTCAGCAACTTCCAGCACTACCGCCAACTGGCGGAACTGAGCTACGCCAAACCGGGTGAAATCCAGCCCGACAAGGCGAAGGAGTGATCATGGACCTGCGCACCACCTATCTCGGCCTGGAACTGAAGAACCCGCTGGTGCCCTCCGCCTCGCCCCTGTCGCGCAGTCTCGATGCGGCGAAGCGGCTGGAGGATGCCGGTGCCGCGGCGCTGGTGATGTATTCGCTGTTCGAGGAGGAACTGCTACATGACCAGACGGTGATGGATGACTACCTGCACAACCAGAGCCTGGGTCACGCCGAGGCCAGCAGCTTCCTGCCGCTGCACGGCGACATGCCGTCCAAGCGCGAACGCTATCTGGAACAGTTGCAACATCTGAAACGCAGCCTCGACATACCCGTCATCGCCAGCCTGAACGGCGTCACCCCCGGCGGCTGGATCGACTATGGCACTGCATTGCAACAGGCCGGCGCCGACGCGCTGGAGCTGAATGTGTATTACGTCGCCGGCGACCTCGACATCAGCGGCGCCGAGGTGGAACAACGCTACATCGATCTGCTCGGCGAGCTGCGCCGCCACGTCACCATCCCCATCGCCATGAAGCTGTCGCCGCAATTCAGCTCGGTCGCCAACATGGTGCGCCGGCTGGAACAGGCGGGCGCTGCCGGCGTCAGCCTGTTCAACCGCTTCTATCAACCGGATATCGACATCGACAGTCTGCGCGTCGCGCCGCAACTGCACCTGTCCACCTCCGCCGAGGCCCTGCTCGCCATGCGCTGGATAGCGATCCTGCACGGCCGCGTCAAACTCACCCTCGCCGCCACCGGCGGTGTGCACGACCACAGTGACGCGCTGAAGATGCTGCTCGCCGGCGCCGACGTGGTGCACCTGTGCAGCACCCTATTGCTGCACGGCCCGCGCCGCCTCGCCCATATCCTGCGCGGCATGGAGCAATGGCTGGAGGAGAGTCCGTACGAATCGCTGGAACAGATGAAGGGGGTCTTGAGCCAGCGCCACGCCGGCGACGCCTCGGCCTACGCCCGCGCCAACTATCTACAACTACTGGACAGCTATCTGCCTGGCGTAAGCATTTGACCTGAAAACACCCTCCCCACGCCGTGGGGAGGTTTGGGGAGGTCCGCAGCGGCGTTACCGATGTTTTCGCACGCCCCGGCAGCACCGCCCGGCATGATTCAGAACCTGCGCGCGAACCGCACCGACACACCGCTGCGCCCGCCGCTCTCCCACACCACGCCGATGGTGCCGCCCGGGTCCACATGCAGGTCCACGCCGACCCAGCTGGTGGTCTTGTTCTTCACCTCGATGCTGCGCGTATAGGTCAGAGTGCCGCTGGCGATCTCGTCGCCGCTCAGGCTGCCATGACGCGCACCGCCATGCAGATCGACCCGGCCCAGGTGTGCCACCAGACCCGCCGCCACCCCGCCGTCATACCAGGTGATCTCCGTGCGCTGCCCGCCGCCGCTGCCGGAAACAGACTGCACGCCATAATCGCCCTGCACCCAGGCATCGAGCGGACCACTGCGCAGGGGCCAGAACCGCACCGCCACCGCGCCGTAGTGTCCCGCCAGACTCATACCCTGGGTGGCCGGATTACCGGTCTGCGTCAGACTGGCATGCCCCAGGTCCAGGCTGGCATCCAGTTGTGGGCCGTAGATGCCCGTGATGGTCAACCCGAGACGGCTGACGCTGGTATCGATATCCACCCCGGCGCTGCGCAGCGTCATGTCGCTGCGTTGGCCATACAGCGCCAAATGCAACGGCTCCGCATGGAGCGGCAGGCTCACCACCAGAACAGATAGCGCGACTGAGAGAAAGAGGATACGCATGACGATTTCGCCACCTGGCGCAGTCAAACCTGACACCGAGTTTACACCCTGCGGCGCAGACGCAGCATGCGCACCACCAGATACACCGCCAGCGCCGCCAGCACATGCTTCACCGTATGCCCGCTCACCCCGAGTCCCCAGGCATAGATGACACGGTCGAACAGCTCCGCACCCAACGCGAGGGCATACAGAAAAACCCCGGCCAGCAGATAGGCGCCGTGACTGTAGCGGGCCGGCAGCAGCAACAGGATCAACACCGCCAGCAAGGCGCCGCCCTGAAAGGCGACATAAGGCAAGATGTTCTCCCGGCCGAGAACCGCGCTGTACCGCCACCACAGCACGGTTCCCATCCCCGCCACAACCAGCAGCGCCAGCGACCACAGGCCGACGCGGGCGCTCCAGCGCTCGGCAATCAGCGCCGCGATCAGGGCGGCGAAGGCCACGCTCATCGGCAGGCGGTCCCAGAACAGGCGGTGGTTGTCCGGCGCCAGGTGATAATAGGCCGAGCCGATGCCCGTCGCCGCCAGGGCGAGAAACAACACGCCATAGGGCAGACGCTCCGCCCGAACGCCCGCTGTTCGCGCCACGGCACGCCAGCCAAGGACAGCCACCAGCAGAAACGCCGCGTTGGAAATCACGTTGAGAACATTCGGCAGCCCAAGCCAGGCGCGGCCGTCGGCGAAGCGGTGATACTCCTGCGGCTGGGCCAACGGCGGCAACCACAACAGAAGTACCGTCAGCACCGCGACCAGCACCAACGACAATACGCCGACATGGAACCGCGACAGGCTCATGGCGCCACCAGGTGCGCGGAGAGAAAGGCATCCAAGCCCTGCACATAGGCCCCGCCACTCAGCAGAAACCCAGTGTTGTGATCGCCGCGCAGTTCCAGCAACGTCTTGGGTGGGTGCGCCGCGTGATACAGCGCCAGGCCGTGGTGATAGGGAATGATTTCGTCCTGCGGGCTGTGCACCACCAGCACCGGACAGTGCACCGCGGCAAGAGAGGCCCGGGTGTTGTACTGCAATCGGGCAAGCCGGCGGGCCGGCAACCACCAATACAATTCCGCCGCCAGCTCCGGCACCGAAATGAAGGCCGACTCCAGGATCAGCGCCCCCGGCCGCTCCCGTGCGGCCAGCCAGGCAGCCAGCGCCGCGCCGAGCGAGCGGCCGAACAGCACGATGCGCTCCGGCGCCTCGCCGCGCACGCTGACCAGATGGTCCCAGGCGGCCAGCGCATCCTGCTGCGTCCCCTCCTCGCTCGGCCTGCCCTCGCTTTGGCCATAACCGCGGTAATCGAAGATCAGGACATTGAGCCCCAGGCGGTGAAAGATATGCAGCGAGTCCAGCCGGTGCGAGATATTGCCGGCGTTGCCGTGAAAGAACAGCAGCGTCCCGCGCGCCTCACGCGCCGGCAAATACCAGCCGTGCAAAGCCACCCCATCGGCTGTCTGCAACCAAACCTCTTCATGGGGAAGGCCGATATCCGCCGGACTGGCCACCAGTTCGCGGCCCGGTATGCCCGGCAGGTATAAAAGACTCTCCTGGCCGAGATAAAGCACCAGCAGCAAGGCCGCATATACACCGGCGACGGTTATTAAAGCATTGCCCATGGGCCTGTATTTACGTGACATACCGGCAGCATAGCCGACGGCTGCGCGGATGCATCTATAAGACGGGGGGAATCATCAGATTACGCATTGAATCGCCAGCACCGTTCGAAACCACATGGTCATGGTATAAATGGCGGTTACCCCTCCGGACATATCCGTACGTGCAGAATTGCCGCATACGGCTCCTGCCTCGGGTCATGACGCGAAACGCTCCGACGGGTAAGAATGCACCGGTCACGGATAGAGCAAATACCTTTTTGTCAGACAGCTAAGGAAGGTCTGAATAAGTCCATCCTGGTCTTCTCAGCCCACGAGAATTAAAAGTGTGATTTTCGGTTCGCTTCATGTTCCAACGACATATGGTCGTTGGAACATGGTGGCACATCCCTGTACCGCGGAAGCTCTGAACTTATTCAGAGCTTCCCTAAAACGCTTACCCGTCATCCCCTTCTTTTGGCTTCGGCGGTTCAGACTGGCAAACCATGCCTGGCACACTGCCCAGGCATCGTAAGCCCGATACAACGCAACACTGCCGTGCAGGGCATGCCGGACACCGCTACCGCTCTATCCGACCTAGGGAACCGGAGAAAGCCCCTGTTGACCCAAGAAATATCTTGACAAAAAACACTAAATCAGGCTTATACCGATGCCGACCCGCACGTTGAGCCCGCGACGTGAGCCCATCTCCTGAAACCAGAAAAAGCCATAAGGAAGGACGCAAATGGCACTACCTGCACGACACTCCAACAATCAACAAATGCCTTTCGGCCCATGGATAAAATCTTACCGCATCGCTTGGTTGGCGCTATTTGTATCAAGTCTGGTGGCTTGTAGTGGCGGTGGCGGCGCAACAGTCGCCGCGCCAGCTGCGCCGGTGCTGAACCTAACACCAACGGCGATCAAGACCTTCCGTTTCAGCTGGACGGATATCTCCGCCGAGACCGAATACCGCCTACTGGAGAACCCAGACGGGTCCTCCGGCTACACCCCGGTGGCCACGATGGCGGCGGATACCACCGGCCATGACCTTGAGGTATTCCTGCCCGGACGCATCAACGCCAGCTACGTCCTGCAGGACTGTAACAGCGGGGGGTGCAGCGATTCCAGCCCTGTATTCGTCAGCGACACCCTGGCCGCGGCGGCGGGTTACGTCAAGGCCTCCAACACCGGAGCTGACGACCGGTTCGGCTCGAGCGTCGCACTGGCGGCCGACGGCAATACCCTGGCGGTGGGGGCCCCTTATGAGGACAGCAACGCCACCGGCATCGATGGCGAGCAGGACAACAACAGTGCCTCGGGCAGCGGCGCGGTCTACGTTTTTACCCGCAGCGGCGCTGTCTGGTCGCAGCAGGCCTACGTCAAGGCCTCCAACACCGGGGCGAACGATCTGTTCGGCTGGAGTGTCGCACTGGCGGCCGATGGTAATACCCTGGCAGTCAGCGCGTATGGTGAGAGCAGCAACGCCACCGGCATCGATGGCGAGCAGGACAACAACAGTGCCTCGAACAGCGGCGCGGTCTACGTTTTTACCCGCAGCGGCGCTGTCTGGTCGCAGCAGGCCTACGTCAAGGCCTCCAACGCCGAAGCGGGCGACCTGTTCGGCTGGAGTGTCGCACTGGCGGCCGACGGCAATACCCTGGCGGTGGGCGCACGTAGTGAGGACAGCAACGCCACCGGCATCGATGGCGAGCAGGACAACAACAGTGCCTCGGGCAGCGGCGCGGTCTACGTTTTCACCCGCAGCGGCGCTGTCTGGTCGCAGCAGGCCTACGTCAAGGCCTCCAACACCGGGGCGAACGACCTGTTCGGCTGGAGTGTCGCACTGGCGGCCGACGGCAATACCCTGGCGGTGGGCGCACGTAGTGAGGACAGCAACGCCACCGGCATCGATGGCGAGCAGGGCGACAACAGTGCCACGGACAGCGGCGCGGTCTACGTTTTCACCCGCAGCGGCGCTGTCTGGTCGCAGCAGGCCTACGTCAAGGCCTCCAACACCGGGGCAAACGACCTGTTCGGCTCGAGTATCGCACTGGCGGCCGACGGCAATACCCTCGCGGTGAGCGCGCCTAGTGAGGACAGCAACGCCACCGGCATCGATGGCGAGCAGGGCGACAACAGTGCCTCGGGCAGCGGCGCAGTCTACGTTTTCACCCGCAGCGGCGCTGTCTGGTCGCAGCAGGCCTACGTCAAGGCATCCAACACCGAAGCATACGACGAGTTCGGCTGGAGTGTCGCACTGGCGGCCGATGGTAATACCCTGGCAGTCAGCGCGTATGGTGAGAGCAGCAACGCCACCGGCATCGATGGCGAGCAGGGCGACAACAGTGCCTCGGGCAGCGGCGCAGTCTACGTTTTCACCCGCAGCGGCGCTGTCTGGTCGCAGCAGGCCTACGTCAAGGCATCCAACACCGAAGCATACGACGAGTTCGGCTGGAGTGTCGCACTGGCGGCCGACGGTAACACCCTGGCAGTCAGCGCGTATGGCGAGGACAGTAATGCCACCGGCATCGACGGCGAGCAGGACAACAACAGTGCCTCGGGCAGCGGCGCGGTCTACCTCTATTGACCTGCTCCGGAATCACCGGGGTCAAGCAATCAATGGAGTCCGTTGACTATCAATCCCTAGATTCAGAGGAGATATGGCATCGTAGACCCGATATGGCGCAGCAGTATCGGTGCATGTAAGTTCGGGGGCCCCATTAGCAACCCCCGGTCAGCAGGAAACGACGCAGTATTTCGACAACAACTCCGGCGCCGCGCTGTAGACCTTGCCGCTGTCTTCCACCAGATAGGCCTCCTGTTCCTCGCCCTGGAGCCAGGCGGGGATGAGGAAATTGGCCAGGTAGCCGTAGCTGTCCCAGTGGGTGTTGGAGGCGTCGGCGCCGGCGCGCTCGGCCAGGCATTTGGCGACTTTTTCGCTGGTGGCCTGATCCAGTTTGCGGTCGTGCTTGAGCCAGGCCTGGAACAGGTCCTTGCCATATTGCACGACGACGGCCGGTTCGAAGCCTTCCACTTTCAGTTTGTTGAGGCGGGCGGTATTGAGTCCGCTGAGGAGGGTCATGCCGTGTTCGCCGTGGGGGCGGATCAGTACGGACTGGCCGGCGCGGTTTTGTTCGCGCAACAGGTCGACGAGGCCCCAGAGCTGGGTGAGATAGAGACCGTCGTGGGTCAGGGTGGAGCCGCCCTTCTTGCGGGTGGCGATGTCGAAGCGGGCGATGTCCATGGCGATGATCTGCCGTTCGATGACGTCCTGCTGGTGAATGATTCCGCTCATGGTTGTCCCCGACACACAGATTGTTGTTATGGCGTGCTGAGTTTAGCCTCGATGGATGATTTGATCCGCACCCCTGCTCCCGGCTGAATGGCATTAACGCGAAAATCCACCGCCGGATCAAGCCCCCTTTGACCTGCCTGAATACTCAAGCTTTGCGCCGATGCCGCTCCAGCACGCGCAGCAACGCGGCGGCCTTGTCCAGACTTTCCTGATATTCCTCGGCAGCAGTGGAGTCGGCGACGATGCCGCCGCCGGCGGCAAAGCAGACTTGACCGGCGCTGTGCACCAGGGTGCGGATGGCGATATTGGTGTCCATATTGCCGTCGAAACCGATGTAGCCGATGGCGCCGCAGTAGACGCCGCGGCGATGAGGCTCCAGTTCTTCGATGATCTCCATGGCGCGCTGCTTGGGGGCGCCGGTGATGGAGCCGCCGGGGAAGCAGCCGCGCAACAGGTCGAAGGCGTCATGTCCGGCCGCCAGTTCGCCGCTGACGGTGCTCACCAGATGATGCACGGTGGCGAAGCTTTGCACCTCGAACAGGTGCGGCACCTGCACGCTGCCGGGGACGCAGGTCTTGCCCAGGTCATTGCGCAGCAGGTCGACGATCATCAGGTTCTCGGCGCGATCCTTGGCGCTGTGACGCAACGCCTCGACCTGGGCGTGATCCTCCACCGGATCGGCCTTGCGCGGCCGCGTGCCCTTGATGGGCTTGGTCTCCACCCGACGGCCGTGCAGTTGCAGGAAACGCTCGGGGGAGGCGCTCATCACCTGGCCGAAGGGAAAATGGAGCCAGGCCGCAAAGGGGGCGGGATTTTCCCGCCGCAGGGTGGCATAGAGGGCGAAGGCATCGCCCTGCGCCGCGGCGCAGAAGCGCTGCGCCAGATTGACCTGATAACAGTCGCCCTCGCGCAGATAGTGCTGCACACGGGCAAAGGCCTCACCATATTCTGCCTCGCTCATGTCACTGGCCGGTGCCGTAGCCAATTCAAACACGCCCGGCGCGGCCGGCGACGCCGTCAGGGCCTGCCACTGTCGCAATGCAGCCTCGTCGCCCGTCAGCCAGCAGCGCCGCTCCTGGTGGTCCACCACCACCGCCCAGGTGTAGATGCCCACCGCCATCTCGGGCAAGGCCACATCGTCCTGCGCGCGTTGCGGCAACTCAGCGATGCGCCGCGCCAGGTCATAGCCGAAATAGCCCACCGCGCCGCCGCCGAAGGGCGGCATCGCATCCTGCACCCCATGACGAGCCATTTCACGGCGCAGCAGCCGCAGCGGGTCATCGTCGTTTACCTCACAGACGCCCTGCCTACACAACGTGGTCTGCGCGCCCCGCGTGACCAGCGTGGCCACCGGCGCTGCCACGATGATGTCGTAGCGATCGCGCCCGGCGCTGTCCAGCCACTGCGCCCAGGGATGGGCGGCAAGGGGGCGAAACAGTTGCTGGGTGTCGGCGTGATAGGGCAGCGGATGACAGGTGGGTGTCACGGTGGCGGGCGTCTTCGCATCGATTACGGATGAGTATCTTAGTGGATTCTGATTGGCCTTTGAAAAAGGCCGGAAATACAGTCGCCTATAGCATTACTGTCATGCCACCTCAGAGGTATATGCCCCCTTCCGGCAAGCTTCTATAACCCATCTTGATGTAAATCAAGGTAGGGAAGTCAGTTATTTAACTATAACGTCAACCGGCCATAGCAGTCTCGTGGCGTCAAGCGGTAACAACAAACCGGCGGCCAAGGAGGAATCAGAATGAGTGAAACCTTTACAAAAAGCATGGCCAGAAACATCTACCTGGGGGGTAGCGTATTTTTCATCCTCCTGTTTCTGGCCTTGTCGTTCGACACACTAGGGGCGCTGCCCAAGCGTGATAATCGCCAGAACATCACGCCGCAGGTGGCATTGGGCAAGAAGGTATGGGAGGAAAACAATTGTCTGGGGTGCCATACCCTGCTGGGTGAAGGTGCGTATTTCGCGCCGGAACTGGCCAATGTCTACACCCGTTTCGGCGGTAGCAAGGAAGCCATCATCGGCTTCATCAAGAGCCGCCCGGTGGAAGGCATTCCGGGCCGTCGCAGCATGCCGCAGTTCAATCTCTCCGACGAAGAGTTGGAGGCCGTGGCTGAATTCCTGAAATACACATCAGAAATCAACAGCGCCAACTGGCCGCCAAACATCCAGGGTTAAGGGGGAGACGACGTCATGCAATATTCATCTCAAGCTGTTGCCAAGCCCTATTTCATCGCCGCCATCGGCCTGTTCATAGGGCAGATACTGTTCGGCCTGATCCTGGGCACGCAGTATGTCATCGGCGATTTCCTGTTCCCGGAAATCCCCTTCAACGTCGCCCGCATGGTCCACACCAACCTGCTGATCGTCTGGTTGCTGTTCGGTTTCATGGGTGCGGCCTACTACCTGGTGCCTGAAGAGGCAGAACGGGAGTTGTTCAGCCCCAAGCTGGCCATCGCCATGTTCTGGATCTTCCTGGTGGCGGGTGCGTTGACCATCGTCGGTTACCTGATGGTGCCGTATGCCACCTTGGCCGCGATGACCGGCAATGATCTGCTGCCGACCATGGGACGCGAGTTCCTGGAACAGCCGACCATTACCAAGATCGGTATTGTGGTGGTGGCCCTGGCCTTCCTCTACAACATCGGCATGACCATCATCACCGGCCGCAAGACCGTGGTGAACATCGTGCTGCTGACTGGTCTCACCGGCCTGGCCGTACTGTTCCTGTTCTCCTTCTACAACCCGACCAATCTGGTGCTCGACAAGATGTTCTGGTGGTGGGTTGTGCACCTGTGGGTGGAAGGCGTCTGGGAACTGATCATGGGCGCCATTCTCGCCTTCGTGCTGATTCGCCTCACCGGCGTTGACCGCGAAGTCATCGAGAAGTGGCTGTACGTGATCATCGCCATGGCCCTGATCACCGGCATCATCGGCACGGGTCATCACTACTACTGGATCGGCACCCCGGAATACTGGCAGTGGTGGGGTTCCATCTTCTCTGCCCTGGAGCCGATCCCGTTCTTCATGATGACCGTGTTTGCCTTCACCATGGTGAACCGCCGTCGCAAGGAGCACCCGAACAAGGCGGCCACCCTGTGGGCGCTGGGCTGCGCGGTGATGGCGTTCCTCGGTGCTGGCGTGTGGGGCTTCCTGCACACCCTGGCTCCGGTGAACTTCTACACCCACGGCTCACAGATCACGGCGGCTCACGGTCACATGGCGTTCTACGGCGCCTACGTGCTGATCGTAATCACCATGATCTCCTACGCCTGGCCGCACCTGCAGCACAATGCACCGGCTGCCAACGGCCGTGCCCAGCTGTATGAAATGTGGTCGTTCTGGCTGATGACCGTTTCCATCGTGTTCATCACCCTGTTCCTGACCGGTGCCGGCATCCTGCAGGTCTATCTGCAGCGTGTCAGCGACACCCCGCTGCCGTTCATGGTGGTGCAGGACAAGATTGCCCTGTTCTACTGGCTGCGCCTGTGGAGCGGTGTGATCTTCTTCATCGGTCTGTGCCTGTACGTATACAGCTTCTTCGTGAAGGAAAAGAAATCTCTGGCCTCCTCATAGTGGAGCTCTTGTGGGGGGCGCTCGCGCCCCCCTTTTTTTATCCCGTCCATTTTGGTGCCTGAGGCACCGCCCTGCTCACACGACATGGCGCTCGAACTCACAATGGACACTCCAGCAGAACACGATACCGGCGCCCTGCCCGGTGACTTTGCCATCTGGATATTCATCTTCGCCGAGCTGCTGGTATTTGGCGTGTTCTTTCTCGCCTATGCCTTCGCCCGCGCCAATAACGTCGAACTATTCAACGAATCCCAACTCCAGCTCGATCGTATCGCTGGCGCCGCCAATACCATCGTGCTGCTGACCAGCAGTTATTTCGTGGTGCGCGCCGTCGCCGCCATTCGCCTGGATGATCCCCGGCGCTGCGGCCACTGGCTGCTGGCCGCCATCGCCATGGGCGGTATATTCCTGGTCATCAAGATGTTCGAGTTTGGCGCGAAGTTCGCCGCCGGCATCTCGCTCAGCACCAATACGTTCTTCATGTTTTATCTGTCGCTCACCTTCTTCCACTTCATGCATGTGATACTCGGCATGGTGATCCTCGCCGCCGTGCTGTTCAAGGCGCGCAGCGGCGGCTACAGCGCGAGTAATCACGTGGGTGTCGAGACCGGGGCCTCCTACTGGCACATGGTGGATCTGGTGTGGCTGATCCTGTTCCCGCTGGTCTATGTTATTCACTAGAACCATGACGACGACACCACGCATCCGCCCCTGCACCGCCATCTGGCTGTTGCTGCTTGCGCTGACCGGGCTGACCTGGTTCATCGGCCAGGCCGGCGTCACGGGCCTGGGCATCGTGGCCTTCGTGCTCATAACCACACTGTTCAAGAGTCAAATGGTGGTGGACTATTTCATGGGGCTGCGCCATGTGCGCCCGTTCTGGCGCGGCCTGCTGTTTGGCTATCTGGTCGTGGTCTGCGGCCTGATTGGCGTGGCGTACTACATCAGCCTGACATAACGATACCGGGAGGAGACCCGTATGACCGCTTCCGCACTGCACCGCGAGGCCGCCGACAGCGAACTGCCGTTCTACCAGCCACAGGGCAACGAGGTGGCACTATTCGAGTATGCCTACCACAACCAGTTGCCAGTGCTGATCAAAGGGCCGACCGGCTGCGGCAAGACGCGCTTCATCTCCTATATGGCGGCGCGTCTCGGTCGCCCGGTGCACACGGTGTCCTGTCACGATGACCTCACCGCCGCCGATCTGGTCGGTCGCCATCTCATCGGCGATGGCGCCACCTACTGGCAGGATGGCCCGCTGACCCGCGCCGTGCGCGAAGGCGCCATCTGTTACCTGGACGAAGTGGTGGAGGCGCGCAAGGACACCACCGTGGTGTTGCATCCCCTGTCTGATGATCGCCGCGTCCTGCCCATCGAGCGGACCGGAGAACTGTTGCAGGCACCGCCGGAGTTCATGCTGGTTGTCTCCTACAATCCCGGCTACCAACACCTGCTCAAGGGCATGAAACCCAGCACGCGCCAGCGCTTCGTCGCCCTGCGCTTCGACTATCCCGATACCAAGACCGAGCAGGAAATCCTCATGGGCGAAACCGGCATCGACGCCAATCTGGCTGCGCGGCTGGTGAACCTGGCACAGTCGTTGCGCAAGCTGCAGGATCACGATCTGGAGGAAGGCGCCTCCACCCGTCTGCTGGTCTATACCGCCACCCTCATCAAGAACGGTTGCGAGCCCCTGGCCGCCTGCCGCGCCGCTCTGGCCGAGCCGCTGAGCGACGATTTGGAGACCGTGCAGGCCTTGATGGAGGTGGCGGAGGCCAGTTTCGGCTGAACATCATGAACAGCACCCCCCAGGCAGATGCGGCGCCGCCCGGCCAGGGTATCGCCGTGATGGCCGAGAGTCTCTATCTCGCCAACCTGCTGCTGTTGCCCGGTGTCTGCTTTCTCGCCCTGCTCTGGCTCTATTTCCGTCATCACCGCACCAGCCCCGCCCTCGCCCGCTGCCATCTGCGCCAAACCGTCGCGGCCAGTCTGTGGGCCGGTGTGATCCTGCTCTGTGTCAACGCCCTGATACTTATCGGCGGAGGCTGGCAATCGGCCCATGTGTGGATGTATGTGATCATCTATTTCACCGCCGGACACAGCACGCTGATCCTGCTCGGCATGATGGGCCTGGCCAAGGCCATGGCCGGCAAGCAGTGGCGCTATCCCCTGTTTGGGGTGCGTTGCGATGCATAAGCTGCAATCGCTGCGCCTGTGGGCGCGCATCGCCTTCTTCGCCCTGTTCGTGCTGGCGCCGCCGCTCGACATCTTCCGCCTTGACCTCAAACTGGGGCATTTCATTCTGTTCGGTCAATACTGGACGCTGGGACTGGATCCGTTCCTGCGCGGCGAGACGGGAACCGGTCATGCCGTCGCCAACCTGCTGCTGCGCGGCTTTCTGCCCATCGCCCTGATCATCGGCACCGGGGTATGGGTGTCCTGGAAATATGGCCGCCTCTACTGTGGCTGGCTGTGCCCGCACTTCTCCGTAGTGGAAGCCATCAATGCGCTGATGCGCCGCGCCTTCGGCCGACCCACCCTGTGGGAACGGCATGAGCTGCCTGAAGAGCTGCCCGATGGCCGTCGTCTGCCGCTCAATCCCGCCTACTGGCTGGCGGTGGGCCTCGCCGTAGTCGGCTTCGCCTTCCTGTGGGCACTGTCCCTGCTCACCTACCTGTGGCCACCGTTCGAGGTCTACGCCAATCTGTGGCGCGGCGAGCTGACCCGCTTTCAGTTCATCTTTCTTACCGCCGCGACCATCGTATTCATGATCGAGTTTCTGCTGGCACGCCACCTGTTCTGCCGTTTCGGCTGTGCCGTGGGTCTGTTCCAGAGTCTGGCCTGGATGGGTAACAAGCGCGCCATGGTGGTCGGCTTCGAGCGTGACCGGGTCGATGCCTGCATCGACTGCAATGCTGCCTGCGACAACGCCTGCCCCATGCGCCTCAAGCCACGATCCACCAAACGCCATATGTTTACCTGCACTCAATGCGCCCGCTGCCTGCAGGCCTGCGATCAGGTGCAGACAGACAATCCGCAGGGGCCACTGTTGAAATGGGTGAGTGACGAGAACGCACTGGATGTATCGGCGCGTGACTTTGGCAAACATCTGTCAGGTGATGCCAAGCATCACGATACGGGCCCGCACGACAAACCTTGAGCATCGAGCGCATCCTATGGAAGAACTCGTCGGCAAACTGTGGCACAAGCTCATCTCCCGCGCGGCGGATCAAAGCCACGCGGAGGCGGCGGTTACCCTGGACGAAATGCGCACCACGGTGGGCGTGCTGTTTCGCGCCCTCGGTGGCGACGGCGGACTGCGCGTGGAGACGGCCACAGCAACCGAGCACGGTGCGCGCCGCCGCTGGTTGCAGCGAATCGCCGGCAGCGGCAGCAACGTTGAACTGGCCTGGCGTGATGGCGAAACCTTGCGCCTGCCGGGCCAGGTGGCACTGTTCGCCGAACGCAGCCTCAACCGTGATCTCTATCTATGGCTGGCGACACTGGCCGCCTGCGCCGACGATGAGCGCAACCTGCCGCGCCCCTGGCTGGCGCGCAACCAGGTACTGACCATGCGGGTTCTGAACCGCTATCCCGGCATGAAGCCACGCTACGCCCGGCTGTGTGCGGCACAACTGGCGTTACGCCCCACCACGACGGAACTGAGCGCCGATGAGACCGCGCAGGAGCTGGCGATTCAGCAGGCGCTGCGCGACCCCGGTAGTGTGGCGACACTGCCGCCGGCACGCCGCGCCCCGCAACCGGTCTATCTGTGGCTGCACCCCTCGCCTCCGCTGCAACACGCCGTCGGCGGCAATCAGGACGACGATGCCGATGAAGGCGACGGCAAGACCCGCGACGGTGAAACGCGCAAACGCCACGGCGAACGCGTGGATGCCACGGAACGCGAGGCGGGCATGATCGCGTTACGTATGGAAAATATCCTCACCTGGGGCGAATTCGTCAACGTCAACCGGGAAACGGAGGAGGATGAGGACGGCGCCAGTGTGGCCGCCGAGATGGAAACATTGAGTATTACCCGCAACAAGCGCACCGTGGCCAGCCGACTGCGTTTCGACCTGGACCTGCCCTCCAGTGAATACGATGACCATCAACTCGAAGGCGACATCCTGTTGCCCGAATGGGACTACCGTCGCCGCGAGCTGCGCCGCGACTATTGCCGTTTGCAACCCATGCTGGCACGCGATGCAACGACGCAGGACCTACCCCCACACCTGCGCCGCACCGCCCATCACCTGCGCCGCCAGTTCGAGGCGCTGACGCAAAACCGCACCTGGCTGCGCGCCCAGCCGGATGGCAGTGAGATGGACCTATCGGCCTGGCTGGACTATGCCGTCGCCCGTCACAGCGGACATCCCATCCACGAACAGGGACTATATCGTGATTTCCGCAACAACCAGCGTGACCTGGCCTGCCTGTTACTCGCCGACCTGTCCCTGTCCACCGACGCGGCGGTCAACAACGAACAAAAGATCATCGATGTCATCCGCGACAGCCTGTTTCTGTTCGCCGAGGCGCTATCGGCCGCCGGGGATCGTTTCGCCATGTACGGCTTTTCCTCGCGCCGGCGTGAGCATGTGCGCTTCCATACCCTCAAGGCCTTCGATGAACGCTATGACGGTGCCATACGCGGGCGCATCCAGGCCATCCGTCCCGGCTATTACACCCGTATGGGGGCTGCGCTGCGCCAGGCCAGTCGATTGCTGGAAACACAGCATGCCGGGCGCCAATTGCTGCTGCTGCTCACCGACGGCAAACCCAATGACCTCGACCATTATGAGGGCCGTTATGGCATCGAAGATACACGCCAGGCCTTGCACGAGGCGCGCCAGCAGGGCTTACACCCCTTCTGCGTCACCATCGATCAGAAGGCCGGAGATTACCTGCCCCACCTGTTTGGCCCCGGCAACTACGTGGTCATCCGCCGGCCGGATGAACTGCCGCAGCAGCTACCGCTGCTCTATGCACGACTGACCGGCAACTAGCCAGTACACATGAGCAAATAAGCACATTCACCGACATTGATGTCCTTGGCGCGCCATTACCTATCGATAATTGCTTTTTCTCCTCCAGGCATCAGGGTTTGACCTATGTCAAAGCCCGTGCAACCGAGGCCTGCTAAAAAATGACGACCGATTTGATTGGGAATCACCATGGCAGGCACCTTCTGGAAGACCTTTAGCGCCGCACCACACCGGATGATGATGTTTGGCGGCGCCGTGCAACTCGTCGCCGTGTTGCTGTACTGGGGTATTGAACTGACCGGACGCTACACCGGCGCGTGGAATGCGCCGGCGACGACGATACCCGGCATCTTCGCCCACGCCTTTTTGATGCTTTACACCCTGTTCCCATTTTTTATCTTCGGTTTCCTGATGACCACCTATCCGCGCTGGATGAGTGGCGAACCAATTCCTGTCTCCCGCTATCAAACGGCATTTCTGCTGCTGGCTGGCGGCGTCGTGCTGTTCTATTGCGGCCTGTTTTCATTCCGCACGCTTGCCATCGCCGGCAGTGTATTGCTGCTGGCCGGATTTGTCGTCGCGCTGTATTCCCTATGGCAGGTCTATCGCCACGCACCAGCCAAAGACAAGTTCTATGAGACATGCCTCAACGTCGCCCTTATCGGCGGCGCAATGGGCGTAATGTCCTATCTGATCTGGCTGGTCAGCGGTAATGGATTTTGGCTGCAGCTATCCATGCAGGCTGGGCTGTGGTGGTTTCTTCTCCCCATCGCCGTGACCGTCGCCCACCGCATGCTGCCCTTCTTCAGCGTCAGCGTGCTGCGCGACTATCAGATCTATCAGCCCAGGATAACCCTGCTACCGATGCTGGCACTGCTCGCGCTGCACGGCCTGCTGGAGAGCTTCATGCTGACACGCTGGCTATGGGCCGTAGACATCCCCCTGCTGCTGCTGGCCATCCTGCATAGCGTCAAGTGGCAGTTACGCCGTTCATTCGAGGTACGCCTGCTCGCCATCCTGCATGTGGCCTATGCCTGGCTGTCCATCGCGCTGATCCTCTATGTAATCAACAGTCTGGCATTATTTTTCAAATTCGGGCCCGTGCTGGGCCGCGCGCCCTTGCACGCCATCGCCATCGGATTTCTGTTATCCATCACGCTGGCCATGGCCAGTCGCGTCACGCTGGGCCACTCCGGCCGTGAACTGAAGGCCGATACCACTACCTGGGTATTGTTCTGGGGACTGTCTGGTGTCGCAATATTGCGAATTGTCGCCGAACTGCCCCTCGGCCCCCACTTCAACCTGTTGGCGGCACTCGCCTGGCTGATCATCGCCACGCTGTGGTCCGTCAAATATGCCGTTATCTACCTGCGTCCACGGCTGGACGGAAAACCGGGCTGACCTGCATGAGCGATCATCACAGCACCAGCAAAGCCACCGCGCCCCACCTCCTTCACCCCGTGAGGAACACCACCATGCACACCAAAGAGCGAGATAACTGCTGTCCCACACCGCGCGGCTCCTCGCGCCGCAAGAACAATGTGGTCGAATGTGAATCCTGTGGGCTATACGGGATGTGCCAGGTCGCGGGGCTCGATGCACCGGTGCCTGATCTCATTGATGAAATCGTTGGGCGGCGCGAGCCTGTTGGCGTCGGCGCCACGCTGATCAATGCCGGCACCCCCTTCGGTGAAATCTATGCCGTCAAATCCGGCTCGTTCAAAACCTATGTCACCATGGCCAACGGTGAACAGCAGATCATCGACTTTTACTTTCCCGGCGAACTGATGGGATTGGAGGGGCTGAGTGAAGGCGTCTATCCCCACTCGGTCGAGGCCCTGGAGTCGGGCAGTGTCTGCCGGCTCGATTTCTCCAAGCTGGAGCTGTTGGGTGAGCGCCTTGGTGAGTTTCAGCAACAACTGATCGTCGCCCTGAGCCGGCGTGCGCGCCAGGATCAATGGGTTCCCCTGTTGATGGGGGCGCAAAACGCAGAACAGCGCACTGCCACTTTCCTGCTCAGCCTGTCATCCCGTTTTGCCGAGCACGAACTACCCAGCCTGCGCTTCAAGCTACCCATGTCGCGCCATGACATCGCCAACTATCTGGGCCTGGCCGTGGAAACCGTCAGCCGCATGTTTCAGCGTTTCCAGTCCATGGAACTGCTGGAGGTGCATGGCCGTCATGTGGAGTTGCGCGACATTGACGCAATTCGCGTTATCGCCGGGCTCAACAACATCAACGCAACGTGATGTATGTGCAAAATCCGCATATTAATTGCGCAATGTCATGATTATTTCCCCGTCCTGTGCTAGTCATATCAAGGAGTTTGCAGGCAATAAAATTTTTTATTGATCCAATTGATACACATCAAGGCTGTAGGTCTTTTAGCTGAGTAAAAAAGTCACAGAACAAACGAGGACTTTTTGTCACGGACTTTCCACAACCCGCAGGGGGCAACAACCATGTCAAGGAAACTGAAGCTAAGCAAGACCTACTCAGCCGTACTTTCCGCACTGATTGTCGGCAGTACCGCCACATTCAGTGGCCAGGCCGCTGCACAGGCGCCCACCATGGCAGAGGCCGATTTCGAACGCGCCAAGCTGCTGTACTTCCAGCAGTGCGCCGGCTGTCACGGCGTGCTTCGCAAGGGTGCCACCGGCAAGAACCTCGAACCGAAGGAAACGCAGAAGCTGGGACAGCAGCGCCTGGAACGTATCATCGCCTTCGGTACCGAAGGTGGCATGAACAACTTCGATGGCATCATGACCAAAGAAGAAATCAAACTGATGGCGACCTACATCCAGATGGAGCCGCCGATTCCGCCCGAAATGTCGCTGGCCGAGATGAAAAAGCGCACCAAGGTCCATGTCCCCCTCAAGGACTATCCGACCAAACCGCTGCACGGCCGCAACTGGGAAAACTTCTTCGTCGTCATCGAGCGTGACGTCGGCAAGGTGGCCGTCATCGACGGCGACAAGCATGAGGTCGTGACCCACATCCCCACCGGCTATGCCGTACACGTGTTGAAAGCCCTGGAAAAGAACAAGGTCGTCAAACCGGATAATCCGAAGGATATTGGCCGTTTCTGGTACACCATGGGCCGCGACGGCAAGGTCACCAAGATCGACCTGTGGCAGACCCCGGACAAGATGTTGGTAGCCGAAACCCAGATCGCCTATGACGCCCGCGACATCGCCGTTTCCGGTGATGGCAAGTACGTCGTCGGTGGCGGCTACTGGCCGCCGCACTTCGTCATCATGGATGCCAAGACCCTGGATCCGCTCAAGGTCGTCTCCGCCCGCGGTGTCAACGTTGACGGCCAGTACGTCAACGAATCCCGCGTCGCCGCCATCTATGACACCCCACTGGCGCCCACCTGGCTCATCAACATGAAGGAGCTGGGCCAGACCTGGCAGGTGGACTATAGCGATATCAACAACCTGCGCATCGAGCAGATCGATAACGCCAAGTTCCTGCATGACGGCTTCTTCGACCCGACCGGCCGCTACTTCCAGATCGCGGCCAACGCCTCCGACAAGATGGTGGTCATCGACACCAAGACCCGCAAGCTGGAGGCGATGATCGATGTGGACAAGCGTCCGCATCCGGGTCCCGGCGCCAACTGGATCGATCCCAAGTGTGGGCCGGTCGGCGGCACCCCGCACCTCGGTGTCGGCAAGCTGACCGTGTGGGGCAATGATCCGGCCAAGAACAAGGACAAGGCGTGGAAGATCTGCTACGAAACGCCAACCGACGGTCCGGGCCTGTTCGTGCGTACCCACCCGAAGAGCGACTACGTGTGGGTTGATCAGACCCTGCATCCGGAGCCGGAAGTACAGCAGTCGGTCAAGGTCATCGACAAGAAGACCGGCAAGGTCGCCAAGACCATCCGTCTGACCAACATTGAAGGCTACGTCGCGGTGCACTTCGAGTTCAACGCCGACGGCAGCGAAGTGTGGGCCTCGGTATGGAACCGCAAGGACTCCAAGACCGACAACGGCGAGATCGTGGTGTTCGATGCCAAGACCCTGCAGGAGAAGAAGAGGATCAAGGGCCTCTACGCACCGACCGGCAAGTTCAACGTGCACAACCGCAGCAACCATGTGACCTGATGGTGTAAGCGTTAGGAAGGCGGGATGAGAAATCATCCCGCCTTTTTTCTGCCGCGAATCTGTGCCTACGTCCGGGGGAAGTCGAAAATGGACAACTTAAAGCAAAAAAATCCCTTCTTTGCGCGCAAAGTGCTGTTCGGTGCAACCATCGGCGCGGCACTGTTCTTCATGGTGGTCGGCGTCATCTTCTGGGGCGGCTTCAATACCATGATGGAAGCTACCAACACCATGACCTTCTGCATCTCCTGCCATGAGATGGAGCAGAACGTCTACCAGGAATATACGCATACCGTGCACTACACCAATCGCAGCGGCGTACGTGCCACCTGCTCCGACTGCCATGTCCCCGACCCCTGGGTGCACAAGGTGGTACGTAAGATCCAGGCCAGCAATGAGGTGCTGCACAAGGTACTAGGCACCATTGATACGCCGGAAAAATTCGATCAGCATCGCCTGCGCCTGGCGCGCAACGTCTGGAAGGCGATGAAAGATACCGATTCCCGTGAGTGCCGTAACTGTCATGACTGGGATTCCATGAATCCCGAAAACCAGAAACAGCGCTCCGCCAAGCAGCATGTCTTTGCCATGGAACAGGGCCAAACCTGCATCGACTGTCACAAAGGCATTGCGCACAAGAAGACGCATGACCTGCTGAGCGATGAAGAGGTTGAAATACTGGAAAAATCCAACCCAGCCTACAAGCGTGAGCTGCCGCCGCAATGGGCTGCCTACCGCGCCAAGATGGAGGCACCGGCCGCCCCGGCTGCCGCCGCGCCGGCACCGACCCCCGCTCCGGTCGCGGCGGCCCCGGTACCCGCAGCGGAACCCGTGGCAGCAGCCGCCGCCGCACCCGCAGCCAAGCCGGCTGCCGCTCCCGCTGCCAAGGCATCGGCCGGCATCAAGGTTGACTGGAGCAAGGCATCCAACCGCCAGGTGATGCTGTTCTATCCGGGGCAGACCTCCATGGAATGGGCGCTGACCGGCAGCCAGCACGGCGGTGCGCGCGTCTACAGCCGGGCCGGCGATCGCTGCTTCGCCTGTCATGAGGGTGAGCAGGAGGCCATGGGCAAGAAGATGGTGAATGGCGAAAAGGCGGAAGACCATCCCATCCCCGGCAAGCGCCCCGGCGTGCCCGTACAGATTCAGGCCACCCACGACGGCGAGTACCTGTACATGCGCTTCACCTGGCCCGACACCGCCCATGTGCCGGTGTCCTTTGTCGACGGCGGCAAGATGGACAAGGACAACCCGACCAAGCTGGCCCTGATGATCGCCACCGACGAAGTGAAGGAAGCGGGCCAATCCGGCTGCTGGGGAACCTGCCATCACGATGCCAACGGCATGCCCGATGCTCCGGCCGGACAGAATGTCACCAAATACATCGCCGAGAGCCGTACCGAGATTTCCGCCCGCAGCTCACCGCTGGGCGGCTGGGACAAGCGCAAGAGTGACGGCGACATTGCGGCGGAGTTGAAGGCCGGCCACTTCATGGATCTGTTGCGCTACAAAGCCGGCAGCGGCAAGGCGGAAGACGGTTACATCCTGGCTGATCGCGTCATGAACGGTGGTCAGGGCGTAGAGTTCGTCGGTGAAAAGCAGGGTGGCAACTGGGTGGTGAGCATGAAGCGCAAGCTCTCCTCCACCACTCCGGGCGATCTCAGTCTGAGCGCCGGCCAGCTCTACAACATCGGCTTCGCCATCCATGATGATTACACCAGCGGACGCTTCCATCATGTGTCGCTGGGCTACAAACTGGGCCTCGACAATGCCGAGGCGGAGATCAATGCCACACGGCAGTAATGCCGCTAAAATTGATTTCCATCAAGGTGGCGCATGACTGCGGGGAGCATTCTGCTGTCATGTGAATAAAACGCCGGGTTGCCATGACGGCAACCCGGCCAGAGAGGTAGTAGTCATGTGTCGACTGACTTCCTTGAGCCTTACCCTGATCCTGCTACTGGCCAATACTAGCGCCACGGCTGATGAGCGCGTGGTGACCATAGAAATCCTCGCCTACAAGTTCATCCCCGAAGAAGTCACCATCAAGCGCGGCTCCACGGTGCGCTGGATCAATATGGAAAAGCGCCAGTTCCATAATGTGTGGTTCCGCGAGGCCGGCGAGGAGCCCGGCGAATACCTCTTTCCCGAAGACACCTACGAACGCAAATTCGATACCGTGGGCGACTTCCCCTATGTCTGCCAGCCGCACATGGACCACATGCGCGGGCTGATCCGGGTGGTGGAATGATGCGGCCGGCGCCCTACCTGGCCCTGTTGTGTGCCGTGCTGCTGCTCGGCGGAGCGGCCCCATCCCTGGCGAGCGCGGAGATCTCCGGCGTGCGCCAACACGAGTTGCTGCACCTGCTGCGCCACGATTGCGGCTCCTGCCACGGCATGACGCTGAAGGGCGGCCTGGGTCCTGCGTTGCTGCCCGAGAACCTTGCCGGCAAACCGGCCACCACCCTTGAGGCCACCGTGTTGTACGGCCGTGCCGGCACCCCCATGCCACCGTGGCACGGACTGCTCAGCGAAGAGGAAGTGGCCTGGCTGATCGCCCTGCTGATGAAAGGAGTTCCTGATGCACCGTAATCTGCTCGTCCTGCTGCTGCCGCTCCTGTTGTCGATGGGAGGCTGCGCCACGTCGCTGCGCGGTACCGGTGACCTGGGCCTCATCATCGAGCGTGCCGACGGCAGTGTGCTCATCGTGGAGAGCAGCCAGCGCACGACGCTGGCACGCATCGAGGGGCTGGGTGATCTGTCCCACGCCTCGGTGGTGTATTCGCGGGACGAGCGCTACGCCTACGTCTTCGGCCGTGACGGCGCTCTTACCAAGGTGGACATGCTGCGCCAGCGCATCGCCGGCCGCGTCATGCAGTCGGGCAACAGCATCGGTGGCGCCATTTCCCAGGACGGCCGCCTGGTTGCCGTCGCCAACTACCAGCCCGGCGGCGTCAAGGTGTTCGACGCCGACACGCTGGAACTGCTGGCCGACATCCCCGCCGCCTACGGCGACGGCAAGTTTTCCAAGGTGGTCGGCCTGGAGGATTCCACCGACAACCGCTTCGCCTTCAGCCTGTATGACGCCGGTGAGATCTGGATCGTCGATTTGCGTGATGCGCGCCATCCGGTGATAGAAAAATTCCGCGACATCGGCCGTCTCCCCTACGACGCCCTGGTCAGCATGGATGGCCGCCACTACATCGCCGGCCTGTTCGGCGAGGATGGTCTCGCCCTGCTCGACCTGTGGCATCCCGAGCGCGGCGTGCAGCGCATCCTCAACAATTACGGTCGCGGCGAGCAGCCGCTGCCGGTATACAAAATGCCGCACCTGGAAGGCTGGGCCCTGAGCGAAGAGCATGCCTACCTGCCGGCCATCGGCCGCCACGAACTGCTCATCGTGGATCGCCGTACCTGGCAGGAGGCCGGTCGCGTTCCTCTGCACGGCCAGCCGGTGTTCGCCATGGCTCGTCCCGACGGGCGCCAGATTTGGATCAATTTCGCCCATCCCCACAACGACACCGTGCAGGTCGTCGACACCGTCAAACAACAGGTCATTGCCACGCTGACACCGGGCAAGGCCGTGCTGCACATGGAATTCACGCCGCGCGGTGAACACATCTGGCTGTCGGTACGCGACGAGGATCGGGTCGACGTGTACGACACCACCGCCTTGCAACGCATCGGCAGCCTGCCGGCGCGCAAGCCCAGTGGCATCTTCTTCACTGCCCGCGCCCATCGTATCGGCCTGTAGGAGAACGACATGCACCGCAGCCGTCGCAGCGAAGCACTGGAACTGGGCACCCTGGAGCGGCGCCTGCTCAATGATTTCCAGCACCACCTGCCGCTCTCGCCCACACCCTACGCCGATATCGCAGCGCAGCTCGGCACCACTGAAGAGGCCGTGTTGAGCGCGTTGCAGGAATTGCAAGGCGCTGGCGCCGTGAGCCGGGTAGGCGCCGTGTTCCGCACCCACCGCGTCGGCGCCAGCACCCTGGCCGCCATGGCGGTCCCACCGGAGCGGCTGGAAGAAGTGGCTGCACTGGTGAGCGGATACGACGCGGTCAACCACAATTACGAACGGGAGCACCGCATCAACCTGTGGTTCGTCGCCACCGCCGCCAACGACACGCAGTTGATGCAGGTGCTGCGCGACATCGAACAGCGCAGCGGCATTGCCGTCATGGCCCTGCCCATGCTGGAAGATTTTCACATCGACCTGGGGTTCGAGCTGAAATGGACATGAACGTACTGCCGCGCATGCATCCCGACCACCTGACCGCGGCCGATCACCGCCTGGTCGCCGCCATTCAGCATGGCCTGCCGCTGGTTTCACACCCCTATGCCGAATTGGGCCGGCAGTGCGGCCTCAGCGAGGGCGAGGTCATCAACCGCCTCGCCGCCCTGCTGGCCGACGGCACCATCAAGCGCCTGGGGGTCGTGGTGCGCCACCGCGAACTGGGCTATCGCGCCAATGCCATGGTGGTGTGGGATATTCCCGATGAACAGGTCAGCGAACTGGGGCACTGCATCGGTCGCTTTGATTTCGTCACCCTGTGCTACCGTCGCCCGCGCCGCCTGCCGGCCTGGCCGTACAATTTGTTCTGCATGATCCACGGTCAGGATCGCGACGCGGTGCTGGAGCGGGTGCGGCACATCGAGCAGCATTGCCAGCTGACCGAGGTGCCGCATGAAGTGCTGTTCAGCCGCCGCCGCTTCAAACAGCGCGGCGCGATCTACGCCCCGGCACCGGCAGGAAATGCTCCGTAATGGACGCCATCGATCGCGCCATCATCAACGCGCTGCAGGATGGCTTCCCCATCTGTGACCGCCCCTATGCCGCTGCCGCAGCACAGCTCGGCATCGGCGAGGAGGAATTGCTGCAGCGGCTGACCTCCTTGCGCGAGCAAAAGACCATCAGCCGCTTCGGCCCGCTGTTCCATGCCGAACGCCTCGGCGGGGCACTCAGCCTGGTCGCCATGCGCATCCCGCCGCAGGAGATGGAACGCGTCGCCGCCCTGGTCAACGCCCACCCCGAGGTGGCGCATAATTACGAGCGCGCCCACGAATTCAACATGTGGTTCGTGCTGGCCACGGAAACCATGGATGAGCTACAGGACACGCTGCGCGCCATCGAGGCGGAGAGCGGCTATCCGGTCTACAACATGCCAAAACTGGAAGAGTATTACCTCAACCTGAGATTTGCGGTATGAGCAGCGCCACTGTCATCGCCTTGCCCGACGCCACCGACCGTGCGCTTATTGTCGCCACCCAGTCGGGGTTGCCATTGACACCGCAGCCCTATCACGTGCTGGCCGAGCAGCTCGGCATCAGTGCCGACGAGGTGATGGAGCGGCTGCGCCGCATGCAGGCCAACGGCATCATCCGCCGCATCGGTCTGGTGCCCAATCATTATGCCCTGGGCTACACCTTCAACGGCATGACCGTCTGGGATGTGCCGGATGAGCGCATCCATATCCTGGGGCCCAGGCTCGGCGCCCTGCCCTTCGTCAGCCATTGCTACCGCCGTCCACGCTACCAGCCTGACTGGCCCTACAATCTGTTTGCCATGGTGCATGGTCGCAGCCGCGATGAAACCGACGCCCAGGTGGAAGAAATCGCCCGTCTGCTGGGCCCCGACGATCGTGGCCATACCGTGCTGTACAGCACACGCATCCTGAAGAAGACCGGGCTGCGACTCGGCGCACGCGGAGAATGACGCCATGTTCCGACTCTCGCAGTTCATGGATCACCTCCTGCATCCCGCGCCCATCACCCCGGCGCGCAAACCCGCCGGGCCGGTGGTGATCTGGAATCTGGTCCGCCGCTGCAACCTGACCTGCAAACATTGCTACGCCACCTCGGCCGACAAGGACTTTGCCGGCGAGTTATCCACCACCGAGGTGTACAGCGTACTGGATGACCTCAAGGGCTTTCATGTCCCGGTGCTGATCCTTTCCGGCGGCGAACCGCTGTTACGGCCCGATATTTTCGATATCTCACAACGCGCCAAGGCGATGGGCTTTTATGTCGGCCTCTCCACCAACGGCACCCTCATCGACGAAGGCAATATCGCCGCCATCGCCGCCGCCGGCTACAACTATGTGGGCATCAGTCTCGATGGTATCGAGGCCACCCATGATCGCTTCCGCCGCCTCGACGGTGCCTTTGCCCGCTCCCTGCACGGCATCCGCCTGTGCCGCGAGCACGGTATCAAAGTGGGCCTGCGCTTCACCCTGACCCAGGACAACGCAGCCGAACTGCCGCAACTGCTGGAGCTGATGGAAACGGAGGGGATCGACAAATTCTATTTGTCGCACCTCAACTACGCCGGGCGCGGCAACCGCAACCGCCGCGATGATGTTTACCACCGCGCCACCCGCGCCGCCATGGACCTGCTGTTCGAGCGCTGCATGAGCGAACAGCAGCGCGGCATATACCGCGAATACGTCACCGGCAACAACGACGCCGACGGCGTCTACTTCCTGATGTGGGTCCGCGAACATTTCCCCGAACGGGCAACGGAGATGGAACTGCGCCTGACCCAGTGGGGCGGCAACTCATCCGGCATCAACATCGCCAACATCGACAATCTCGGCAACGTCCACCCCGATACCATGTGGTGGCATCACACCCTGGGGAATGTGCGTGAGCGTCCCTTTTCGGCGATTTGGCAGGATATCAGTGACCCGCTGATGGCCGGTCTCAAGCAGCAGCCGCGCCCGGTACAAGGCCGCTGTGCGGCGTGCCGCCATCTGAGTATCTGCAACGGCAACACGCGGGTACGCGCCCAGCAGACCAGCGGCAATCCGTGGGCGGAAGATCCCGGCTGTTACCTGGAGGATGATGAAGTCCTCGTTACTGCGGTGGCTGCACAGCGAAAGGTCGGCTCATGAAACACCTGCTCCCCCTGGGACTGCTGCTCATCTCCTGCGGCCTCCTGGCCCAGCCCCGCCCCACATTACAACTGTACGGCGAGCACTGCGCCAGCTGCCACGGCGGCGAACGCCTCGGCGGTATCGGCCCGGCCCTGCTGCCGCAGAATCTGAGCCGCGTGCGCAAGGCCGAGGCGATGGATGTCATCGCCCATGGCCGCCCTGCTACACAGATGATCGGCTACGGTCACCTCCTGTCGGAGGCTGAAATCAAAAACCTGGCGGAATTCATCTACACCGAGCCGCCCACCATGCCGCGCTGGGGCATGGAGGAAATCAATGCCAGCCTCCTGCAACATGCCCAGGGAAAAGACCTGCCCGATACGCCGCGTTATCAGGCCAATATGCAGAACCTGTTCCTGGTGGTGGAACTGGGTGATCATCACATCACCCTGCTGGACGGTGACAAGTTCCAGGCCATCCACCGCTTCCCCACCCGCTACGCCCTGCACGGCGGTCCCAAGTATTCTCCGGATGGCCGGTTCGTCTACCTCAGCTCGCGCGATGGATGGGTGAGCAAATACGACCTCTACAACCTGACCCTCATCAACGAAGTGCGCGCCGGCATCAACAGCCGCAACATCGCCGTTTCCGCCGACGGCCGCTATGTGATGGTGGCCAATTATCTGCCACACAGCCTGGTACTGCTGGACGCAGAGACACTACAACCGCTGAAGCTGTGGCAGACCACCGGCAGGGATGGCACCAGCTCACGGGTCAGCGCGGTCTACACCGCACCGCCGCGCCAGAGCTTCATCGCCGCGCTGAAAGACATTCCCGAGGTATGGGAGATCAACTACGCCGACCGGCCGCCGCCGGGCTTCGGCAGCTGGGTGCACGACTTCCACAAGGAACAGAGCGACGAGGTGGTACGCTCCTTCCCGCTGCGGCGCATGTCCACCCACGGCTATCTGGACGACTTCTTCTTCGACCACGAATACGAGCACCTCATCGGTGCATCGCGTGACGGTGGCGGCCAAGTGCTGGACCTGCATCTTGGGCGCAAGATCGCCGACCTCGATCTGCCCGGCATGCCGCATCTCGGTTCCGGCATTACCTTCGAGCACCAGGGGAGAGAAGTGCTGGCCACGCCCAACATCAAGGAGGGCGTGGTCAGCATCATCGACCTAAAAAGCTGGCAGACCGTCAAACGCATCGATACCCTCGGCCCCGGCTTCTTCATGCGCAGCCACGACAACAGCCGTTACGCCTGGGTGGACGTGTTCAGCGGTCCGCACAAAGACGCCATGCATGTCATCGACAAACAGAGTCTGGAGATCGTAAAAACCCTGCGCCCGGCACCGGGCCAGACTGCCGCCCACGTCGAATTCACCAACGACGGTCGCTATGCCCTGGTCAGTATCTGGGAGATGGACGGCGCACTGGTGATCTACGACGCCGCCACGCTGGAGGAGGTGAAACGCCTGCCCATGAAGAAACCGTCAGGCAAGTACAACGTGCACAACAAGACCACCTACAGCCGCGGTACCAGCCGGTAACAAAAGATAGACATGCAGGATCGATAAGCGAGGCGCGTCCACCGCGTGGCTTACTCGCAATAGGCGCGCAGCTTCTGCAGGTCGTGGATGTGGACGCTCAGGCCCTTGACGCTGATCAGCCCCTGATCGCTGAGCGAGTGCAGAATGCGGGACAAGGTCTCCGGCTGCACCGACAGGCGTGAGGCGATGATGTTCTTGGCCGCCGGCAGAGACACCTCGGCTTCCGTCTCCGCATCCTTGGGCGCCTGTCCCACCAGATAATTGACCAGACGCAGTGTGGCATTCTGCAAAGTCAGCGCATCGATCTCATTGAGGCGGTGATGTAGCCGCACGCTCATATCGGCCAACACACGGAAACAGGTATCCACCGAACCGCGCAATACACTGAGGAAATTGCGGCTGTTAATCGCGTAAAGTTCCGCCGACACCAGCGCCTGCGCACTCACTGGAAAGCGCTGGCCGTCCATGAACATCACGGCCTCGGCGAAACACTGGCCGGGGCGAATGATCTCGATTACCTTCTCATTGCCGGTAGGCGAAAGCCGGTACAACTTCACCTGGCCACTGCGCAGCATGAAAAAACGATCCGCCGGCTGACCTTGTGTAAACAGATGCTCCCCTTCAGCCAAATGCACCAGCTGAATGCCATCTTTAATCTTCGCCAGCTCCGCATCGTTCAAGCCATTGAACAGTGCATGAGAGCGCAGTTCCTGATCTGCAATGATTGCCTGGTCCATGCGTCAATTATGCTAACTGCGACCTCTGGATGCAATGCCTGATTAAAGAGCTAAGGAAGCTCTGAATAAGTGCGGTTCCACCGCGGCACCTTTGACGACTGACGGAGCACTACCACCATGGAACAGAACCAAGATCGCTGCTGGATACTGGAACCCGATGAAGTCCTGCACTACATGGAGTCTGCCGCGGCAGCCGAACGCCTGTTCGGCACACCTATCGTGCTCACCCAGCCCATCCCCCATGACCTCATGGGCAACCTGCTGATCGCCGAGATCTATCTGTCGGACGGCATGGCCGGTTTGGAGTCCGTCTTGGGGATCATCAGTACAGAATTGAAAGCTCGCCTCGGTTCACATTAGTGCCGTTAGATCATGGCGATGACTCAGGCTGGTGTTTCCGAAGTAATCCGTAATACGGATCAGACCTGAGACGCGCTGCTTTCGGAATAGTAGAAAGAAAGCAGTTTGCAAAACAACACCGTGAGTTGTGTTGCGGAAAATACAGGTATCGGTCGGGGCGAGAGGATTTGACCGTTGTGCCGGGAGCACAATGGGACAGCCGCAGGCTGCCCGCAGGGCGCAGGCCAGGGATGGACTGCGTCAACCACAATCACGTTGTGGGCGGAGGTTTGCGAAACGATACAGTGAGTTGTGTTGCGGAAAATACAGGATTGGTCGGGGCGAGAGGATTTGAACCTCCGACCACTTGCACCCCATGCAAGTGCGCTACCAGGCTGCGCTACGCCCCGATTGGGATAAAACCGAAACTACAGAAGACCCGCCGAGCGGAAGGCGCAAATCATACACCAGTGCGCAATGGATAGGAACGGGTCAGCGCTTGAGTATCGCCAGAATTTGTTCGAGCTCTTCGCGCAGCGCATGCAGAACATGCGGCTCTACGGCGACCCCCGGCTCAGGCGTCGCTTCCTGCTCCAGACGCTGACGGGCACCGCCGATGGTGAAGCCCTGCTCATAGAGCAGGCCGCGGATCTGGCGGATCATGATGACATCATGGCGCTGATAATAGCGGCGGTTGCCGCGGCGCTTGACCGGCTTCAATTGGGGAAATTCCTGCTCCCAATAGCGCAGGACGTGCGGCTTGACGTCGCACAGTTCGCTGACCTCACCAATGGTGAAGTAGCGTTTGCCCGGAATGGGCGGCAGCTCGTTATTGTTGCTGGGTTCCAGCATAAGCCTCAACCCTCGCCTTCAGTTTTTGTCCCGGACGGAAAGTAACCACACGGCGGGCGGTGATGGGAATCTCCTCACCGGTCTTGGGGTTACGTCCCGGGCGCTGTTTCTTGTCGCGCAAGTCAAAATTGCCGAAGCCGGACAGTTTCACCTGATCGCCGTTCTGCAACGCGCCACGGATCTCCTCGAAGAAAATCTCCACGAGTTCCTTGGCCTCACGTTTGTTCAGCCCAAGCTCCTCGTACAGGCGTTCGGCGATTTCTGCTTTGGTCAACGCCATTTCCCGCTAACCTCAATCTCTCAGGGTTGCACCCAGTTCGGCCTTGAGCGCCGCCAGAATGGCCTCCAGCGCCGCATCCACCTCGAAGTCTGTAAGGGTGCGCGAATCGTGCTGCAAGGTCAAGCCCAAAGCGAGACTTTTCCGACCCGAATCAATGCCTTTGCCCGTATATAAGTCAAACAACTTTAACTCCCGCATGGAAGCCGGTGCCGCTTGGCGAATTGCCGCCATAACCGCATCAACAGGCACCGAATTGTCGACAACAACAGCAATATCACGCCGAACTGCGGGAAAACGGGAAAGTTCCTGGAAGCGGGGCAAGCGGCCTTGCAGCAGCGGTTCCAATGCCAGTTCGAACACCAACGCGGTACTGGCCAAGCCCAGCTTGTCGACTACGACCGGATGCAAAGCACCTATCCACCCCAAATTGACGCCATTTGCCTCGATATGCGCCGACTGCCCGGGATGCAGAGCAGGATGGGGAGCAGCGACAAAACGTGCCACTCCATCCAGGCCGGACAGGGCCAGCAAAGCCTCCACATCGGCCTTGAGATCGAAGAAATCGACCGGGCGCGCCGCCTCACCCCACTGTTCAGGCTGGGCGTCGCCATAGACCAGGCCGGCAATGACCCGCTCCTGGCGCAGGCCGGAGGCCTCGGGCAGGAAGCGCAGCCCGGACTCGAACAGACGCACCCGCCCCTGCTGGCGATTGGCGTTGTAGACCAAGGCCTGCACCAGTCCCGCCCACAGCGTGGTGCGCATCACCGCCATTTCGGCGGAGATGGGATTGGCCAGCGCCAGCGGTTCCAGCATCGGATCGAGTAACTTTTGCAGTTCCGGCGCCACGAAACTGTAGGTCACCGCCTCCTGATAGCCACGCGTCACCAGTAGACGACGCAGCTGGGCCAGCTCCGCCTGCCCCTCGGCCACCGCCCCCATTTGCAGGGCAGCCACCGGACGGCGGCTGGGCAGCTGATGGTAGCCATGGATGCGCACCAGTTCCTCAATGAGGTCCTCCTCGATGGCAATATCGAAACGCCAGGCCGGCGGCGTGACGCGCCAGTTCTCACCGACACTCTCCACCTTGAGGCCGAGGCGGGTGAGGATATCGCTTACCTCGGCCGCCGGGAGTTCGAATCCGAGCACGCGCTTGATCCGTGCCTGACGCAGGGCAATAGGTTCACGTCGCGGCAGATATTGCTCCTGCATCACCTCGATCACCGGCCCGGGGATACCGCCGGCGATTTGCACGAACAGCGCCGTGGCACGTTCCAGGGCATCGCGCTGCAATGCCGGTGACACGCCGCGCTCGAAACGGTGGGAGGAATCGGTGTGCAGACCGTAGCGGCGGGCACGCCCGGCCACGGCCTCTGGGGAGAAAAAGGCGCTCTCCAGGAAGATATCCACGGTGCCCTCACCCACCGACGTCGATGCACCGCCCATCACACCGGCCAGGGCCTGCGCACCGCTGCCGTCGGCAATCACCAGGGTCTCGCCGTCCAGTTCCACCGTGCTGCCGTTGAGCAGCCTGAGGGTTTCGCCCGGCCGGGCACGACGCACCTCGATACCGCCCTTGAGCTTGGCCAGGTCAAAGGCGTGCATGGGCTGGCCCAGTTCGAGCAGCAGATAGTTGGTGATATCCACCGCAGCGCCGAGGCTGCGCACATCGCTGCGGCGCAGGAGCTCCACCATCCAAGTGGGCGTTGCGGCCTGCGGGTTGATGCCGCGTATGACGCGCCCCACATAACGCGGGCAATCCGCCGGCGCCGTCACATTGACCGGGAAGGTATCGGCGCAGGCCGCGGCCACCGCCTCGATGCGCGGTGCCTTGACTGCGCAACGATTGACCACGCCCACCTCACGCGCGACACCGGCGATGGACAGGCAATCGCCGCGGTTCGGTGTCAACCCCAGTTCGAAGGTGACGTCGTCCAGTTGCAGATAATCGCGCAGGTCACGCCCCACCGGCGCATCCAGCGGCAGCTCCAGCAGCCCCTCCGAGACTTCCGCCAGCCCCAGCTCCTTGGCCGAACACAGCATGCCGAAGGACTCCACGCCGCGCAGCTTGGACTTCTTGATCTTGAAATCACCGGGCAGCACCGCGCCGATGGTGGCCGTCGGCACACGCAGGCCCGCACGCACATTGGCCGCGCCGCACACGATGTTGAGCGGCTCGCCGCTGCCGACGTTCACCTGGCATACGCGCAGCTTGTCGGCATCCGGGTGCGGCTCCACCCGCAACACCTCGCCCACCACCACGCCACTGAAGTCCTCGGCCACCGGCGCCATGGCGTCCACTTCGAGACCCGCCATGGTGAGCTGGGACGACAGGGTGTCCTTGTCCACCGCGGGATTCACCCACTCCCGCAACCACTGTTCGCTGAATTTCATCGGAACTGCTCCAGAAAGCGCAGGTCGTTCTCGAAGAACAGACGCAGGTCATTGACGCCATAGCGCAGCATGGCGAGGCGTTCCACACCCATGCCGAAGGCAAAACCGGTGTAGCGCTCACTATCGATGCCCACCGCCTTGAACACGTTGGGATGCACCATGCCGCAACCGCCCACCTCCAGCCAACCGGTGTGCTTGCACGAGCGACAGCCGCTGCCGCCGCACATCACGCACTGCACGTCCACCTCGGCGGACGGCTCGGTGAAAGGAAAGTAGGACGGGCGGAAGCGCACCTTGAAATCGCCCTCGAAGAAGTTGCGCAGGAAGTCGTCGAGGATGCCCTTGAGGTCGGCAAAGGTCACCTGCTCATCCACCAGCAGCCCCTCCACCTGATGGAACATGGGCGAATGGGTCTGATCATAGTCGCAGCGATACACACGCCCCGGCGCGATGACGCGCAGCGGCGGCTGCTGCTTTTCCATGGCACGGATCTGCACCGGCGAGGTGTGCGTGCGCAGCAAGGTGCGTGCGTCGAAATAAAAGGTATCGTGCATGGCACGCGCCGGGTGTGAAGCCGGAATATTCAGGGCTTCGAAGTTGTGGAAATCGTCTTCCACTTCCGGCCCTTCTGCCACCGTGAAGCCAAGCTGCGTGAACAGCGCTTCGATGCGCGAAAGCACGCGCGTCACCGGATGCAGGCCGCCGCTGCGCTGACCGCGACCAGGCAGGGTCACATCCACCGCCTCAGCGGCAAGCCTGGTATCGAGGGCGGCATTTTGCAGATGCTCCTTGCGCGCCTCGATGGCCTGCTGCACCTGCTCCTTCGCGGCATTGATCAGTGCACCGACCTTGGGCCGCTCATCCGCCGCCAGTTGGCCGAGCTGCTTCATGCGCTCGGTGAGCACACCCTTTTTGCCCAGATAATGCACGCGCACCTGATCGAGCGCGGCCAGATCGGCGGCGGCTGTTACCGCTGCGCACGCCTGCATCACCTGTTGCTGGAGTTCGTCCTGCACGATCATCACCCCGTCTGCGGCCTGCGACCGCGTGTCGGTTGGAATTCCTTAAGTTCTATGGAAGGTCTGAATAAGTCCATCCTGGACTTCTCAGCCCACGCGAATCGAAAAGTGTGATTTTCGATTCGCTTCCTGTTCCAACGACTTATGGTCGTTGGAACATGGCGGCACATCCCTGTGCCGCGGAAGCTCTGAACTTAATTCAGAGCTTCCCTAGTTCTAAAACGAAAAGGGGAAGGCCACCGGCCTTCCCCCTTCTCATGCAGCGGTTTACCTGATAACCGGTATCGCACCGGCCTAGGGCGAAACGCTTATGCTGCCAGGCTGGCCTTGGCCTTCTCCGCCAAAACGGCAAAGCCGTTCTTGTCGAAAATGGCGATGTCGGACAGCACCTTGCGGTCGATCTCGATACCGGCCTTCTTCAGGCCGTTGATCATACGGCTGTAGGACAGGCCGCACTCGCGGGCTGCCGCGTTGATACGGGCGATCCACAGGGTACGGAACTGACGCTTCTTCTGGCGACGGTCGCGATAGGCATACTGACCGGCCTTGGTGACCGCCTGCTTGGCAACGCGGTACACATTGCGACGCATGCCATAGTAACCCTTGGCCTTGGCCAGGACCTTCTTGTGACGCGCACGCGCCACTACACCACGTTTTACTCTTGCCATTTATCCTTACCTCACACTTAGGCGTAGGGCATCAAACGGGACACCATACGGGTGTCGACCGCTGCAACCATTGCGTCGTCACGCAGCTGACGCTTGCGCTTGGTGGTCTTCTTGGTAAGGATGTGGCGCTTGAACGCCTGGCCACGCTTGAAACCGCCGGCGGTGGCCTTGAAACGCTTGGCCGCCCCGCGCTTAGTCTTCATCTTGGGCATTACACTAACTCCGCATTTATCGGTTAATAATCAAGTGCACATTTTCACACTGGCAGCCGCGCAAGACTGACAGTAGCGCACCCCGCAGGCCACAACGGCCTACTTTTTCTTCTTGGGGACGATAACCATGACCATCTGACGACCTTCCAGACGCGGGAACTGTTCTACCGTTCCCACCTCGGCAAGGTCTGCCTCGATGCGCTTGAGCAACTTCAACCCAAGCTCTTGGTGGGCCATCTCACGACCGCGGAACCGCAGCGTGATCTTGGCCCTATCCCCGTCTTCCAGGAAACGTACCAGGTTGCGCAGTTTTACCTGGTAGTCACCCTCTTCCGTCCCTGGTCGGAACTTGATCTCCTTGATCTGAATCTGCTTCTGCTTTTTGCGGGCGGCATGTTTCTTTTTGTTTTCTTCAAAAAGATATTTGCCGTAATCCATGATGCGGCAGACCGGTGGTTTGGCGTCGGCCGCCACTTCCACCAAGTCCAACTCCGCCTCTTCCGCAATCCGCAACGCCTCAGCGATGGAAACGACGCCTACTTGCTCGCCTTCCGTACCGATGAGACGTACCTCGGGAACAGTGATCTCTTCGTTTAAACGGGCGCCTCCCTCAGTGGAACGCGCCGGACCTGTTCTGGTGTTGATGCTCTATTCCTCCAAAAAAGCGCGGCCGCGGCTCGCGATCTCGGCGGTCAGTCGCTCGACAAACGCTTCCAGCGTCATACTGCCGAGGTCCTCACCACCGCGCGTGCGCACGGCCACTGCCTGTTGTTCCACCTCGCGGTCGCCGATGACCAGCAGATACGGCACCCGCTGCAGGGTATGTTCGCGGATTTTAAAGCCTATTTTCTCATTTCTCAAGTCGGACTTGACGCGGAAGCCGCGGGCGGCCAAGGTCCGCTCTACCTGTTGGACGTAATCGGCCTGCCGATCGGTGATGTTCAGTACCGCCACCTGCTGGGGCGCCAACCACAGCGGGAAGGCGCCGGCGTAGTGTTCGATGAGGATGCCGATGAAACGTTCCAGGGAGCCGAGGATGGCGCGGTGCAACATCACCGGCACCTGCTTGCTGCCGTCCTCGGCGATGAAATGGGCATCCAGCCGGCCCGGCATGGAGAAATCGGCCTGAATGGTGCCGCACTGCCAGACGCGCCCCAGGCAGTCCTTGAGGGAGAACTCGATCTTCGGGCCGTAGAAGGCGCCCTCGCCCGGCTGCAGATCCCAGGCCAGCCCCTTGGCGTTAAGTGCTTGTTCCAGCGCGTGTTCTGCCTTATCCCAGACCTCGTCCGACCCCACCCGTTGCTCCGGCCGGGTGGACAGCTTGATGATCACCTCGTTGAAGCCGAAATCCGCATAGACCTTGAACAACAGGTCGATGAAGGCCGACACCTCTTCCTGCAGCTGATCCTCGCTGCAGAAGATATGGGCGTCGTCCTGGGTGAAGTTTCTCACCCGCATGATGCCGTGCAGGGTGCCCGAGGGCTCGTTGCGGTGGCAGGAACCGAACTCGGCCAGACGCAGCGGCAGGTCGCGGTAGCTCTTCAGGCCCTGGTTGAAGATCTGGATGTGGCCCGGGCAGTTCATCGGCTTGACCGCGTAGTCGCGGTTCTCCGAGTGGGTGGTAAACATGGAATCGCCAAACTTGTCCCAGTGGCCCGAGCGTTCCCACAGGCTGCGATCCACGACCTGGGGCGTGCGCACCTCCTGGTAACCGTTGTCACGGAATACCTGGCGCATGTATTGCTCCACCGCCTGCCACAGGGTCCAGCCGGGGGCGTGCCAGAACACCATGCCCGGAGCCTCCTCCTGGGTGTGGAACAGGTCGAGCTGGCGGCCGATCTTGCGATGATCGCGCTTTTCCGCCTCTTCCAGCCGGTGCAGGTACTCCTTGAGCGCCTTCTTGTCGCCCCAGGCCGTGCCATAGATGCGGGTCAGCATCTCGTTGCGGGAATCTCCGCGCCAGTAGGCACCGGCCACCTTCATCAGCTTGAAGGCCTGCAACTTGCCAGTGGACGGCACATGGGGACCGCGGCACAGGTCGATGAAATCGCCCTGCCTGTAGAGGGAGATATTCTCGCCATGGGGGATGTCGGCAATGATTTCGGCCTTGTAGGCCTCACCCATGCTGCGGAAAAACTCGATGGCCTCCTCGCGCGGCATCACCGAGCGCTCGACCCTGTAGTCCTCGGCAGCGATCTTCTCCATCTCGGCCTCAATCTTCTCCAAGTCTTCCGTGGTGAAGGGGCGCTCATAGGCGAAGTCATAGTAGAAGCCGTTGTCGATCACCGGACCGATGGTGACCTGGGCCGAGGGAAACAGGCGCTTCACCGCCTGGGCCAGCAGGTGGGCGGTGGAGTGGCGGATGATATCGACACCCTCTTCGTCACGGGCGGTGACGATGGCCAGCTGCACGTCGTGGTCCAGGGTGTGGGAGGTATCGACCAGTTGGCCATCTACCTTGCCGGCCAAGGCAGCCTTGGCCAGGCCGGGGCCGATGGCGGCGGCCACATCCAGCACGGTCACGGGGTGGTCGAAGGGGCGCTGACTGCCGTCGGGAAGGGTGATCGTGGGCATTGAATCGCTCCAGTGGCGGCCTATACGAGGGGCCGCGTGTCAGGTGGCATCAGGGGATGCCGGCATGGGTGACGCCCGCAGGCGCCGCAAGGGGCGTCATTCTAACGGATTGATTTGCGGATACAAGCGGCAATGTCACAGGCGCGACTGCGGCGTCAGCGCCAGGTAGCCGTGCAGGTCGCCCTGATGGTGGGGGCTGCTGGCCCGGCACAGGGAAAACACCGCCTTGGAGTTGCTCACCGCAGTCACCGCCGCCTCGCTCGCCTGAATATCGACGGCGGCCAGATCCAGCCGGCTGCGGGCCGTACGCAGGGCCACCTCGCCCTCCAGCCGTACCACGGTCATCTTCACATCCGAACCGATCACATCCACCGCCAGCTCGCCACCGCCGATGTGGCTGTGCTCGACATTGACCCGTGACTCGAAGACATACAGCTCGCCGATATGGGCGTTCTCGATATGCACATCGCCGCAACCGTGCAATTCGATACGGCGGTAGCGCCCCTCAAAGCGCACATTGCGCTGCCGTTCGCACCGGCCGATGCGCTCACCGTCCCCCGCCACCTCGCGCGCTACCGGCGGCGGCGGTAGGTCACCCGACAGAAAGCCCAACAGATGCTGATTGAACAATTGCGGCTGTGCGCTCATCGGCACATGTCCGGCACCGTCGATGATCTCCAGCCAGGCGCGCGGCAGGCGGCGCAGCAGCACCTCGGCGGTACGCAGTGGCGCAGTCCGATCCTCACTGCCCCACAACACCAGCACCGGCGCCGTCACCCGCGGCAGCAGGGGGGCAAAATCAGCATCCAGCAAGGCCATGGCGGCGATGCGCCGCTCCGCGCCATCTCCCTCGCCATAGGGGGTGTCCAACATGTCCTCGCTGTCGAAGGGAAAGCGTTCCATGCCTTCGAGAAACTTGCCGGCAAAACTCTGCAACAGCTCCGACGACCAGCGTGGCTCCGCGCTGCGCCCGTGCAGCCAGTTGCCCACCAGGAATTTGTTGTAGGCCAACCGGTGCAGAATACCGGCCACGTCCGCCACCACCAACCGGCGCACGGCATCGGGATGAAGGGCGGCATAATTCAAGGCCACCGCACCGCCCAGCGAATGTCCGATCAGCAGTATCGGGAGACGGGCACGCAACCCCACCAGATGATGCAGTACCGCCGCGTAGTTTTCGGGGGTGTAGTGCTTGCTGCCCCCATCGGAATCGCCGAACCCCGGTAGATCCAGCGCCAGCACATGGTAGCGTTCGGCCAGCAGCGGGATCTGCGCCGCCCAGTCGTCGGCACTGCCGCCGATGCCATGGACCAGCACCACGGTCTGCGCCGCCCCGCCATTGCTTTCGTGGAAACAGACCCGGCCCTCGAACACCGGTTCGCTCACGCAGACCCGTGGCAACTGCGCCCAGGCCACGCCCGCCGGCCACCCCACCAGCAGCACAAACACCAGCAACATCCTGTCGTACATGTGTCCCCCATTGGGTTTATGCATGACCATTGCTACCATGTGATTTCCGTTCGCCGCCGCGAGCGGGTTCACAGATACCCGATAACGCTTGGCACAGCCATGCAGGGAATGCAACCGCCGTGTTGCTCAACCAATAATCAACAAGGAGAGAAGAATGAAGAAACTGTTTGCCATCGCGCTGCTTGCCGGTCTGTCCCTGGCCATTGCCACCGGCTGCCGCACCTCGACCCCGGTCTATAATGTCCAGGACGCCACCGTGGTCACCAACAGCGACAAGCCCGCTACCACTGATGACGTGAAAAAGGCCATCCTGCGCGCCGGCACCGCCCTGGGCTGGAACATGAAGGAAGAAAAGGCCGGCCATATCATCGGCACCATCAACCTGCGCAAGCACATGGCCCAGGTGGACATCAAATACAACGCCAAGAGCTACAGCATCACCTACCGCAACAGCGAAAATCTCAACTACGACGGCACCAACATCCATGGCAACTACAACGGTTGGGTGCAGCGTCTGCAGCAGAATATCCAGTCACAGCTGAACATGCTGTAATGGCCCAGCGGTGCACGCTCAGCAGAGCGTGCACCGCCTTCAATTTTCGATCCGCGCCGGTTCCCGCCATATACGCCACAACCCCTGCGGATACATGCCGCGGGCGAACAGCTTGCCCGCCACCATCAGCACGATACGCGTGATATCGGCCACCGGCCGGAAATGGCTCGGACGCGCGCCGGCGTGATACACCGTGTCGATGGGCACTGCAACACAGTCGAACCCGTTCCGTACCGCATCGATCAGGATTTCGCTCTCGAATACGAAGCCGCCGCGCTTGCGCAGGCGCGGCACATAGCCGTGCAGCAGTTCGGCCGGATAGAGGCGGAAACCCGACTGGCTATCGACGATGGAGCGGCCCGCCGCCCAGGAAATCCAGAAATCGGCCACACCATTGGCGATGCGTCGTGCGCGCGGCGCACTGTCGCGATCGCGCAACCGCGCCGCGATCACCACCGCCTGCGGCAGGCGTTCCGCCACGGATAGCAGACGCGGAATGTCCTCCGGCGCGTGCTGACCATCGCCGTCGATGGAGATCACCGCCGTAGCACCCTGCGACAGCGCATGCTGCATGCCGCGCCACAGGCTGGCCGCCTTGCCACTGTTCCGTTCATTGCGCAGCACGGTGACGCCGAGACCATCGAGCTGCGCCACGGTGTCATCGGTGGAACCGTCGTCCACCACGATCGCCGGGCCGTGCACCAGTGCCCGCTGTGCCACCGCACGGATGGTGGCCGCCTCGTTGTAGGCGGGAATCACGATCGTTGCAGCCACACTCATGCCATCGCCCCGTTGATGCCGATGATCTGGGCCGAGATATAGCCGGCACGCTCCGAGGCGAGAAAGGCCACCAGATCGGCGACTTCCTCCGGCTGTCCGGCACGTTTCATCGGCACCAGGGTCTTGATGGCATCCTTGTCGAACACCTGTTCGGTCATGCGTCCGGCAATGATCCCCGGCGCCACCACATTGACGGTGACACCGCGCGAGGCCAGTTCCAGCGCCAGTGACTTGCTGGCGCCGTGCAGACCGGCCTTGGCGGCGGCGTAGTTGGCCTGGCCGCGGTTGCCCATCACACCGGCGATGGACGACAAACTGATGATGCGTCCCCAGCGTGTCGCCATCATCGGCAGTAGCAGTGGTTGGGTGACGTTGTAAAAGCCGTTGAGCGACACGTCGATCACCCGCCGCCACTGCTCTGCCGACATGCCGGCCAGCGGTGCGTCATCGTGCAGACCGGCGTTGTTGATCACGATCTGGATCGGTGCGCGCTCGGCCTCGGCGGCGAGGATCTCCCGGCATTGCGCCCCATCGGTGACGTCGAACACCAGAACGGAGGCCTGACCGCCGGCCGCGATGATTTCGTCGCAGACCGCCTCGGCGCGCTGCGGCTGGCTGTTGGCATGTACCAGCACCTCCATGCCCTCCGCCGCCAGGCGACGGCAAATGGCGGCGCCGATGTCGCCGCTGCCGCCGGTCACCAGCGCACGCTTCATGCCGTTCTCCCGCTCATGTCTGCCACCGTCACCCGCGCCTCCACCAGCATACGTCCCGCACTACTGATCTCGACGCGGTACATCAGATTGCCACCCTCCGCCATCAGGCGCACCGCGGCGACTTGCAACGGACCATCGACCTCGTCCAGTCGCGCCGCGTGCAGGCACACATCGCGCAGTGCCGCCAGATAACCGGCGGGCAAGTGCACACCAGCACGTTGCGCCAGCAGCCCGCCATGCACCGCCATGGCCTGGGCGCCGTACTCCACACCGTGCACTGCGGCCAAACCATGCTCGGTGCGCAACGGATTGTCCATGCGGCGATGACTCAGGCTGCTGCACACGATGCGCTCGTCATCCCATTGTTCGACGCGATCGAGCAGACACATGCTGCCGGCGTGGGGGATCAGGGCGCAAAGATCCTCGCCCTCCACACTCATGCGCCGATCCCGATCTGCAAGGTAAGGTGCTCATGGCAAGGCAGGCGCAGCGTGGCGAAGTCGCCGCGTGCCAAGACCTGCAGCAGCGGCAGGGCCGCGGCAGCAGGATTGTGTGCACGCAGCGCGGCAAACTCCGCCGACAACGGCGGCTGCACCGCACTGCCGGGCCGCACTTCAAGGTCCAGCCGCGCGATACCGGCACCTTCATCCGCCGTGAGCACCAGGGCGACACCACACGCCGCATCCACATAACCACGACCGGCCAGGGCCGGCGGCAGCGGATAATCGTAAGCCAACAACAACACCGGCACCTGCTCCAGCACGGCCACACTCGCCGCCTCCAGCAGACCGGCGGCAAAGGTGGCCGCGCCCGCCGCCAGGCTGGTGGAAAACTGGCGCGAACCGGCGGCGATGGCCCAGTAGCCGGCCGGGGCGTTGTGCACCGAGTTGTGAAAATGGGTGGGCGACACGGGATGACCCGGCAGGGTCAGCGCGGTGCAAATACGATCCACGATCTCGCCATCGCCCTCGGACGAGGCGAATACCGAGGCAAGATCACTCATGCCGTAACGACTACGCGCCAGCGCATCCTCCGCCGTCTGCAGCGCCAGTTTGATCAACGCCGTGGTGCGGCGCCGTTCGTTGGGCGGCAACAGATTGGGCTTGAAGGCCGGCAAGGCGCCGGCGTCCAGCGCTACCTCGCCGCGCAACACCGGCCGCGCCGCCTCCCAGCCGGGCATGCCGGCAGCGACCAGACCGATGCTCTCCACGTTCACGCGCATCATGCCGGCTGTCCCAGGATCAGGGCGCAGTTGCTGCCGCCGAAGCCGAAGGAATTGGTCATGGCCTTCTGCACCGGCCGCCGCGCCGTCGCGCGCACGATGGGGGCAGACAATTCAGGGTCGAGTTGCACGGTATTGAGACTGCCGGGCACCAGACCCTCCTCGATGGCGAGGGCACAGAACAGGGCCTCGGTGATGCCGGCCGCACCCAGGGTATGTCCGGTCCAGCCCTTGGTGGAGCTGCACGCCACGCTGCCATTGAACAGCCGCGTCACCGCGCGATCCTCGGCGCGGTCGTTGGACGGCGTGGCGGTACCGTGCAGGTTGATGTAATCGATCTGCTGCGGCGCGAGTCCGGCGCAGTGCAGCGCCGCTTGCATCGCCAGCAGAGCCCCCTCGCCTTCGGGATGTGGCGTGGACATGTGGTAGGCATCACTGCTCTCGCCGTACCCGAGCAGGCGCACCCCCGTCCCCTCCCGCTCCAGCAGGGCAAACCCCGCGGCCTCGCCGATGTTGATACCGTCGCGCGCCGCATCCCACGGACGACAGGGCCGGCGCGACACCAGTTCCAGGGAGTTGAAGCCATACAGTGTGGTAAGACACAGGCTGTCCACGCCGCCCACCACGGCGGCATCGCACCAGCCGGCGCGGATGTGACGGCTGGCGGCAGCAAACACCTTGGCGCTGGAGGAACAGGCCGTGGAGATCACCTGCGCTGGGCCTTCCAGACCGAGGTAATGGCGGGTGAAATCGGCCACGGAAAAGGTGTTGTGGGTGTGGCGGTAATCAAAATTGCGCGGCAGCGGCCCATCGCTGGCGCCCCGCTGCCGATAGGCCTGCTCGGTGGCCTCGATGCCGGAGGTGCTGGTACCGAGAAACACGCCGATGCGCGCCGCACCATACCGTGCGCGCGCCGCCGTCACCGCCGTGGCGAAATCGTCTGTCTCCAGTCCGAGCAACGCCAGGCGGTTGTTGCGGCAATCAAACGGCATCAGGGCCGCAGGCAACATGACATCCTCGATGCCATCGACGCGCCCGATCCAGGTCTCCATATCCGCACCGTCGTAATCACAGGGGCGCAGACCACTGTGCCCCTGCAACAGGGCATCCAATGCCGCACCACGGCCCTGCCCAAGGGCGCTGACCGTACTGTAGGCCGTAAGGACCAAGGGTTCGAAGGGCATGGGTTTCCTATGTATTTCTCACAAAACGGGCGAATCCGTAACTGAGCACCACCCCGAGGGCAACCGTACTGCCGATGGCATGCAGCACCGGGATCTGTGAGAACGCGAGGATACCAAACACGCTGGCGGTGGAGATAGCGCACACGGTCACCGCGTGGCCGGTGCGGGCGTATTCTTCCGTCCCGGCGCGACGCGCAAAGAACAGGCCGTAATCGATGCCCAGACCCAGCACCAGCAACAGGGCCACCAGATGAAACAGCGACAGCGACGCACCCAAGGCATGCAGCACGGCCACGGTCAGCAACAGCGCCGCCAGCACCGGCACCACCACGCGCACCAGCCGTGCCGCGTCACGCAGGCCCGCACCGAGCAGCAGCAGGATCAGCGCGCCGCCGGCGAGCAGATAGCCGCCTGCCCCACGCAGAAAGCCATCCACCATCCGATCCGTCGCCAGGCGCAGGTTGAGATACTGCACCGACGGAGCCACCCGCGCAGCCCAGTGCAGCAACGCCGCCTCGTCCTGAACCGCATACAACGGCACCAGGCCAAGCCAGCCGTCGCCGTGCGGTCGCAACAGCGCGCCCAGTCGCCTGCCCGCCAGGGTATCGGCAATATCGGGGGGCGTCAGCGGCGCCAGGGTACGACTGCGCTCCACATCGCGCAGGAAGGGATCGAACAAACCGGCGCGGAACGGCAACCCTTGCCGCGCCGCTTCCACCGCCGCCGCCAGCACAGCCGCTTCCGGCAAGGCCGCGGCACGCGCTGCCTGGCGCGTGGCGGCAGGCAGATACTGTGACGGCAGGCGGTAGCCACCGATGATGCCGTCGGCACGCAACCCCTCCAGCGCGGCGGCCAGCGCCTCGCTGCGCTGCAACACCTCGTCGGCACTGCGCCCCTGCAACAGCAACAACCGGCTCACATCCGGCGCGCCCACCGCCTGGCGCAGGCGCTGATCCAGCGTGCGCCAGGCCGGCGGCACCGGACTCAGGGCGGACAGCTCGGTCTCCAATACTGGTCGTGGTGTCAGCAACAGATACGCCAACGCCGGCACCATCAGCAACGGCAGCGCCCACAGGCCGCGTCCGGCGCCACCGGCGGCCAGCGGCAGCAGACGTATCGCCGGCGCCGTCGGCAACAGCAGGGGCAAAATCCAGCGCACGGTGAGCGCCGCGGCCACCAGGCCGCTCACCGTAAACACCGCCAGTTGCGCCAGACCGGCAAAGGGACTGGCCGCCATGGCCAGATAACCGACGGCGCTGCTCGCCACACCAAGACGCAGCGTCGGCCAGATACGTTGCAGGGTCCGGCCTGGTGTTTCATCGCCACGCAGATGGGAAAACAGATGTAGCGGGTAGTCGATGGCCACGCCGAGCAGGGTGATGCCGAAGGCCAGGGTAATGCCATGCAGGCTGCCGAACAGCAGCGCTGTAATAGACACCGCGGCGACAATGCCAGCGGCAAGCGGCACGGCGCTCAACAACAGCAGGCGCGGGCTGCGATAGGCGATGAGCAGAATCGCCAGCAGCACCAGAGTAGCCAGCGCGCTCAGCCACTGCACCTCGCTGCGGATGATGTCGCGCGTGGCCGCGGCAATGATGCCGGGGCCGCTGAGTTCAACGCTCAGCCCCGCCTCCACCGCGGCGAGGATCGCCGCGCGCGCCGCCTCCTGCGCGTCGAGGTCGAAACCGCCGGCACGGGTCTCCAGCAGCAGCAGCGCCTGCCGCCCCGCCGCATCGAACCACACACCATGATGCAACGGCGGCGTATTGCCCTCCTCCCAGCCCATCAGCACTCGGCGGAACACCGCCTGCGGATCAGCCGGCAGGCGTGCCTTGTCCAGCGGCGGCAACGGCGCCGACAGCTCGCGCAGGCGCGCCTCCAACTCCATGCGCAGGCCGTCGGCAGCAAAGGCCTCGGGCGGCAGCGATGCCAACAGATAGCGATGGGCGAACCAGCGTTCCTGCTCATCCGCCGGCAGCGCCGACGGGCCGTTGGCGACACGCAGAAAACGTGTATCGCCACGCAGGCGATCCGCCAGCATCCTGCTGGCGGCGGCCAGCCGTGCCGAGTCCTCGCTGCCGCCGAGAGCGACGATGATCAGGCGCGCCGCCGGTCCCTCGCGCAACGCATCCAGCAGCAGGGCCTGCTCCAGCCCCTCGCCGCGAGGCAGGAACGCTGCCATGTCGCTCACCACGCTGACACGCGTGAGACTGTAGAACGCGCCGGCAGCAAGCAGCACGAGCCACAACCACAAGGGCCGGCGCGCCGTCATCGGTCGCCCTTCAGTTCGGTGACGGTGACATCGCCACCGGCCTCCCGGGTTTCGATGCGTCGCAGCGTCGCGCCGCCACCACTCAATTCAATGGACTGGATCACGCTGGCCACGCTGGCGTCACGCGGCCGCAGGTGCAGGCGCCAGGCAGGCTCGCCACCCTGGAATTCAACGATGAAATAGCGTTGCAGGCGCGGCAGATCGCCGGCCAGGGTGGCGCGCAGGGATTCGGCAAAGGCGCGCAGCGCCGGATGCATGTCGAGCGGGATCTCGCGGCCGGCCCCGTTGCCTTCGATACGCACCGCCGCGCCGGTGATGACATAACTCTCGCCGCTGCCCTGCACGCTGCGCCGCAACCAGTCGGGTGACCGGAACTCCAGCTCACCGGTGGTGACGAGCGGCACATCGAGATAGGCCAGGCGGCGCGTCTCGCTGTAGGCGATGCGCTCCGGCACGGCGCGGGCCAGCGCAGCCAGCAGGTGCGCGGCATCCCACTGCGCCGCCGCAGGCAGCGGCAACAGTGCCGCCAGCACAAGAAATATCTTAACTCTGGCGCCAGAAGTCATAGAAGTTGAACCAGTTGTAGGGCGCACTGTGTACGTAATGCTCCAGCCGTGCCGCATAGGCCTGGGTCCACGCGCCCAGCGCCGCCTCACGCTCGCGCCGGTTTTGCGGCAGCGGTGCCTCGAAACGCTCGAAGTGCAGATCATAGCGGTTGCCGCCAAGGTACAGACCGAACACCAGGATCACCGGCACGTGCAGCACCGAGGCCAGCTGCGCCGCACCCACGGGAAACGGCGCCTCGCCGCCGAGAAAGCGGCACGGCACGGTCTTGCCGCCGTCGCCCACCCGATCACCCAGCAGGCCCACCATCTCGCCCCGCGCCACCACCTCCTGCACCTGCAACAGGGTGTCGATGCCGCCCAAAGGAATCACGGTGTCGAGCAACGACGGGTTCAAGGTGTGCAGCAACGCCGTGATGAAACCATTATGGTCGGGAAACATCAGTATCTTGATGGACAAGTGACGCTGATCCACACCGAGCGCACGCAGGGCATCGAAGCTACCCACATGGGCGCTGAGCAGCAGACAACCCTGGCCACTGTCGGCCTGCGCCTCAATCACCTCGGCGCCGTGTACGCGCACATCGAAACGCGCGAACTGACCGCTGAGAAAAAATACCCGATCGAGGATGGTGGCGGAAAAGCAGTGGATATGGCGCAACCGCTCGGCCAGGGTCGGCGGGCGGCCAAACACGCGGACAAGATATTGGCGTGATGCCTCGCGCGCAGCGCGGCCATTGAGAAAGAAATACAGCGTGATGGGATACAGCAGCAGACGTGCCGCGGTACGACCAAGACGCAGCGCAATCCACAGGATCAGGCGCAGCGCCCAGGGAGAGCCGCGTTCACGCTGCGCCTGCCAGTGGGCCGCTGTCATACGGACGCCGTTTGCAACAGACCAGAGGCGATCAGGCGCCCACCACGCACACACTCAAAGCGCCAGCGCCCGGGCCGGTCGCTGCGCAGGTGAATGGTGAACGGCTGTGCCGGCAATAATGGCTCGATGAATTTCACCTGCGGCAACAGGTCCACTGTCGCAACAATACCGGCGCGGTTGGCGACGCGCAACACCTGCTCCAGCAACACCACACCGGGCACCACGGGTTGTCCGGGGAAGTGTCCCGGCAGGGATGGATGCATGGCATCAATGATGCAGTCTTCAGTGTAATCCATCACCGCTCCTCAACCGCTCCAACAGGGCGAGCAACTCACCGCGCGGCAGCTTGCCGGTGTCGTTGCGCGGCAGGCGCGCCACGCGGTACAACGGCCGCGGCAGAAACACCTCATCCATGCACGGCCGCAAGGCATCGAGCAGCGCCTGCTCGGACAAGTCCGGTGCCACCACCAGCGCGCACAAGCGTCCGCCGCGCTCGCTCTCCGCATCGAGCAGCAACAACGCCGCATCCAGTACACCGGGGATAGCGAGCAGGCGCTGGTTGAGATCGCCCAGCGAGGCGCGCTTGCCGCCGATGTTCACCATGTCGCTGTCACGACCGAGCAGGACAAAACCGTCCACCTGCTCTTCGATGACATCATTCAGCGGCGTAGCCTCGCGCAAGAAATCCGCCACCGCCGTGCAGCGTCCATCCGTGCAGTGCAGCTGCACGCCGTCATAGGGACGCCAACATGGCCCATCCACTGTGCGCCGGCTGGCGATGGCGCCGGTCTCGGTGCAGCCGTAGATCTCACGCACCTCGCAGGCGAAGGCCTGTTCCGCCGCCGCCGCCAGTTCGGCAGACAGGGGCGCGGTGGCGCTGATGATCAGAGCGGTGGTGGGCCAGCGCAGTCCCGCCGCCACACAGGCACGCAGGTGTACCGGCGTGGTGATCAGCACGCGCGGCCCTGCCACCTCCTCCAGCGCCTGACACAGATCAGCCGGAAAGAACGGCCGTCCGCCGTGCACGGCCAGCCCACTCAACAGCGGATACAGAATGGTGGATTCGAGGCCGTACATATGCTGTGGCGGCACCGTGGCGACGAGGGTGCCGCCGGCGTAGCGCGCGAGCGCAAAACGCTCGCGCGCCCGCGCCACTCCACGCACCAAATCCCCCCAATACTTGCGATGGGGACGCGGCGTGCCGGTGCTGCCCGAGGTAAAGATGATAGCCGCCAGTTGTTCCGCCGGAATCACCGGCACCGGGATCGCGTCCTGTAGCGGCAGGCTCAGATCCACGACATGTTGCGCCACGGCCAGATCGGCCTGCGGCTGCTCCACCAGGCAGTAACTGCCGGGAAAGGCCGTCGCTACCTCCTCCACTACCCGCGGGGCACGATTGGGCGGCAACAGATTCACCTGCCCACGGAGCAGCAAGGCGGCAAAGGCCAGCAGAAACAGGTAACGGTCCTCGCACAGATTCACCGCATGACCTGCCGCCGGCAACGTCGCGGCCAATGCCGCAGCCTGCGCCAGAAACTCCGCGCAAGGGATCGGCCGCCCGTGATGCCAGGCGATGATGTCCTGCGGCGTATGCAGCGTCAGCGGCAACAGCATCACGTCCCTCACGGGCGCCAGCTCCTGGGATCGAGACGCGCCATTGCCAGCAGGAAGTCCACAAAACTGCGCCGCGGCAGTTGCGGCAGACAGCGCCGACGCAACGCAAACTCGGCACCGAAAAACAACAGGATCAGGCCATAGCCCCACAGATTGGTGAACAGCGACCACATCTCGCGTGTGCCGCAGCAGGCCAGCCACAGGCTGGTCATCCCCAGCAGAGACAGAAACACCGCCCAAGCGGCGGTCACCCAGCGGGTATACCGCAAGGCCGCCACATCCAGTTCGCCGTCGAGCAGAGAGGCGATGCGCGTGACCAGCGGCCGCCGGCCCGGCAGCAGGCTCAGGGCAAACAGCATCGCCAAACCAAAATAAATCAATAACGGCGGCCACAGCAGCAGCGCAAAGCGATCGGCCAACACCAGTGCCGCCAGCAACACCAGTGCCGCCGCGACGATTGCCGGCCATAAGCGAAAACCGTCCTGCCGTGCACCGGCCAGCATACCGGCAATGAGCGCCAATACGAGCACGGCCGGGCCATAGTCGGCAAAGATCACGCCGTAGTGCACGGCAACGGGATAGGCAATCAGCAACAGCACGGAGGCGCGCCGCGCCACACTCATTTCACGCGATGGGCAGCGATGTGCGCGGCAAGGGCGCGCAGAGAGGAGAAGATGCGCGCGTTGTTTTCGTCATCGGAACGGAGTTGAAAGCCATACTGCCGGGAGATGGCCAGCGCCAGTTCCAGCGCATCGATGGAGTCCAGTCCCAGCCCCTCGCGGAACAACGGCGCCTCTGCCTCGATATCGGCAGCCGCGATATCCTCCAGATTGAGGGTATCGATAATCAGTTGCCCCACTTCGAGCTCCAACGGGGTCAGCTCGGACATACGCACCATCCTTCCTGTTGCATTCCTGAAATTAGAGGGCCGCGCCGGCCAATAGCCTGGAGCACGGTCGGGGAATTATATATACTCCCGCCCCGAACTCAATCGGCGCCCGCTGCGCCGCCAGTCCCAGCGCAGGCCTCCCCTACTGATGTCAGCACCGCGCGTACACTACGACACCGCCCCCGCTGCCGACACCTTTGCGGTGGTGCGCTACGGCAGCACCCATAGTGACATCACCTTACACGATGGCCGGATCTGCATCGATGTCGCGATGCCGGTGCTGGGACACAGTGGCGGCTGCCTCGAGCTGTGGTCATCCTCCAGTGCCTTGCAGCACGAAACCGCCGGTCCGGTGCATCTGGTGCATGATGAGGTATTTCTGTTCGGCGCCATGCGCCTGGAGGATGCCCTCCCCCTGGAGCAGGCCAGCCACGAGGGTTATCAAGCCCTGCTCGATCTACTGGCGGCGCGGGGCTTTCCGGCCCCCCTGCGCATGTGGAACTACCTGCCGCGCATCGTCGGGCATGACACCGGCGGCGAGCGCTACCAGTTGTTCTGCAGCGGCCGCCATGCCGCCTTCAACACTACCCCCGGCTACGAGGCCCGGCTGCCCGCCGCCAGTGCGCTGGGCAGTCATGGTCCTGGTTTGGTGGTGTATTTTCTGGCCGCCCGGGAACCGGGTATCCAGGTGGAGAACCCGCAGCAGGTCAGCGCCTTCCGCTATCCACGCCGCTATGGCCCACGCAGTCCGTCCTTCTCCCGCGCCGTAATCAACCCCTGGGCGGATGCCACCCACTTCTATCTGTCCGGCACCGCCAGTGTGCGCGGCCACGCCAGCGTGCATCGTGACGACAGCGCCGCCCAGTTACAACTCACCCTGGACAACATCGAGCGCCTGCTGGCCCACGGCCTCACCCTGCACCCGGCGGCCCCCACGCGACTCGAAGCCTTGCAGTTGCTCAAGGTCTACATACGGCGCGCTGCAGACTATCCCTACATCCGGGCCGAACTGGAGCGACGCTTGGGAACGCAACACGCCGTGCTGTACCTCCAGGCCGACGTCTGCCGCAGTGAATTGCTGGTCGAAATCGAAGGCATCGCCGTCAGCTGATGCGTGCCTCACTGGCACGATCGCGCACCAGGCGTGCCCAGTGGCGGCCGGTCAGATACCAGTGCACATAAAAGGCCTCCAACAGCAGCCGTCCGATCACCGCCACCGACCATTGCCAGCGCGCTTCGGCCGCACACAGGGCATGCGACATCCCCAGACCTTCGGCCATCACGCCTAGGCGCTCCAGGTGATAACGGTTGGAAACGATGGTCACCGTAGCGGTGCTGCCGAGCAGATCGCGGGCATGGCGCAGGTTTTCCAGGGTATGCCGCGAGCGCTCTTCCAGGTGCAGGGCGGTCGACGGCACGCCACGCGCCACCAGATACTCCGCCCCCCTCGCCGCCTCGCTCACCGTACTACGGCCCGTCACCCCACCCAGCAGTACCAAGGTTCCGGCCCCTGCGCCATGTAGCGCCAGGGCGCGCTCCAGACGTTGACGAAAATCGGCACCGACCGCGCCGTCCTGCAGGCGCACGCCGGGCACCAACACCGATGCCAGCGCAATCGTCTGGCAGGGCGCAGTACGGCCGGTGATCAGAACACGACGCAGGACCCACAACAGGGAAAGACCGCCGCTGCCCAGGATCAGCAGCGTAGAGATGAACAGCATTTTGAAACCGTCGGCGCCGACGGCGGCAGCGGACATACGCACGACGTACCCCGGAAACGCAAAGCCCCGCTATAGCGGGGCCCTGGAGTATATATGGTAGGCGTGATTGGACTCGAACCAACGACCCCCACCATGTCAAGGTGGTGCTCTAACCAGCTGAGCTACACGCCTGTCGTCAGAAGCGCGCCATTATACCGGTTCATGCCGCACAGTCAAATGCAGGATAAGCAACTGATTTGACAGCAGTAATCCATCAGTCTGCCGCCGGCTCACCCAAACCCATGTTGTGTTCCTGCATCAAGCGGATCTGATCGCGCAGCTTCGCCGCCTCCTCGAATTCCAGGTTGCGAGCGTGCTGGTACATCTGCTCTTCCAGCTTTTTGATCCGTTTGGCCAGTTCCGCCGCGGGCAGGGCGGCATACTCCATGACCTCCTCCGCCACCTTGGCGTAACGGGACGGTGTACCGGGCACACCGGGATAACCCGACTCCAGGATGTCACGCACCGCCTTCTTTATGCTGCGTGGGGTGATGCCGTGCGCACTGTTGAAATCCATCTGTTTCTGCCGGCGCCGTGCGGTTTCCTCCATCGCACGTTGCATGGACCCGGTAATGCGATCGGCGTAAAGAATGGCGCGACCGTTGAGATGGCGCGCGGCACGGCCAATGGTCTGGATCAGCGAGGTTTCGGAGCGCAGGAAGCCCTCCTTGTCAGCATCGAGGATCGCCACCAGGGAAACCTCGGGCATATCCAGACCCTCACGCAACAGGTTGATGCCCACCAGCACGTCGAAGGCGCCAAGGCGCAGGTCGCGAATGATCTCCATGCGCTCGACGGTGTCGATGTCCGAATGCATGTAACGCACACGCACATCGTGCTCGGCCAGATAATCGGTGAGGTCCTCGGCCATTTTCTTGGTCAGGGTGGTGACCAGCACGCGCTCCTCCACTGCCACCCGCTTGCCGATCTCCGACAGCAGGTCGTCCACCTGGGTGGTGGCCGGGCGCACTTCCACGTCCGGGTCCACCAGGCCGGTGGGGCGCACCACCTGCTCCACCACCTCACCAGAGTGTTCCAGCTCATATTTCGCCGGTGTAGCGGAGACGAAGATGGCCTGCGGCGACAGCCGTTCCCACTCTTCGAACTTGAGCGGCCGGTTGTCCAGCGCCGAGGGCAGGCGGAAGCCGTAATTGACCAGGTTTTCCTTACGCGAGCGATCGCCACGGTACATGGCACCGATCTGCGGCACAGTGACGTGTGATTCGTCGATGACCAAAAGGGCGTCCTGTGGCAGATAGTCGAACAAGGTCGGCGGCGGCTCGCCCGGCGCCCGTCCGGACAGGTGGCGCGAATAGTTCTCGATGCCGGAGCAATAACCTAGTTCCAGCATCATCTCGATGTCGAAACGGGTGCGCTGCTCCAGCCGCTGCTCCTCCACCAGCTTGTTGGCAGCGTGCAGTTCCTCCAGCCGTTCCTTCAGCTCCACCTTGATCGCCTCCACCGCCTCCAGCACCTTCTCGCGCGGGGTGACGTAGTGCGTCTTGGGATAGATGGTGACGCGCGGCACCTTGCGCAGCATCTCACCGGTGAGGGGGTCGAAGAAACTGAGCGACTCCACCTCCTCATCGAACAACTCCACCCGCACTGCCTCGCTGTCGGAGTCGGCGGGGAAAATATCGATCACTTCGCCACGCACCCGGTAGGTGCCGCGACGCAGCTCGATGTCGTTGCGGGTGTATTGCAGTTCGGCCAGGCGGCGCAGGATGGCGCGCTGATCGATGATGTCGCCGCGCACCAGATGCAGCAGCATGTGCATATAGGAGTCCGGGTCACCCAGACCGTAGATAGCGGAGACGGTGGCGACGATGATGGTATCTGGCCGTTCCAGGATGGCTTTGGTGGCCGACAGACGCATCTGCTCGATATGGTCGTTGATGGAGGCGTCCTTCTCGATGAAGGTGTCCGTGGAGGGGACATAGGCCTCCGGTTGGTAGTAGTCGTAGTAGGAAACGAAATACTCCACCGCGTTGTGGGGAAAGAACTCCTTCATCTCACCGTACAACTGGGCCGCCAGGGTCTTGTTGTGGGCCATGATCAGCGTCGGCCGCTGCACCTGCTGGATGACGTTGGCGATGGTGTAGGTCTTGCCGGAACCGGTAACGCCAAGCAGGGTCATGCCGGCCTCGCCGGCCTGCAGCCCCTCGACCAGGCGTCGGATGGCCTCCGGCTGGTCGCCGGCCGGGGCATAAGGGGCCTGTAACTGGAAATTTCTCTTCGTCATCGGGGGGTTGGGGGATTCAGCAACGGCCGCGGTTCAGCTATATTAGCGCGGTTTTATTCCCAACTTTTGTGTCGAGGAAAATGGTGGAGATCCAATTGTCCAAGCGCGTTCAGAGCATCAAGCCTTCCCCCACCCTGGCGGTCACCGCGCGCGCCCAGGAACTGAAGGCGCAGGGCAAGGACATCATCGGCCTCGGCGCCGGCGAACCGGATTTCGACACCCCTGACCACATCAAGCAGGCGGCCATCGAGGCCATCAACAAAGGCTTCACCAAGTATACCGCCGTGGACGGCACGCCGGGACTGAAAAAGGCCATCATCGCCAAGTTCGCCCGCGACAATGGCCTGACCTATAGCCCCAAGCAGATCCTGGTCTCCTGCGGCGGCAAACAGAGCTTCTACAACCTGGCCCAGGCCCTGCTGGATGCGGGCGACGAGGTCATCATCCCCGCCCCCTACTGGGTGTCCTACCCGGACATGGTGCTGCTGGCCGAGGGCGTGCCGGTGATCATCGAGGCGGGTCTGGAACAGGGCTTCAAGATCAGCCCGGCCCAGCTGGAGGCCGCCATCACCCCGCGTACCCGCCTGGTGGTGCTGAACAGCCCATCCAATCCCACCGGTGTCGCCTACAGCAAGGCAGAACTGGCCGCCCTGGGCGAGGTACTGCGCCGTCATCCCCAGGTGCTGATCGCCTCGGACGACATGTACGAGCACATCCTGTGGAGCGACGAGCCCTTCGCCAACATCCTCAATGCCTGCCCGGATCTGTACGCACGCACCATCGTCCTCAACGGCGTATCCAAGGCCTATTCCATGACCGGCTGGCGCATCGGCTATGCCGCCGGCCCGGACAAGCTCATCGAGGCGATGAAGAATATCCAGTCCCAGAGCACCTCCAACCCCACCTCCATCTCCCAAGTGGCGGCGGAAGTGGCCCTGAACGGTGATCAGACCTGCATCCAGACCATGCTCAAGGCCTTCAAGGAGCGCCACGACTTCGTGGTGGCCGGCCTGAACCGTATCAAGGGCGTCAACTGCCTGCCCTCCCAGGGCGCGTTCTATTCCTTCATGGACATGCGCGACATCATCGCTGGGCATGCCGAGATCAATAACGATATCGAGCTGGGTGAGTACATCCTGAATCGGACCGGGGTGGCCCTCGTTCCCGGTTCCGCCTTCGGCAGCGAGGGTTACATGCGCCTGTCCTTTGCCACCTCGCTGGACAACCTGCGTAATGCCCTGCAGCGCCTCAGCGATCTCTTCGGCCAAAAATAGGAAAAATCCGACAACGGATTAGTCAAGCGCTGACAGGCTGGCCCTTTAACTAAAATCCCAGTCATCATATGGTTATACCCGACATGGATGTGGGTATGACATGGACGTCATCTTCTCCTCCGCCCGGGCCGTCCACCGACCGCCGCAGGGCTACACACTCACCGAGCTCGTCAGCACGCTCGCTATCGCCGGCATAGTAATGGCCCTGGCGCTCCCCTCCTTTGCGACCCTGCTGCAGAACAACCGTCTCACCACCTCGGTCAACACCCTGGCCAGCAATCTGAATTACGCCCGTAGCGAGGCGATCACACGCAACCAACGCATCATCGTCTGCAAGGGCACGGTGGAAAAGGGCTGCGACAAGCACGTGGAGTGGCACGACGGCTGGATTATTTTTGCCGATCTCAATGGCGACAAAATCCTAAATGGGGAAGACGAGGTGCTGTGGACACAGGCCGCGCTGTCCCCCACGCAGACACTGACCTGGAGTGCGTTCCCCAGTGCCAACTATGCCATCTACTATCCCAACGGCACCGCCAGCAGCAATGGAACCTTCATCCTCTGTGACGAACGGGGTGCAGCGGCGGCCAAGGCCTTGATCGTTGCCAAGACTGGCCGTCTCCGTGTCTCTGACAAATCAGCACAAGGGAATGCCCTGCAATGCCCGCCTTGAAGTATTGACCTCGCGGGGGCGGATAAGTAGTATATGCGCCTCTATCGATTCCCCCGTAGATCAGTCGGTAGATCAGCGGACTGTTAATCCGTGTGTCGTTGGTTCGAGTCCAACCGGGGGAGCCAATTCCTGCCTTTATCAACAGTCAAGCCACGCGGCGCCACTGTTGTCCAAAAATACGAAAACTCAGCAGAAATTCTTCTTCAAATAGCTGCGGAACTCGTCGCTGAGTTCCGGGTGCTTCAACGCATACTCCACTGTAGCCTCCAGATAGCCCAGTTTGCTACCGCAATCATAGCGGCGCCCGCTGAAACGGTAGGCCAGCACCTGTTCCTCTTTCAACAGGGCGGCTATGGCATCCGTCAATTGTATTTCCCCGCCAGCGCCACGCCCCGTGGTTTCCAACAATTCGAAGATGCGTGAAGTAAGGATATAACGGCCCACCACTGCAAGCGTCGACGGTGCATCCGCAGGCTTCGGCTTTTCCACGATGCGCTCGACCCGCGACAGGCGCTCATCCATAGTCGCCGCCTTGACGATGCCATACTTGTCCGTATCCTCTGCTGCCACCTCTTCAACACCAAGCAGGCTGCATTGATGTTGTGCATACAACTGCGCCATTTGCGCCATTGCACCACCGCCATGGCCATCAATGAGGTCATCGGCCAAAATCACGGCAAACGGTTCGTCTTTAATCAGCGGCTTGGCACACAATACCGCGTGCCCCAAACCCAACGCCTCTGGCTGACGCACATAGGCGCACGACACGCCCGTGGGTAAAACATTGCGTACCAGTTCCAGAAGCTCCCATTTCTGCTTCTTTTCCAGTTCCGCTTCCATTTCATAGTTCTTATCGAAGTGATCTTCAATGGCGCGTTTGGCGCTGCTGGTGACGAAGATCATTTCGCTAATGCCGGCCGCAATCGCCTCCTCCACCGCATACTGAATCAGCGGTTTGTCGACGATGGGAAGCATCTCCTTGGGGTTGGCCTTGGTGGCCGGCAGAAAGCGGGTGCCCATACCGGCGACGGGAAACACTGCCTTGGTGATCTTCACAGTTACGTCCTGAGATAGGGATTGGCGCAGCTATTGTGAAATAAATGCCGCTAAAACAAAAGAAAGCGCCCGCGACGCGGGCGCTGAAAAGAGGAGAAATTCACAATTTATCTAACGTTTTCCAACAGAAAGGTTGGCGCGGTTCTCTTCCACGACTTTGGCGCCGACACCAGGCACCTTGGCCAGATCATCCACCGTTTTGAACGGACCATGCTCTTTGCGGTAGGCCACGATTGCCTCGGCACGCTTGACGCCGACGCCCTTGATGCCTTGGGCCAATACCGTTGCATCGGCGCTATTGATGTCGACCGGGGCCGCCTGGGTGATGGCAGAGAGGCCAAGAAGTAGAGCAGAGAAACAACCCATAACGAACTTGCGCATGATTTCACTCCATGTGATTGCTGACAGTCCCTCACCGCACACCGGCGGTGTGCGGTGCGTATGCCAAGTTAGTGGCGTGAAATCCTCAGCGCAAGGCCTGCTCCATCAGAATACCCTGAATACCATGTAGGAATATTCAGCACTAATCTGCCAGTTCGGCCTCGATAGCCGCCAGCGCGGCCATAGGGTCATCAGCTGCGGTAATCGGCCGGCCAATCACCAGATAATCGGACCCCAGGCGCACAGCATCCGCGGGCGTCGTGATACGGGTCTGGTCCCCTTTGGCTGACCATGCCGGTCGGATACCTGGGGTCACGAGGCGAAAGGCGTCGCCGGTCTGCGAGCGCAGCATCGACACCTCCTGCGGTGAACAGACCACGCCATCCATCCCGGAACGCTGCGCCAATGCAGCCAGACGGGCCACATTGTCGGCAGGCATGCCAGGCAAACCAATCTCGTGAATATCCTGCTCACCCATGCTGGTGAGCACCGTCACCGCGATGAGCAGCGGCGGCTGAGCGGCTTTATCCATTGCCTCGCGCGCCGCAAGCATCATACGAGCGCCACCGAGTGCATGGACATTGACCATCCAGACACCAAGATCGGCGGCCGCGCTGCACGCACCGGCCACGGTATTCGGAATATCATGAAATTTCAGATCGAGGAAAACTTCATAGCCCTTGTTACGCAGCGTCTCCACCAACTGCGGGCCGCCCCGCGTAAACAATTCTTTTCCCACCTTGAGGCGGCAGCGTGAAGGGTCCAGGCGTTCTACCATATCCAGCGCCCGTCGCGGCTCCGCATAGTCAAGCGCGATGATGATACGTGGACCCAAACTCTTCGCCATGCTCACTCCAGACATCTTATTCGCCCTCAATGCCGTGTATCGGCTTGGTGGTATTCCATTGCTTGCAGCTAGGACACTGCCAGCTCAACGTCTTGCCGCTATAGCCGCAGTGGCTGCAACAATATACCGGCTTGCTCTCCAGCAGCTTATCCGTCAAATCCTTCAACACCAGCAAATCGTCACGCGCCTGCCCCTCGCTGGATTGCAGCTTCAGGTCGATCAAGCGCTCCATGCCCCGAATGGATGGATGCCCACGCATGTGATTGACCACAAATACCGTTGCTTCCGCCGCGCCTTGCTGCTGACGGATCAGATCCGCCAAGGCCAGCATGATTGAGATACCTCCATGACGGGAAAGTATCTCGCGCAAATAAGCAATCATCTCACCGTCGCGTCCCTGTTGCCCGAAAGCCTCTTGCAGAGGCGCCAGCACTTCCGGCAAATAGGCCGGGTCCTGTTGCTCCACCCGGCGGAAGATGCGCACGGCAGACTTATGCTCCCCTGCCTCCAGTTCAATACGTCCCTCCAGCAGGGTCGCACGGACACAGTCACGATCTTCAACCAGCGCTCGACGCACCAGTCGCAGCGCATCGCTGCGCTCCCCCAGCATCAGTGCCTGTTCCGCCTGTTCACAAAAAAATTGCGCGATGATGGGACTGATCCCTTCATTCCCCATACCTTGCAGGCGCTGCCCAATGGCAATAGCCTTATGCCACTCCTTTTCCTGCTGGTAGATATCCAGTAATTGTCGCAATGCTTGCTGACGATATGCCGTACTCTCAGCCACCAACTCCTGAAAAAGATTCTCTGCACGGTCGAGCAGCCCGGCGCGCATGTAGTCAGTGCCCAGTTCAAACAAGGCTTGATCGCGCTGCTGACGATTGAGCGTGGGGCGCGCGATTAAATTCTGGTGGATGCGGATGGCGCGATCCACTTCACCCCGCCGACGGAACAGATTACCGACCGCAAAATGGGTGTCCACCGTATCGCTGTCCACTTCCAGCATGTGGATGAAGACCTCGATGGCCTTGTCCTGCTGCTCATTGAGCAGGAAGTTGAGTCCCTTGAAATAATCGGATGAAAGGCGTGAGAACTGTCGTCCGCCATCCCGCGTGTCACGCCGTCCCAATAGCCAGCCTGATAGTGCGGCCACCGGCAACAACAGGAACAGGAGCTCAACGCCCATAGGGAGATCAGTGTTTATCGCGCAGCGGCAGATGCCGCAGATTGCGGATCTCCTGCTCGCAGGTATTCAGTTTGCGTTGCAAGCGCGCCACCTTGCGGCGCTGGCTGAACACCAGCAGCAGGCTGGTACCTACGCCCAGCACGGCACCGACAGCAAGAGAGATAACAACAATCATGGACAGCGGCCCGGTGATGGAGCCGAAATAATAATTCAGCGTAACAGGATCGGCATTGTGGACGGCGAAACTGATGCCGAGGGCGAGCAATAGCAGGAAAAGTATGAGGAGTAATAGGCGTTTCATGTCGATCCCGTCAGCGGGGCAGTCCCCCAATCGTATCCCAAGGTTTACGCCTAACGCGTTGCTACAGGATATTACCAGGCTCGACGAATTACAAAGTGCGTGCCGCGATGGCGGGCAGTCCCTTGGGACTGAGTTACGGCATAGCCACGACCTGGCGAATCATTCGGTCAGCGCCATACCCTGATCAACACGTTCACGCAGTTCCTTGCCGGGTTTGAAGTGCGGCACATACTTGGCACCGAGCTGCACGGAGTCACCGGTCTTGGGATTGCGTCCAACGCGGGGGGGGCGGTAGTGCAGGGAAAAGCTGCCAAATCCACGAATCTCGATGCGCTCACCGCTGGCCAGTACCTGCGCCATGTGTTCCAGAATGGTTTTCACCGCCAACTCGACATCTTTGGAATTGAGCTGGGGCTGCTTGCGCGCCAGGATCTCGATCAGTTCCGACTTGGTCATGGAGGTCCCCAAAGTAAGGGAAGGCCCGCCGCGGGCGGGCCTTCCAGTTCACTGCTTAGTCGTTCTTGTTTTCCATCTGCTCCTTCAGCAGGTCACCCAGGGTCGGGTTGGCAGCTGCTGCGGCGCGGTTGTAGTCCTGCATGGCCTCCGCCTCCTCTTCGCTGTCCTTCGCCTTGACGGACAGGGTGATGGTGCGGTTCTTGCGGTCGACGCCCATGAACTTGGCCTCAACCTCATCGCCGGCCTTCAGCAGGCTACGGGCATCTTCGACACGGTCGCGGGAGAGTTCGGAGGCACGCAGATAGCCTTCGACCCCCTCTTCCAGGTCGATGATGGCGCCCTTGGCATCCACTTCGCGCACGATACCCTTGACGACGCTGCCCTTGCGATGTTCGGCCACGTAGTTGGAGAACGGATCCTTCTCCATCTGTTTGATACCGAGGGAGATGCGCTCACGCTCCGGATCGATGGCCAGGATCACGGCTTCGACCTCGTCGCCCTTGGCATAATTGCGTACTGCCTCTTCACCCGGCACATTCCAGGCGATGTCGGACAGGTGGATCAGACCGTCGATACCGCCGTCCAGGCCAATGAAGATGCCGAAATCGGTGATGGACTTGATCTTGCCGGAAACCTTGTCGCCCTTGTTGTGGGTACTGGAGAAGGCATCCCACGGATTTTCCTGGCACTGCTTCATGCCGAGGGAAATGCGACGGCGCTCGGCGTCGATGTCCAGCACCATGACCTCCACTTCGTCGCCCATCTGCACAACCTTGGACGGGTGGATGTTCTTGTTGGTCCAGTCCATCTCGGAAACATGCACCAGACCTTCCACACCCTCTTCGATCTCGACGAAGCAACCGTAGTCGGTCAGGTTGGTCACCTTGCCGAACATGCGGGTGCCCACCGGGTAACGGCGGGTGATGTCTTCCCACGGATCCTCGCCCAGCTGCTTGAGGCCCAGGGAAACACGGGTACGCTCGCGATCGAATTTGAGTACCTTGACATCGATTTCGTCGCCGACGTTAACCACCTCGGAAGGATGCTTGACGCGCTTCCAGGCCATGTCGGTGATGTGCAGCAGACCGTCGATACCACCGAGGTCGACGAAGGCGCCGTAGTCGGTGAGGTTCTTGACGATACCCTTGACCACCTGGCCTTCTTGCAGGCCTTCCAGCAGGGCTTCGCGTTCTTCGCTGCCCTCGGACTCCACCACGGCACGGCGGGAGACGACGACATTGTTACGCTTGCGATCGAGCTTGATGACCTTGAATTCCAGGTCCTTCCCTTCCAGGTAGGAGGGATCGCGCACCGGGCGCACATCCACCAGGGAACCAGGCAGGAAGGCGCGAATATCCTTGAGGTCGACGGTGAAGCCGCCCTTGACCTTGTCGACGATGCGGCCGACCACGGTCTCGCCTGCTTCGGAAGCGCGCTCCAGGCGGGTCCAGGACTCGGAACGCTTGGCCTTTTCACGGGACAGGCGGGTGGCGCCGAAACCGTCTTCCACCATTTCCAGGGCAACGTCCACCTCGTCGCCGACCTTCACCTCGATCTCACCGTTCTCATTGAGGAACTGCTCGACGGGGATCACGCCTTCGGACTTGAGACCGGCGTTGATGACGACAACGTCGTTGCCAACCTGGACTACCTTGCCGGTAAGGATGGCGCCGGGGCGCATCTGGGAACCGACAAGACTCTGTTCAAACAATTCTGCAAAGCTTTCGCTCATCACTCACGTAACCCTTGCCGTTCATCGAACGACGTATGTAGAACCGCATTACTGCCGCGGGTTGAAGTTAAAAAACAAACCGCCATCACCCGATGTGACGGCAGCCCCTACTGCACACCCAGCCGCGACCGGCATTGCGCCAGCACCGCCGCCAGAACCTCTGAGATGCCGAGCATCGATGTATCGATCACCACCGCATCGTCCGCCGGCTTGAGCGGCGATACGCTGCGATTACGATCTCTCTCGTCGCGCTCGGCGATCTCGACGAAAAGACTGTGTAGGTTAGCATCTAACCCCTTTTCCTTCAACTGGTTATAGCGCCTTTGCGCTCGCACCTCGGCGCTGGCGGTGAGAAATATCTTGAGCGGAGCGTCGGGAAACACCGTGGTCCCCATATCGCGGCCGTCGGCCACCAGGCCCGGGGCCCGACGGAAGGCGCGCTGCCGCTCCAGCAAGGCCGCACGCACGGCCGGCACGGCAGCCACCTTGGACGCATCATTGCCCGCCTGCTCGGTGCGAATATCCCGGCTAACCTCTTGTCCTGAAAGGAATATTTGCAAGTCGCCGGCGACCTGTGGGCGGAACTCCACCGGCAACTCACGCGCCACCCGGGCGAGGCCCGCCTCATCATCAAAACTCACCCTTTGCCGCCGCGCCGCCAGGGCGGTGAGGCGATAGAGGGCGCCGCTGTCGAGGAAATGCCAACCAAAACGCTGGGTCAGCAGCTGGCTGATGGTGCCCTTGCCGACCCCGCTGGGGCCGTCGACGGTAATGACCGGGACACCGGCCGCCATCATGCGGTCTCGGCCGTGAGGGTGAGGCCAGCCCGGTTGGCCAGCGCCACAAAGCCGGGGAAGGAGGTGTTGACGTTGGCGCAGTCGGTGATGGTGATGGGGCCGGAGGCCGCCAAGGCCGCCATGGCGAAGGACATGGCGATACGGTGGTCACCGTGGCTGTCCACCTGGCCGCTGCCGATACGGCCACCACGGATCACCATGCCATCCGGGGTGGGCCGGGCATCGACACCCAGCGCCACCAGACCATCGGCCATCACCTGGATGCGGTCGGACTCCTTCACACGCAGTTCCTCGGCGCCGGTGAGCACGGTTTCGCCCTCGGCACAGGCCGCGGCGATGAACAGCGCCGGGAATTCATCGATGGCCAGCGGTACCTGTTCCTCGGGGATGCGGATGCCCTTCAGCTTGCTGGCGCGCACACGGATGTCGGCCACCGGCTCGCCGCCCGCCTCGCGTTCGTTGATGAGTTCCAGGTCGGCCCCCATCAGACGCAGGATGTTGATTACACCGATGCGAGTGGGATTGATACCCACATGTTCCAGCACGATATCGGAGCCGGCGGCGATGGCCGCCCCCACCATGAAAAAGGTGGCCGAGGAAATATCGGCCGGCACATCGATGCGGGTCGCCTTCAGCACGCCGCCACCCTGCACACACACGGTGCTGCCACGGCGCTCCACCGCATAACCGAAGCCGGTCAGCATGCGCTCGGTGTGGTCGCGGGTCGGCGCCGGCTCGGTGACGCAGGTCTTGCCGTGTGCATACAGCCCGGCCAGCAACAGGCAGGATTTCACCTGGGCGCTGGCCATCGGCATGACGTAATCAATGCCCTTGAGCGGCTGGCCACCCTTCACCCGCAGCGGCGGCGTGCCCTTGTCAGTGGTTTCCACCACCGCGCCCATCAGGCGCAGGGGATCGGTGACGCGCTTCATTGGCCGCTTGGACAGCGAGGCATCGCCGCTCATCTCCACATCAAACTTCTGCCCGGCCATCAGGCCGGAGAGCAGACGCATGGAGGTACCGGAGTTGCCCAGATAGAGCGGTTTGCCCGGCGCCTTGAGGCCGTGCAATCCAACACCGTGCACGGTGACGCAACCACCATGCGGCCCCTCGATCTGCACGCCCATGGCGCGGAAGGCCTCCAGGGTGGCGATGTTATCCTCGCCCTCCAGGAAGCCGCTCACCTCGGTCACACCCTCGGCCAGGGAACCGAGCATGATGGAGCGGTGGGAAATGGATTTGTCGCCGGGCACGCGGACGCGGCCCTGCAATTTGCCGCCGGCGGCGGCACGGAAAATGACATTGGGTTCGTTGCTATTGGACATGATGTGATTTCAGGATTATTGCTTGAATTCGTCGCGCGCCTTCTTGGCGCGACCAAAGGTGTGCAGCAATGCCGCGCCGTCGCCACGCTCGATCGCACCGCGCACCGCGGCCAGGTCGGAGGCATAACGGTCCAATACCTTGAGAATGGCGTCGCGGTTGGCCAGACAGATATCGTGCCACATGCGCGGGTCACTGCTAGCGATACGGGTGAAATCGCGGAAACCGCCGGCGGCGAAGCGGAATATCTCCGTGTGCTCTTCCATACGCGCCAGGGTATCGACCAGGGTATAGGCCAGCACGTGGGGCAGATGGCTGGTGGCCGCCAGCACCTCGTCATGATGCTGCACCTCCATCGCCACCACCTCGGCCCCCGCCGCCTGCCACATGGCACGCACCACGGCCACGGCGGCGGCATCGGTGTGCGCCAGCGGCGTCAGGATCACGCGCCGCTTGTGGTACAGCTCCGCGAAGGAGGCCGCCACACCGCTGCGCTCGGTGCCGGCGATGGGGTGCCCGGGCACGAAGCGCGCCGGCACTGAACCAAAGACCCGCTTCACCGCCGCCACCACCGAGCCCTTGGTGCTGCCCACATCGGTGACGATGGTATCGACACCGAGGTGCGGTGCCATGGCATGCAACACGCCCTCCATCGCCCCCACCGGCACCGCCAGCACGACCACGTCGGCGCCGTGAAGCGCTGCGGCCAAATCAGTCTCCGCCCGATCGATGACCCCCAACTCCAGGGCCAGCTGCAGCTGGGCGGCATCACGGCCATGGCCGATCACCTCGCCCACGGCACTGGCGGCCTTCAGCGCCCGCGCCAGCGAGCCGCCGATGAGGCCGACACCAACAATGCAGAGCCGTGAGATCAACTCAGAGCTCGCGACCGATGGCCTGGGCAATGCCCTTCAACGACACCATCAGATCGGCTAGTTCCTGCGGATTGAGCGCCTGGTCGGCATCGCACCATGCCTCGCACGGGTTGGGATGCATCTCCACCAACAGGCCATCGGCGCCGGCCGCCACCGCGGCACGTGCCAGGGCCGGCACCATCCAGGCCTTGCCGCCGGCATGACTGGGATCGATGATCACCGGTAGATGGGTCTCCTTCTTCAGCACCGGAATGGCGGTGACGTCGAGCATGTTGCGGTAGTAGGTCTCGAAACTGCGCACGCCGCGCTCGCAGAAGATGATATCGTGGTTACCGCCGGCAGCGATGTACTCCGCCGCCATCAGCCACTCGGAAATAGTCGCCGCCATGCCGCGCTTGAGGATCACCGGCTTGTGCAGACGGCCCACCTCCTTCAGCAGATCGAAGTTCTGCATGTTGCGGGTACCGATTTGAATCACGTCGACGTCGTACTGCATGAAGGCGTCGATCTGGCGCACGTCCATCAGTTCGGTAACGATGGGCAGCTTGTACTTGTCGGCAGCCTTGCGGAACATCTCAAGACCTTCGACGCCGGCGCCCTGGAAGGTGTACGGGCTGGTGCGCGGCTTGAAGGCACCACCACGCATCAGGCGACAGCCGGCCGCTGCCACATACTTGGCCGCCTCGTCCATCTGCGGTTGGGTTTCCACCGAGCACGGCCCGCCGATGACCTGAATCTGCTTGCCGCCCAGCTTGATACCCTTGATATCGATGACGGTGTCTTCCTGATGATAGGAGCGGGCCACGATCTTATAGGGCTTCATCACGCGGATGACCTGCTCCACGCCCGGCAGGGCCTGCAGCAGCTCCTTGTCGATTTTGCTCTCATCGCCGATAGCACCGATGACGGTACGCTCCACGCCGCGGGAGACATTGCTGCCCAGCCCCCAGCTCTTGAGCCGCTGCACCACGGCATCGATCTGCGCGTCGGCAACCTCGTTGTTCATGATGATGATCATGGCTGTGTCACTCTCTTAACAAAAAAATAGGTTTAACGCCCCAGCACCTTGCCCAGGGCGGTGAGGAAGCGTTCGTTCTCTTCAGGTAAACCCACGGTAACGCGCAGGTGGTTCGGCATGCCGTAGTTGGCCACCGGGCGTACGATGACGCCCTCGCGCAGCAGCGCATCATACAACGGCGCCGCGGTCCGGCCAGTATCAACACTGATAAAATTGCCGACGGAAGGGATATGACGCAGATCAAGAGAACGGAATCCTGCGGTCAGCTGGGCCATGCCGGCGGCATTGAGTTCCAGAGTCTGCTGTAGATGCTCACCATCGTCCAGCGCAGCCGTCGCCGCCGCCAGCCCCAGGCTGTTGACGTTGAACGGCGGCCGTACCCGGTTCATGAGGTCTGCCACCTGCGGGTGGCAGACACCGTAACCGATGCGCAACCCGGCCAAGCCGTAGCACTTGGAAAAGGTACGGGCGACGATGAGGTTCGGATAGCGGCCAACCCAGGCAATGGCATCGGGATAGTCCGCCGCCCCCATCGCCGGATGGCTGGCATACTCGAAATAGGCCTCATCCACCAGCACCAACACATGCTCCGGCAGGCCGGCGATAAAGGCCTCCAGTTCCACCGCCGGCAACCAGGTGCCGGTAGGGTTGTTGGGGTTGGCGATGAAGATCAGGCGCGTGCGCTCGCTGACCGCGGCGCGCATGGCCACCAGGTCATGCCCCCAATCCTTGGCCGGCACCACCACTGCCTTGGCACCGGCCGCCTGGGTCAGGATTGGGTACACGGCAAAGGCATGCTCGGAGAACATCACCTCATCCTGCGGGGTGACGAAGGCGCGCACGGCAAAATCCAACACATCACTGGATCCGTTGCCGAGGATCAGCTGCTCCATGGTCACACCCAGCTTCGCCGCCAGCTGCTCCTTGAGGATAAAGCCATTGCCGTCGGGATAGAGCCAGACATCCTCCAGCGCGGCTCGCGCCGCCGACAGTGCGAGCGGGCTGGGGCCGAGTGGGTTTTCATTGGAAGCCAGCTTAATGATGTTGCTCACCCCCAATTCGCGCTCCAACTCCTCGATGGGTTTGCCGGGCTGATAGGGCTTGAGCTGCCGCACGCCGGGTGCGGCGAGATGCAGAAAGTCGCTCATGACTTAAAGGACCGCCTTGGGATAGGAGCCGAGGATTTTGAACAGTGAGGCTTCTGCCTCCAACTCATGCAGCGCCGCCGCGACCTTGACATCCAGGGCATGGCCCTCGATATCGAGGAAAAACACGTACTCCCACATACCCTGGCGCGAGGGGCGTGATTCGATGCGGGTCATGGACACGCCGCTCTGCGCCAGCGGCGCCAGCAGATGGTACAGCGCACCCGGTTTGTTGCGGGTGGCCACCAGCAAGGAGGTCTTGTCGCTGCCGGAAGGCGGCACGGTCTTGCGGCCGATGACCAGGAAACGGGTGGTATTGTTGGGCTGATCCTCGATATTGCGCGCCAGGATGGACAGTCCATACAACTCGGCGGCCACCTCGCCGGCAATGGCGGCAGCGCCCTCCTCGGCCGCTGCACGTCGTGCTGCCTCGGCATTGCTGCTCAAGTCGATACGCTCGATACCGGACAGGTGGCCGTCCAGCCACTCACGGCACTGCGCCAGGGACTGGCTGTGCGAGTAGATGCGGCGCACCTCAGCCAGACCGCCCATACGGCCCATCAGGTGCTGATGGATACGCAGCTCCACCTCGCCACAAATCTTGAGCGACGAATTGATCAAGGTGTCCAGGGTGTGACTGACGATGCCACCGGTGGAGTTTTCCACCGGCACCACACCGTAATCGGCGCTGCCCGCTTCCACTTCACGGAATACCTCATCGATGGCCGCCAGGGGCAGGGTCTGCACCGAATGACCGAAATGCTTCAGCGCGGCCGCCTGGGTGAAGGTCCCCTCGGGGCCGAGAAAGGCGATACGCATGGGACGTTCCAGCGCCAGGCAGGCGGACATGATCTCGCGGAACAGCCGCGCCATCTCTTCGCCGGACAGCGGGCCCTGATTGCGCTCCAGCACCATGCGCAACACCTGCGCCTCGCGCTCGGGGCGATAGAACACGGCCTCCTCGCCCTCGGCGGCGATCTTGACCCGCGCCACCTCCTGCGCCAGGGAGGCGCGCTCGTTGATCAACGCCTGGACCTGCTGGTCCAGGGCATCGATACGCTGGCGGATGGACTGCAACCGTTCTTCGTTCATGAGCTTATTCGATGACACGCACTGCCAGCACGCCATTGATGGCGGCGATTTCCTGCACTACGTTTTCCGGCACCGGACGATCCACATCCACTACGGTATAGGCCAGTTCGCCGCGCGACTTGTTCAACATGTCGATGATATTCAGACCAGCCTTACCCAGATCACTGGATATCTGACTCAGCATGTTGGGCACATTGGAGTTCACCACGGTCAGGCGGTAGGTGCCTTCGCTGCGGCTCATCACCACCTCGGGGAAGTTCACCGAGTTCACCACGTTGCCGTTTTCCAGATAATCACGCACCTGCTCCGCCACCATCACTGCACAATTATCCTCAGCCTCCTGGGTGGATGCGCCCAGGTGTGGCAGTGTGATGACACGCGGATGCTGTTTGAGCAGGTTGGTGGGAAAATCGCACACATAACCGTAGACCTTGCCACTGTCGACGGCTGCCACCACTGCCTCATCGTCCACGATCCCCTTGCGGGCGAAGTTGAGGATCACCAGTCCTTTCTTTGCGCTGCGCAGGCGCTCGGCATTGAGCATGTTGCGCGTGGCGTCGATGAGCGGCACATGGAAGGTGATGAAATCCACCTTGCCCACCATCTCATCGAAACTCGCCGCCTTCTGCACGCTGGAGGAGAGGCGCCACGCGCCTTCCACGGTAATGCCCGGATCGAAGCCGATGACTTTCATGCCCAAAGCGATGGCCGCATTGGCCACCTCGCGACCGATGGCACCGAGTCCCACCACACCCAAGGTACGGCCGGGCAATTCGAAACCGGCATAGTTTTTCTTGCCCGCTTCGGTCTGCTTATCGATGGAGGCGTCGTCGCCCTCCAGATGGCGGGAAAAATCCCAAGCGGCGCAGATGTTGCGGCAGGCGATGAGCATGCTGGCAATGACCAGTTCCTTCACTGCATTGGCATTGGCGCCCGGCGCATTGAACACCGGTATGCCGCGCGCGCTCATCTTGTCCACCGGGATATTGTTTACCCCGGCACCGGCGCGCCCCACCGCCTTGAGCGACGCGGGAATATCCATGTCATGCATCTTGTGCGAACGCACCAGGATGGCATCGGGATGCTGGATCTCCGAGGCAATCTCGTAACCATCGCGCGGCAGCCTTTCCAGACCGACCACCGAGATGTTGTTCAGCGTCAGAATCTTGTACATGCCTACCCCCCAGAAAAACCAAATCTGCCTCAAAGACACAGAGAAACGTCGCATCTATTCCTCTGCGCCTCCGCGTCTCCGCGGCGGATTGACTCATCAACCGTTGCGCTTGGCGAAATCGGCCATGAATTCCACCAGGGTATCGATGCCCTGCTCCGGCATGGCGTTGTAGATGCTGGCGCGCATGCCGCCTACCGAGCGGTGCCCCTTGAGGGTGGTCAGGCCGGCCTTCTTGGCCTCCTTCAGAAACACCTCGTCCAGTTCTTCCTTCGGCAGGGTGAACGGCACGTTCATCCAGGACCGGCAGTGCTTGGCTACCGGGTTTTTGTAGAAACCGCCGGAACCGTCGATGGCGGCATACAGCTTCTCCGCCTTGCGCCGATTGATCTTCGCCATACCCTCCAGGCCGCCGATGCCCTTGAGCCATTCGAACACCAGTCCGGCCACATACCAGGAATAGGTGGGCGGAGTGTTGTACATGGACTCGTTTTCGGCATGGGTCTTGTAGTCCAGCATGGTGGCGACACTGGCCGGGGCCTTGCCGATGAGGTCGTCGCGGATGATGACGATGGTGAGGCCCGCCGGACCGATATTCTTCTGTGCACCGGCGTAGATCACGCCAAATTTACTGACATCGATCGGCCGGCTCAGGATGGTCGAAGACATATCCGCCACCAGCGGTACACTGCCAGTCTGCGGGATGTAGTCGAACTCGACGCCGCGGATGGTTTCGTTGGGGCAGTAATGCACATAAGCGGCATCGGCCGAGAGCTTCAGTTCGCCCTGGGTCGGCACGGTGGTGTAATTGCTGGCGGAGGTGTCGGCAGCGGCATTCACGGTGCAGAACTTCTTCGCCTCGGAGATGGCCTTCTTCGACCAGTCGCCCGTGTTGATGTAGTCGGCACCCTTCTTGTCACCCAGCAGGTTCATCGGCAACATGGCGAACTGCTGCGAGGCACCGCCTTGCAGGAACAGAACCTTGTAGTTGGCCGGGATGTTCATCAGCTCGCGCAGGTCAGCCTCGGCCTTGGCGGCGATGGACATGTATTCCTTGCCGCGATGGCTCATTTCCATCACCGACATGCCGCTACCGTTCCAGTCCAGCATTTCGTCCCGCGCCCGCTCGATCACTGCCTGCGGCAGCATCGCTGGTCCTGCACTGAAATTGAATACACGCGCCATCGCTAATCCCCTTATCTCAAGAAAAAAGCATTAACCACGGAGGAAACGGGGTAAATACGGGACTACTCCTGCTCCCCGTGTTCTCCGTCATTCTCTTCTTCTTCCGAATCATCACCGCTCTCGGCGATACGCTCCAACGCCACCAGCTTCTCACCCTCGCCCAGACGGATCAGGGTCACACCCTGGGTGTTGCGGCCCAGCACCGACACTTCGGCGACGCGGGTACGCACCAATGTGCCGCCATCGGTGACCAGCATGATTTCATCCGTGTCGCCCACCAGCACAGCGCCAACCACCGCGCCATTGCGCGCACTGGTCTGAATGGAGATGACACCCTGGCCGCCGCGGCCATGCACCGGATACTCGCTGATGGGAGTGCGTTTGCCGTAGCCGTTCTCGGTAGCGGTGAGCACATCACCCCCGGCGGCGACGATGAGCGACACCACCTTCTGGCCATCCTGCAGCCGGATACCGCGCACACCACGCGCCACGCGGCCCATGGAGCGTACGTCGTCTTCGTTGAAGCGGATTACCTTGCCGGCGTCGGTGAATAACAGGATGTCGCGTGTACCGTCGGTGAGGTCCACACCCACCAGCTGATCGTTGTCCACCAGTTCCACGGCAATGATGCCGTTGCTGCGGATATTGGCGTAATCGGTCAGCGGCGTCTTCTTCACCGTACCGCCGGCGGTGGCCATGAAGATGTACTGGCCCTCCTCGAAGGTACGGATCGGCAGGATAGCGTTGATGCGCTCATTCTCTTCCAGCGGCAGCAGATTGACGATGGGCTTGCCACGCGCGCCGTGACCGGCCTGCGGCAACTCGTACACCTTCTTCCAGTAGACGCGGCCGCGGCTGGAGAAGCACAGAATGGTGTCGTGGGTGTTGGCGATGAACAGCTTGTCGATGAAGTCTTCTTCCTTTACCGAGGCGGCGGCGCGGCCACGGCCACCGCGGCGCTGGGCGCGGTAGTCGGCCACTGGCTGCGCCTTGACGTAGCCTTCGTGGGACAGGGTCACCACTACATCCTCCTCGCTGATCAGATCCTCCAGCGACAGGTCTTCCTGGCTGGCGCGGATCTCGGTGCGACGGGCATCGGCGTACTGGTCGCGTACCTGTACCAGTTCCTCGCGGATCACCTCCATCAGGCGGTTGGGATCGCGCAGGATGTGCAACAGACCCTCGATGGTCTCCAGCAACGCGCGGTATTCCTCGATGATTTTGTCCTGTTCCAGCCCGGTGAGGCGGTGCAGACGCAGATCGAGGATCGCTTGGGCCTGAGCCTCGGACAGGCGGTAGCCGTCCGGCATCAAGCCAAACTCTTTGGCGAGCCCCTCGGGGCGCGAGGCCTCGGCGCCGGCGCGCGCCAGCATATCGGTGACCACACCCGGCGCCCACACCTGGGCCAACAGACCGGCCTTGGCCTCCGCCGGGTTGGGCGAGCGCTTGATCAGCTCGATGATGGGGTCGATGTTGGCCAGGGCGACCGCCAGACCTTCCAAGACATGGGCACGCTCGCGCGCCTTGCGCAGATCGAAGATGGTGCGCCGCGTCACCACTTCGCGGCGGTGACGCACAAAGGCCTCCAGCATCTGCTTGAGGTTGAGCAGGCGTGGCTGGCCGTCGAGCAGGGCCACCATATTGATGCCGAACACGCTCTGCATGGATGTGTGCTGGTACAGATTATTGAGCAACACCTCGGGCTGCTCGCCGCGCTTCAGCTCGATGACCATGCGCATGCCGTCCTTGTCGGACTCATCGCGCAGTTCGGAGATGCCCTCGATCTTCTTTTCCTTTACCAGCTCGGCGATCTTTTCCAGCAAGCGCGCCTTGTTGACCTGATAGGGCAGCTCGGTCACCACGATGCGCAGGCGGCCGTTGTCCATCTCCTCGATCTCGGTGCGGGCACGCACGTAGATACGGCCACGGCCCGTGTGGTAGGCCTCATGGATACCGCGCGCGCCGTTGATGATGCCAGCGGTGGGGAAATCGGGACCGGGAATGTGTTGCATCAGGTCGCCGATGGTGCTGGCCGGGTTATCAATCAGCGCCAGACAGCCGTTGACCACCTCGGTGAGGTTGTGCGGCGGAATATTGGTGGCCATGCCCACCGCAATACCGGCGGAGCCGTTGACCAGCAGATTGGGGAAACGCGCCGGCAGCACGTCCGGCTCCAGTTCGGAACCGTCGTAGTTGGGGACGAAGTCGACGGTTTCCTTTTCGATGTCGGCCAGCAGCTCGTGGGCGATGCGCGCCATGCGCACCTCGGTATAACGCATGGCGGCGGCGGAGTCGCCGTCCACCGAACCGAAGTTGCCCTGGCCATCCACCAGCATGTAGCGCAGCGAGAAAGGCTGCGCCATGCGCACGATGGTGTCGTACACCGCCGAATCGCCGTGCGGATGATACTTACCGATGACGTCGCCGACCACACGGGCCGATTTCTTGTAGGGCTTGTTCCAGTCGTTGCCCAGCTCGCGCATGGCGTGCAGCACGCGACGGTGCACCGGCTTGAGACCGTCGCGCACGTCGGGCAGCGCACGGCCCACGATCACGCTCATGGCGTAATCGAGATAGGACTGCTTCATCTCCTCCTCGATGTTGACCGGGAGGACTTCTTTTGCGAATTCAGCCATCGGGAAATCGTGTCCTTTCTACCCTCGGGCGCCGGGGGCAACGGGGGGCTGCGGAATGGTGTTGCAACCCATTGATTGCAAATGAGGAATCACCGTGACGGCGTTGCCTCACCCACCATTCCGCCCCAGGCGCGGATTAAACGGGTGGATCATACCATAAGCCTCCCCCAGCGGATGGCCCTAAAACGCGCCCACGGCCTCTTTGCGGGGCGCTGGAGGGAGGTGGCGACGCCGAATCAGCTGTTTTTCATCATCGCCACCATTTTTTCGGCCGTCGGATTCAACACCACCCCCCGCTCCGTGACGATGGCGTCGATCAGGCTGGCGGGGGTCACGTCAAAGGCCGGGTTCCAGCCCTCCGCCCCCTGCGCGGCTACCCGCTGCCCGGCCAGGGACAGGACCTCGTCGGGGGAACGGCTTTCGATGGGGATCAGATCGCCGCTGGCTAGGGACATGTCCACCGTGGAGGTGGGCGCCACCACCATGAACTTCACCCCGTGGTAGCGGGCATTGACCGCGGCGCTGTAGGTGCCGATCTTGTTGGCCACGTCGCCGTTGGCGGCGATGCGGTCGGAACCGACGATGACCCACTGCACCCGGCCCTGCTTCATCAGGTGGGCGGCGGCGCCGTCGGCCAACAGGGTCACCGGGATCCGGTCCTGCACCAGCTCCCAGGCGGTGAGACGCGCCCCCTGCAACCAGGGCCGGGTCTCGTCGGCATAGACATGGGCGATGCGGCCAGCCGTATAGGCGCTGCGGATGACACCGAGGGCGGTGCCGTAACCACCGGTGGCGAGGGAGCCGGTGTTGCAGTGGGTCAACACTGCCCCGCCCTTACCTTCGATCAGGGCCGCCCCCAACTCGCCCATACGGTAGTTAGCGGCGATGTCCTCCTCGTGGATGGCACGTGCCTCGGCCAGCAGGGCGGCCTCGGGATCGCCCTCGCCGAGACCGGCGATGAGCCGTTCCATGCGCTCCAGCGCCCAGAACAGGTTCACCGCCGTGGGACGGGCGGCGGCCAGACGGGTTATGTCTTCCCTTATATAAGTGCGCCAGGCAGCCCCGTCCCTACGAAAACGATTGCGTCCCGCCAACACCACGCCGTAGGCGGCCGTGACACCAATGGCCGGGGCGCCGCGTACCACCATGTCGCGGATCGCCTGCGCCACGGCGGCCGGATCGTCATAGGAGAGATAGACATGCTGCTGCGGCAGGATGCGCTGGTCCAGCAGTTGCAGCCGGTCGTCCTGCCACAGCACGGCGCGGATGGTGTCGTGTATCGTGCTCATGATGCTCGTCACTTGGGAAGAAAGCGCCCGATCCTACCGTATTTTTTCTGCGCCCGCCTGTAACAAAACCTTCCGCCAACCGTAACAAAACCGTCAGCCCGAGGTAACACAGGCTGGAGATACTGCGCGCGCTTTTTAGCGCTAATCAGTTCCTCAACCTTGGGAGATACACAATGCAGAAGTCTGTACAGTACAGCCTGATCGCCACCGCCATCGCCACCGCCCTGGGCATTGCCGGCACCGCCGCCGCCGAGACCACCGTGTATGGCAAGATCCACGTCTCCGCCGGTTCCCTATCGTCCGAAGAGACCACCGACGTCAAGACCAGCGCCACCACCATCGCCAGCCACGCCTCGCGCATCGGCTTCAAGGCGGACAAGAAGCTGGAGAACGGCATGGCCGTGGTCGGCCAGGTGGAATGGCAAATCGATACGGTCGGCGACAAGACCAAGTCCTCCGATGATCTGATCACTGCCCGCAACACCTATGTCGGTCTGAAGGGTGGTTTCGGTGAGGTACGCGTCGGTATCCACGACACTCCGCACAAGCTGTCCACCGCCAAGCTGGACCCGCTGTCCGATACCTATGCCGACTACAACAACGTCGTAACCATCGACAAGCGCCTTGAAAACTCGCTGATGTATTTGAACAAGTTCGGCCCCGTCAGCATCGGCCTGGCTTACGGCGCAGGTGAAGAAAAGACCACTGCGGGCAAAAATACAAAGAGCGTTACCTCGGCGATGATCGCCTACGAGACCGGTCCGCTGTATCTGACTGCCGCGGTGGAAAATTATGCCGACATGGCCACCAACGACAAAGAAGCGTCCAACAAGTTTGGTGCCGGCTACACCTTTGGCCCAGTGACACTGGGCGTGGTGTATGAGACTGAAGTTCGCAAAAACGCCAAGGACGACACTGCCACCTACGGCAGCCTGCAATGGAAGGCCACCGACGCCGGCACCATCAAGGCCGCTTACGGCAAGCTCGATCTGGGTGACAGCACCAAGAAAGACCCCACCTTCTACGCCGTGGCCTATGACCACAAGCTGGACAAGGATGCCAATGTCTACGTGCTGTATACCAGCGGCAAGGACGGTGGTCTGGCCAATACCGGTAAGCTGAAGGGTGACGCCACCGCCGCCGTGGTCGGTATGGAGTTCAAGTTCTAAGGACGGTTCCCCGGCAGGGACGCCTTCTCTCCTGATGGTATTGAAGGGGCGCAGCCATGCGCCCCTTTTTTTGACCGCCTTTATGACTACAGGGCATTATCAGGCTGTGCGGCCTGGCTGGAGACCTTGTCGCGATATTTCTTCAAGGCCCCCATGACGGAATCGAGCGCGCGGTCCATCAAGGGTACCTCTTCCACCATCAGCGCCTGCCCGTTGGCGAGGTCGGTGACCAGCTGCCGCAGGTTGGTATCGCGCACCACCTTGAAGAAGCGATCGACAAAAACGTACTCCCCCATCAGGTCACTTTTCCAGGCCAGCTTGCCACGCCGTACGTTGCCTTCCTCATCGAGAAAACCAAGCCAGGCCCCGACCTCCAGCTCGCGCACCATGGCGGCGTAACCGGTGTACTCCATACCCCAGCGCATGTCTTCGTCGCTACCCTCATTGTCCGCGGCCAGCACGATTTCCTCATCGAAAACCGCATCCAGATCAGCCGCCAGCGAGCCAGGAGCCGACTCATCCCCCGAGTCAGACACGGGCAAACTGCCAGCCTGGGCCGCCGTGTCCGGCAGCGGCAAATCATGCAGCATGGCATCCAGCTCCGCGGCGGACAAAATCCGGCCGGCCGCGGCCCGTGCTGGTGCCGGGGCTGGCGCCGGCATGGGCACCACGCGCGCCTGCGGTGCTGTCTGCTTGGCGGCTTCTTTGGGCCGCAGGCAATCCAGGTGACAAGCCTCCAGCTCACGGAACAGGAGTTCTCGCTCTTCCGCCTCCATCCCGGCCACGACAGCGCTGCCGCGTAATTCCGCCAACAGCGTCGGGATCATCCTGACCAGGGCAGTACGTTCTTCCGCCGCGGTCTTGGGTTGGATACTGCCTACCAGCGTGGCCGCCAGCGCCGCCGACTTTTCCCACTCTTCACTCTTGGTGCCGACGCGGAGATACAGCTCGGCCAAATGATCCTTCCACGCCCCGCCCAGCAGGGAACGCACCACCCCCGGCATCACAGATACCTTGAGGAGCGGCTCAATCACCTCGGCGGCGGTAACGCGTGATTGCTCCAGGCAGAGCTGCATCCGCTCCAGCAACTCGCGCTCCTGTGCCTGAAACTGGTACAGGTCTTCCAGCAGTTCTCCGAAGATCGACAGGTCATCCTCAAACTCCTGCAGAATGCGCCCGACGATATACTCGATCTTTCCGTAGACAGGCGTGACGGTGACCTCGGCAATCTCCTCCAGGCCGATACCCGCACGCGCCAGCTCATTGAGCAACTGGCGTGCTGGATGGCTCTTCTTGCCGAAGAACTCACGGTCCAGCAACGCCACCTTCAACATGGGGATCTGCAGGCGTGCAATAAGCCCCTTGATGGCCTCCGGCAGTTCCGGATCATCGAGGATGAAATCGAACATCATCCCGACCACGTCGATGACATCGGCATGGGTCTGGCTGAGCTCCCGCTCGGCGGCCTCACCCTGCTGGCCGAAATGCAGCATGAGTTGGCTGCGCAGATTCAGCGGCGCCTCGCCAAGAACCAGCGCCTCGCCGGAGAAGTTCTGTTGCATGGAGGACAGGGTGGCCAGCATCTCGTCGGCGGACAACGGTACCGCCATAACTGAGGCCTGCGGTACGGCCCCCACCGCACCGCCCGTCACGCCACGCTGGGCGGCAAGCAGCTGTTGCAGCAACTCGAAAGTTTCCACCTGCTGGGCGAGGAGCTCCTCGGGCAGGGAGCCGCTCAGCTCCCGCAACCCCGCCGCGGCATGCTCGGCCCTGGTTTCGGCGTCAACCGGCGCGCTTACACCACGGCGGGCCTGCCGCCCCGGCACCTGTACGATACCCGAGGGCTGCGGACGCCCTTTCAGATGCGGCAGCAAGCCACCGCGGGCCAGTACATAATTGGCCGCCTCGTAAACCGGGGCCAGGTTCTGGATGACATGCTTGTCGAACAACTTGTAGATGAGCAGTTTGACCTTGAGATCCATCTCCACCGCGCCGACGGCGACACGGAAGGCCTCGCACAGCACGGCAGGGCCAAATGGATTATTGGAGTCGTCCAGGGCCGCGGTAGGAATAGCGGCGCCAAGGCGCTGCGTCAGGCAGTACAGGGGGTCGGCGTGAAGCTCGCCTGCCTTGTCGATCATGTTGCGGACGGCAATGGACTCCTCCAGCTCATCATCGTTGATGAGCGCCAGCTCCAGCGAAGCCGGCTCCACCGAGGGCGCCCGACCACTCTGCACGGTATCCATGAACTCCTTGTGATAGCGCGCGGCGAATTTGTCCAGCATCGTGCCCTTGCGCAAGCGGATCTCACGCATGGCGTCGAAATAGAGGGTCTGCAGGGTGTTGTTGTCAGCCTTGTCGGCCAACTCGAACAATGCATCATCGATCTTGCTGAACAGGCCGGACAGCAGGGGTTCCAGCTGCTTTTCGGCATTGAGTTTGGCGGTACGCACCAACTCCGGCAGGGCAATTCCCTTGGCTCCTGTCGCGTCGGTGCGTGCATTGAAGGGGAGCACATTCAGTGGATTGCTCATCATGCACCTCTGGACGGGTAAACCTGAAAATCCTCATTGGCTGAAAGTATTGAACAGACGGCGCCATCCAACCGTGATGCACAAGGCAGTTTCCGGGTGACCTGGTTCACATTTCCGGCACATACCTCCGGCGGGTCAATGACTTGTAAGCCCGACTGACGCCCTGTATCTTTCGCCCATGCAAAGTATCGACACCCTCCTCCACGCCCGCTGGGTGATCCCGGTCGAACCGGACCAGGTGGTGCTGGACCACCACAGCATCGCCATCACCGATGGCCGCATTACCGATCTGCTGCCCAGGAGCGAGGCAAAACTGCGCTACCATGCCGATATTGAACTGGAACTGCCCGACCATGCCCTGATCCCGGGACTCATCAACAGCCATACCCACGCCGCCATGAACCTGATGCGCGGCCTGGCCGACGACCTGCCGCTGATGACCTGGCTGAACGACCACATCTGGCCTACCGAGGCGCGCTGGATCAGCGAGGAGTTCATCCACGACGGCACCCAGCTGGCCATGGCCGAGATGCTGCGCGGCGGCGTCACCTGCTTCAACGACATGTACTTCCACCCCGATGTCACCGCCCGCTGCGCGGCCCAGGTGGGCATGCGCGCCGTGGTCGGCCTCATCGTCATCGACTTTCCCTCGGCCTGGGCCCAGAACGCCGACGAGTACCTGCGCAAGGGCATCGAACTGCACGACCGCTACCATAGCCATCCGCTGATCAGTACCGCCTTCGCTCCTCATGCCCCCTATACGGTGAGCAATGCCGCTCTGGAAAAGGTGGTGGTCTATGCCGAGGAACTGGATATCCCCATCCACATGCACATCCATGAAACGGCGGACGAAGTGGCGCAGGCGGTGGCAGCGAGCGGCCAGCGGCCCCTGGCGCGCCTCGACAGCCTGGGCCTGCTCTCACCGCGGCTGCTGGCGGTGCACATGACCCAACTCACCGACGCGGAAATAGCGCGCTGTGCCGAGGTTGGGCTGCACGTGGTGCACTGCCCGGAATCCAATCTCAAACTGGCCAGCGGCTTCTGTCCGGTACACAAGCTGCGCCAGGCCGGCGTCAATGTCGCCCTGGGCACCGATGGCGCGGCCAGCAACAATGACCTCGACGTCATCAGCGAGGCCCGCACCGCCGCCCTGCTCGCCAAGGGGGTGGCCGGTGACGCCCGCGCCGTACCTGCCGCCGATGCGCTGTACATGGCCACCCTGGGCGGCGCCCGCGCCCTCGGGCTGGAGCAGGAAACCGGTTCCCTCAGCGTGGGCAAGCAGGCCGATATCACGGCCATCAATCTCGGCGACGTGGAAACCCAACCGCTGTATCATCCCTTGTCCAAATTGATCTACTCCATCAGCCGCGACAAGGTCACCGATGTCTGGGTGGCCGGCCGTCACCTGCTCAAGGGCCGCCAACTCACCACGCTGGATATGGCGGCGGCCCTGGCCCGCGCGCGTCACTGGCGCGAAAATATTCACGACAAAGATGTACACGCCAAGGAGCACTCATGAGCGCCACGACCCACAACGTCGACCACGCCGAAGTCGGCAAATTCGAGGCCATGGCCTCGCGCTGGTGGGATCCGGACAGCGAATTCAAGCCGCTGCACGACATCAATCCGCTGCGCCTGGATTATATTGACCAACGCGCCGGTCTCGCCGGCAAGACCGTGCTCGATATCGGCTGCGGCGGTGGCATCCTGGCCGAGAGCATGGCTGCACGCGGCGCCAAGGTGCTGGGCATCGATATGGGTGAAGCGCCGCTGGAGGTGGCCCAGTTGCACAAGCTGGAGTCTGGTGTCGAGGTGGACTATCGCCGCACCACCGCCGAACAGCTGGCTGCGGAAATGCCCGGCCGGTTCGATGTCGTCACCTGCATGGAGATGCTGGAGCATGTACCGAACCCGGCCTCGGTGATTGCCGCCTGCGCCACATTGGTCAAACCCGGCGGCCAAGTGTTTTTCTCCACCATCAACCGCAACCCCAAGGCCTACCTGTTTGCGGTCATCGGTGCCGAATACGTCCTGCGCCTGCTGCCCAGGGGTACCCACGACTTCGCCAAGTTCATCCGCCCCTCCGAACTGGAGAGCGGCATCCGCCAGGCCGGGCTGCAACTGAAGGATCTCACCGGCATGAGCTACAACCCGTTCACCCGTACTTACTCCCTGGGGCGGGATATGGACGTGAATTATCTGGCGTATTGTGTAAAGGAGTAATTTCGCGTTTCGAAAACCGAAATCCACGCTATCCGAAACACGAAACTCAAAACCGCATTGATGTCCCTCCGCACCATCCTCTTCGATCTCGACGGCACCCTGGCCGACACGGCGCCGGACCTGGCCTATGCCCTCAACCGCACGCTGGAGCACGCCGGGCGCGCGCCGCTGCCGTACGATATCGTTCGCCCGGTGGTCTCCCACGGTGGCACCGCACTGTTGCAGTTGGGCTTCGGCACGGACCTGCCTGCAGAAGAGTTCGATCGCCTGCGCGACCACTTCCTCGACATCTACCGCAACAACATCACCCGTGGCACACGCCTGTTTCCCGGCACGGCAGAACTGCTGGATGCCATCGAGGGACGTGGCCTCAACTGGGGCGTGGTGACCAACAAGCCAGCCTGGCTTACCGACCCGCTGATGGCCGAATTGGGCTTGAGTCAGCGCGCGGCCACCATCATCAGCGGCGACACCCTGCCGGAACGCAAGCCGCACCCCGCCCCCATGCTGCTCGCCTGCCGCGAGGCCGGCAGCGAAGCCGCTGAATGCCTGTATCTCGGCGATGCGGAGCGCGACATTGCCGCCGGGCGCAATGCCGGCATGCACACGCTGATCGCCCTCTACGGTTATATCGGGAGTACCGATCAGCCACACGACTGGGGAGCGGATGGGATGATCGAGGCGCCGCTGGACTTACTGCGCTGGGTCGCTGATACGGTGTAGATGGCAGCAATGCCGTTATACTAAGCGGCATCCCCTATCCTGGAACACGCCACACCGTGACCGATACCTATCTGATACTGCTGATACTGGCGACGGCCCTGGCAGCACTGATCAGTGCCATTGTGACCTTCCTGACCCTCAACCGCCGCGCCGTACTGTTGCGCGAGGAAAATGCCCGCCTGCAGGCTGAGCTGGATGCGGAGCGCCGCGCCGCCATTGAAAAGAGCGTGGCGCTGGAACAGGTGCGGGAAAATCTGGCCGGCACCTTCAGCACCATGGCGAGTGAAGCGCTCAAGCACAACAGCGGCGAATTCCTGCGCCTGGCCCAGGAAAACCTCAAACAGTTCCATATCCAGGCCCAGGGCGAACTGGCACAACGGGAAAAGGCGGTGGAAAACCTGGTTCGGCCGATCCGCGAGGCGCTGGAAAAAACCGAAAAGCAGATCCAGGAGGTAGAGAAATCCCGTGCCGAAGCCTACGGCTCGCTGACCAAACACCTGGAGTCCATGGCCGAGGCGCACCGTTCGTTACAGGGCGAAACGCGCAACCTGGTGCAGGCGCTGCGCCGCCCCGAGGTACGCGGCCAATGGGGCGAAATGACTCTCAAGCGCCTGGCCGAGCTGGCCGGCATGGTGGAACACTGCGACTTCTTCGAACAGGAGCAGGTACGCACCGAGGAAGGCAACCTGCGCCCGGACATGATTGTGCGCATGCCCGACGGCCGCGACATCATCGTCGACGCCAAAACGCCGCTGGACGCCTACCTCTCCGCGATTGAAGCGGGCGACGACGAAACACGGCGCCGCGAACTGGAGCGCCACGCCCGCAAGGTGCGCGAGCGCGTGCGCGAACTGTCGGCCAAGGCTTACTGGCAGCAGTTCAAGAACACGCCGGACTTCGTGGTGCTGTTCATTCCCGGCGAGCAGTTTCTCTCCGCCGCCCTGGAACTGGATCGCAGGCTGCTGGAGGATGCCTTGGCCGACAAAGTCATCCTGGCCACCCCCACCAGCTTCGTTGCCTTGTTGCGCGCGGTGGGTTACGGCTGGCGCCAGCAGGCGCTGGCGGAAAATGCCGAAAAAATCCGCACCCTGGGCGAGGAGTTGTACGGCCGTGTCGCCACCTTTACCGAACACCTGGGCCGACTTGGCAAGAGTCTAGAAAGCAGCGTCAGCCACTTCAACAAGACCGTGGGCACCTTCGACGCCCGCGTGCTACCCAGCGTGCGACGCTTTACGGAAATGGGTATCAGCGCCAAGAAGGAGTTGAGCGACGTGGCGCAAATCGAAGTGGCGGCCAGGGACGTGGCCGCCGGCGAGGATGAGAAAGCCTAGTCGAGCTTCTTCTTGATGGCTTCCTTCGATTCCCGATAGATATCCTTGGCCGTATCCGCCGCCTTGTCGCGGAGGCTCTTCTCCTCGAAGGGATTACTGAGCAGCGGCTTGTCGCGCGCAATATTGATGCCAAACCACACACCGGCCAACAGCACGATGATGATCAGAAACAGCAGCTTCTTCATGGCCCTACTCCATTCTCCGACATTAAATGTCTGCTGACGTTACCGCGCCGTGCACCTTGCCGCAAGCCTACGCCTACTGCGAACAGATGGCGCGGTCCCACTACGAAAATTTTCCCGTTGCCTCACGCCTGCTGCCAGCCCGCCTGCGCCGTCCCATCGCCGTCATCTACGCCTTCGCCCGCAGCGCCGATGACTTTGCCGACGAAGGCGACCTGCCGGCTGCGCAGCGCCTGGCCCGGCTCGATGCCTACAGGAGCGAACTGGACGCCCTGGCCCGCAGCGAGAACGGCACCCATCCCATCTTCATCGCCCTGGCCGATGTCATCGCCCGACATGACCTGCCATTGCCGCTGTTTCACGACCTGCTTTCCGCCTTCCGCCAGGATGTCACGCAGGGGACGTATGCCGATTTCGATGCCGTTCTTGATTACTGCCGGCGTTCCGCCAATCCGGTAGGCCGCCTGCTATTGCATCTGAACGGCGCCGCCAGTGTGGAAAACCTGGCCCTGTCGGATCACGTATGCAGCTCCCTGCAATTGATCAACTTCTATCAGGATCTGACCCAGGACTATGACGAAATGGGTCGTATCTATATTCCGCAGGACGAAATGCGACAGTACGGCGTCCGCTCGGATCATTTCCGTGACCGCCGTAACGACGCCGCACTGCGGGAGCTGCTGCGGCTGCAATACCGCCGCAGCCGGGAAATGATGTATGCCGGCATGCCCCTGGGCCGGCACCTGCGCGGCCGCTTCGGCTGGGAGATACGCCTCATCATCGCCGGTGGCCTGCGCATCCTGGAGCGGCTGGAAGCCAACCTGGATATGGCACCATTCTCCCGCCCGCGCCTGCGGCGACGTGACTGGCCTGTGATACTGTGGCGCAGTCTATTCGCCGCAGGACGTAAGACGTAAGGCGTTAGACAGAAGCCAACTCGAAACTGAACCGTATGACGCCCGAACAATATTGTGAGAAAAAGGCCGCCCGCAGCGGCTCGAGTTTCTACTACAGCTTTCTGTTCCTGCCGACGGAGCAGCGCCGCGCCATCATGGCGCTGTATGCATTCTGCCGCGAAGTGGACGATGTGGTAGACGAGTGCAGCGATACCGTAGTGGCCGAGGCCAAGCTGAACGGGTGGCGGGAAGAGATTGCCCGCCTCTACGCCGGCGAACCGCAACATCCGGTGACGCAGGCGTTGCAGCCGGCCGTTGCCCGCTACAGCCTGCCGCAGGAACAATTGCAGGAAATCATCGACGGTATGGCCATGGACCTGACGCAGACGCGCTACGCGTCATTCAAGGAGTTGTCGCTCTACTGCTACCGCGTCGCCGGCGTGGTGGGACTGATGGCTGCCGCCATCTTCGGCTATGAGGATCGCCGTACGCTGAAATACGCCCATGACCTCGGCATGGCCTTTCAGCTCACCAATATCCTGCGTGACGTCGGTGAGGACGCCGCCCGTGGCCGCATCTATCTGCCGACCGACGAGCTGGCACGCTTCGGCGTCAGCGAGGACGACATCATGGCGCGGCGCATGACCGGCGGCATGCGTGCCCTGCTGCAATTCCAGGCCGAGCGCGCCCATAGCTACTACGATAAGGCCTTCGCCCACCTGCCGAGCAAGGATCGCTACCGCCAGCGCAGCGGGCTGATCATGGCCGCCATTTATCTCTCCACCCTAGACGCCATCGCTCAACAGGGTTATCCGGTACTGCACCAGCGCGTGCGGCTGCCGGCTTGGCGCAAGCTGTGGATCGCCTGGCGCACGGCGCGCGGCGAGTCGCGGCGACACCACAAGAAATAATGAAACCGGTTATCGTGGTGGGCGGCGGCTGGGCGGGGCTTGCCGCGGCCGTTGAACTGAGCGCCGCCGGCATCCCGGTGCAGGTGCTGGAATCGGCACCGCAACTGGGCGGCCGTGCCCGTTCCGTGCCGCTGGATGCTCAGACCGTCGACAACGGGCAACACCTGCTCATCGGCGCCTATCACGAGACACTGCGTCTGTTGCAGCAGGTCGGCGTCAACACCACGACGGCACTGTTGCGCGAGCCCCTGCGGCTGACCGTGCAACGAGACCATGTGCGGTTGCAACTCGCCGCACCACCACTGCCCGCGCCGCTGCACCTGGCATGGGCATTGTTGCGCGCCGCCGGTCTGCACGCGGGGGAACGACACGCCGCACTGGCCTTTTGCCTGCATGCCTGGCACCAGAAATTTCACGTCACACCGGATATCAGCGTCGCCCAACTGTTGGCGGGACAACCGGCCAGCCTGGTACGCGCGCTATGGGAACCGCTGTGCCTCGCCACCCTCAATACTCCAATCCAGCAGGCCTCGGCCCAGGTGTTTTTGCGCGTGCTGCGCGATGCCTTTACACAACGGCGGCACGATGCCGATCTGCTGCATCCGCGCCACGACCTCGCCCGGCTGTTGCCGCAACCGGCGCAGCGCTATATCGAGAACCATGGCGGCACCGTCACAACACGCTGCCGTGTAAGCGCCCTCCTATTGGATGGCACCGAACACACCGTTGCAGCACATGGCACCAGTTTGCCGGCCAGTCATATCATACTGGCCACGGCGCCCTGGCATGCGGCGCCCCTGCTCGCGGCGCATCCGCCCTTGCAGTCTCTGGCCCAGCAGTTGCTCACCCTGGGCAGTGCCCCCATCACGACCGTCTACCTGGCCTATCCGGCCGGCACCACGCTCGGCAGCGCCATGCTCGGCTTTGAACATGGGATGCCCCACTGGCTCATCGACCGTGGCATTGCCTGCGGCCAGCACGGCCTGATGGCTGCCGTGATCAGCGGCCCCGGCGCGCACATGGCCATGGCAGCGACGGAATTGGGGGAGCAGGTAGCCGCCGCGATCGCCCGACACTTTCCCCACTGGCCCGACCCGCAACAGATACATACGCTGCGGGAAAAGCGCGCTACCTTCCTGTGCGACGTGGGCAGCAACGCCCGCCGTCCCACCAACGCCACCCCTATGCCTGGCCTGTGGCTCGCCGGCGACTACACTGATACCGGCTACCCTGCCACTCTCGAAGGTGCCATGCGCAGTGGGGTACAATGCGCACGCCGCATCATCGCCATGCAAACCCGGTGATAACGTCCAAACAACGCGCCGAAAGGAACCACGATGCACAACTACAAACCCGTCCCCGACCTGCTCAAGGACCGCGTCATCCTGGTCACCGGCGCCGGCGACGGCATCGGCGCTGCTGCGGCCAAGTCCTTTGCCGCCCACGGTGCCACCGTGATTCTGCTCGGCCGCAGCACACGCAAGCTGGAAAAGGTGTACGACACCATCGAGCAGAGTGGCGCCCCGCAACCGGCACTGGTGCCGATGAACCTGGAAAAGGCCGTACCCGAGCAATACCTGGAACTGGCCGCCATGCTGGAGAAGGAGTTCGGCCGCCTCGATGGCCTGCTGCACAACGCAGCCCTGCTTGGCACCCTGACGCCGCTGGAGCAGTACGACATCAAGCAATGGGCGCAACTGATGCAGGTAAACCTGCACGCGCCCTATCTGCTGACCCGCGCCCTGCTGCCGCTGCTGAAGAACTCCAAGGATGCCTCGGTGCTGTTCACCAGCAGCGCGGTCGGCCGCAAGGGACGCGCCTACTGGGGCGCCTATGGCATCACCAAGGCGGCCTGCGAAAACATGATGGAGATCTGGGCCGACGAACTGGAGACCAACACCCCAATCCGCGTCAACAGCATCGATCCAGGTGCCGTGCGCACCTCCATGCGCGCCAAGGCCTACCCCGGCGAAGATCCCAACTCACTGCCGCGGCCGGAAGAAATTCTCTCCGTTTACCTCTACCTGATGGGGCCCGATAGCCGCGGCACCACCGGGCAGCGGACCAACGCGCAATAGAATCGCGGCAGGAGCCGAGTCCTCTCGGCGAACCGGCGCCCGGGTCAGGCACCGGTTGCGCCCAGCCCCTACGCCAGCATTACTCCATCAAATCCACCACCACGCCCTGCTCGCGCAGGTGGTCGGCACGCTCCTGAATATAGCGTTGCAGATTGGGTTGCTTGCGGTAGGCGCCGCTGGCGATGTACTCCATCACAGACTGCACATGGAAAGTGCGCAGATAAGCCTCACTGCGGAACACCTCGTTCCCCCGCTCATCGAAGAATACCAGTGAGGGTGTGTACTGGATATTCAGCTTCTTCGCCCAGTCCGCCGCCGTGGTGCGACTACCGTCCGGCGCCACCAGTGCTGTTTTGCTCCACATGTCGAGCTGTACCGCATCGAAGCGCTGCAACAACTCGCGCGACTCGGGCCGCACCATGATATCGCGATGGAATTCGGCACAGGCGTCACAGCCGGCCTGCTCGAACAGCACCAGCAGGGGACGCTGTGCAGCTATGCGATTGCGCGCCAGCCCATAGGGCGGTTTGAGGAACAGCGGATTGGCCTGCATCGGTGCGGCCGCTCGGCTGCCTGCGCGTTGGGCGGCGTAATCGCGGAAGGCCAAACCATCGTTCTCACGCCGCGCTCCGTAGTCCAGAGCAATCTCGAACCGGTCCGGGGCGTAGTAGCCGTTCAGCCGTAGCAAGGGCATACCCTTGTCATCGAGAAACACCATGGTCGGTGTGTACATCACCTTGAGTTGCTCGGCAAATTCCTTTTCCGTCATCACCGCACCGTCCACGGCGGTGACCTCCCGGTCGCCCCACATATTGATGGCGATGACGTCGTACAGACGCTGCGTCTTGGCGGCACCCGCTGCCGTACCGAAGTTGTCGTCCAGCAGCTTTTTGCAGTAGGGGCAACCGTCCTGATAGAAATAGAGCAACACGCGCTTGCCGGCCGCCCTGGCCTCGGCGACGTCATCGGCCAGTTCCATGAAGGAGTTTTTGAACCACGCCGGTTTGTCGTGGTAGCCGGGATTTACCCCGCCCTCGAGCACATTGCCGTCACCGGGCGTCGCCGCCACCGCACTCCCCAGCCAGGTGAACCCCAGCAGCCATATCCCCAGAGCCGTTCCACGCATCGCATCTCCTCCTCGTTATTTTGGTGTTGTACCGCTTTTTTGACTTGACGCCGGCGGACGGGTTCAGCGCCCGCCGAACCCTGCCCTGGCGGCAAAAAATCGCCGCCGCAACGCGCCGGATATTTGACTAGCACTCACAACACAATATGTATTTAATTGTTTTTATTATGTTTTACAAGTTTGGCACAGAAATCGCTAAGACAGAGCCAAGAACACCTGCTTCCGCACAAGGAACAAAATCATGGCACTGCACGGCTCGCTCAACACTGACAGCAAACCGACCCTGGCCCCGGTGGTCAGCCTGGCGCGCGGCGTCGAGGCACCGGATACCCTGCGCCTCACCACGGCGCTGCAAACCACCCTCGACCTAGAACAGTTGCTGCGCATCTTCTCCGACACGGTACAGGAAACCATCTCCCATCAGGGACTGACCTACCGTAACGACGAGCGCCGCTTCGTCGTCGCCGTCGGCCACACCGGCCGCCATCATTGCAGCTACCGCCTCAACCTGCTCGGCACTGAGCTGGGTGAGGTCGCCATCAGCCGCAACAAGCGCTTCTCGGAACAGGACCTGGCACAGATCGAATACCTGCTCTGCACCCTGGTCTATCCGCTGCGCAACGCCCTGCACTACCGCGACGCCATTGCCGCCGCCCACCGTGACCCGCTGACCGGTATCGGCAACCGTGCCGCCCTGGAAAACAGCCTGGCGCGCGAGGTTTCCCTGGCCCAACGCCATCAGCAGCCGCTGGCGCTGATGGTCATCGACATCGATTGGTTCAAGAAGGTCAATGATCGTCACGGCCATGCCATTGGTGATGCCGTGCTGCGCTCGGTAGCCCGCGTCATAGCTGCAGAGTTGCGCGGGGATGACCTGTTATTCCGTTTCGGCGGCGAAGAATTCGTCGTATTGCTGCGCGGTACACGGCCGGAAGGCGCCCGGGTTGTCGCAGAGCGTATCCGTAGCACCGTGGAATCCGCCACCTGCGCCTGCGAAGGCAAGGACATCCAGGTCACCGTCAGTATCGGCATCGCCAGTTTGGGCGATGAGAACGGTGACCATCTGTTCGACCGCGCCGACCATGCCCTCTATGAGGCCAAGCAGCAGGGCCGCAACCGCGTGGTCGCAGCAGAGTAATCAGTAATCCACCCGATCGGCCTTCGCCGCCCAGGCGGCGAAGGCATCCCCCGCCTCCTCCGGCAACAGCCGGAGCAACGGCAGCCGCCGCCGTTCCGGCAACAGGCAGACCTCCTGATAGATGATCGCATCGTCGAAACCGGCGGCCGCGGCATCGTCGCGCGTGGCGGCATAATAGATGCGCTCCAGCCGCGCCCAATAGGCCGCTGCGAGGCACATCGGACACGGCTCGCAGTTCACGTACAACTCGCACCCCTCCAGGCTGAAACTGCCCAGGGTACGGCAGGCGGCACGGATCGCCACCACTTCCGCATGGGCGGTGGGGTCATTGTCCGGGGTCACCCGATTGTTGCCACGGCCGATGACGACACCATTGCGCACCACCACGGCCCCGAACGGGCCGCCGCCGTCGCGCACCGACTGCGCCGCCAGGGCCAGGGCCTCGCGCATGAAGTGTTGCTGTTGTTCCGCCTCGCTCATCGCCACACCTCATTCCGCCGGATAGGGACAACGCCGCCGCAGGCAGCAGGCTGCACACAGGGGTTTGCTGCGGCACACCTGTTTGGCATGGGCCACGATCAGGGCATGGTACTCATTGAACAACGCAACCTTGCCCGCGCTGCGCCCCAATCCCTGCTCGAAATAATGCCGCAATTCCTCGTAGCTTTCCTCCCCCGTCACCAGTTGCAAACGGGAAAACAGCCGCCGGGTGTAGGCGTCGATGACGAACACCGGGCGCTCAAAGGCATACAGCAGGATGTCGTCGGCGGTTTCCGGGCCGATGCCGTTCACACCGAGCAAGGCCTTGCGCAGGGTAGGTGTATCCCGTTTGCGCAGTGGCGCCAGACCGCCGGCGGCCAGATACCAGGCACAGAAATTCTTCAGCCGGCGCGCCTTGATGTTGAAGTAACCGGAGGGTTTGAGCCATACCGCCAGGGTGGCGGCATGGGTATGGAGGATGGCGGCGGGATCGAGGGCCTGGTGGGCCTTGAGATTGTCGATGGCCTTTTCGACGTTGCTCCAGGCGGTATTCTGAGTCAGCACCGCACCGACCATCACCTCAAACGGGGTATCGCCAGGCCACCAGTGCTGCGGCCCGTAGGTGCGGTACAGCGCGGCATAGACCTGGCGCAGCGTCATCCGCGCCGTTTGGGAGCAGCCGGTTTGCGACGGGCCGGGGCACGGCGCGTCCCCGGCTCAGTCTCAGTACCGCGACTGCGCGGCGATGGACGCTCCTCGCTCTCCACATGCGGCTTGCGGCCAGCCGGGCGCCGGCCCGACTCGGATCCTGGTTCCGCACGCGGTTTGCGCGCCGCCGGGCGGCCACGGCCCGGACGCTCCTCACTCTCGCCACGCCCCTTGCGCACAGTCGCCGGCGGATGCGGCGAGGTGGTCCACTCATCCACCTCGGCACGCGGCTTGCGCGCAACCGGTCGCTCGGTGCCTGCACTACGGCCCTGACGCGATGCCTTGCGGGCCGCAGCGGCGGCCACTGTTTGTTTCAGCGCCGCGGTCTTGCTCGGCGGCTTGGCCAGACCGACCAGGGCCAGCAACGCCTGCAAGGCCTCGCCCTCCAGTTCTTCATAACGGCCGGGCCGCAGGCGACGCCCCAGTTGCACCGGGCCATAACGCACGCGAATCAGACGGCTGACAGTGACCCCCTGGCTTTCCCACAGGCGGCGCACCTCGCGGTTGCGGCCCTCGTGCAAGGTGACGTGATACCAGTGATTGGCGCCATCGCCACCGGCGTCATACAGATTGTCGAAATGCGCCGGGCCATCTTCCAGCATCACGCCATCGCGCAGCTTCTGGATCACCTCGGGACTGACCTCGCCGAACACGCGCACCGCATATTCGCGCTCGACGGTACTGGATGGATGCATCAGCCGGTTGGCCAGTTCACCGTCGGTGGTGAGCAGGATCACGCCGGTGGTATTGACGTCGAGACGCCCCACCGCCACCCAGCGGCCGTTGCGCACCGGCGGCATCTTCTCGAAGATGGTGGGACGCTTCTCCGGATCGGAGCGCGTACACACCTCGCCCAACGGCTTGTGATACACCAGCACGCGCCGCTCCGGCCCCTGCATCGCCGCCTGGCCGATGATGTGGCCATCGACACGCACCACATCGCCCGGGCCGACCCGATCGCCCAGCGTCGCCACCTTGCCGTTGACCGAGACGCGACCGTCGCTGATCCATTGCTCCAGTTCGCGGCGCGAACCCAGGCCGACGCGCGCCAGCACCTTTTGCAGTTTTTCGTTCATCGCAGGATTCAGGCATCCGTAGGCTCGAAGGCGGGATCATAGGCCGGCACCGTTGCGCCTGCCGTAGCCTCCGTCTCTGTCCCTTCGCCGCCCGGTTCGCGCAGGTCCAACTCCTCATTGATCTTGTCGATATCCATCAGCTCGGCGAGCGGTGGCAATTCGTCCAGGCTCTTCAGGTTGAAGTAATTGAGGAAATGGCGCGTGGTGGCGAACATCGCCGGCCGGCCCGGCACGTCGCGGTGACCGACGATGCGGATCCAGTCGCGCTCCTGCAAGGTCTTGATGATGTTGCTGCTCACGGTAACGCCACGGATATCTTCGATCTCGGCGCGGGTGATGGGCTGACGATAGGCAATCAGGGCCAGTGTCTCCAGGGTGGCGCGGGTGTAACGCTGCGGCTTTTCCTCCCACAGGCGCGACACCCAGGGGGATACCTCCTGGCGCGCCTGAAAGCGGAAACCGCTGGCCACCTCCTTCAGCTCGACACCGCGGCCGGCGTAATCCTGCTGCAATTGCAGCAGAACCTGGTGCAGCGTATCGCGCGAGGGCTGCTGCTCCTCGTCGAACAGGGTCTGCAGGCGCTCGGCATTGAGCGGCTCGCTGGCGGCAAACAGCGCCGCCTCGATGATGTTGCGCAATTGTTCCGGGTTCATCGTGTCTATCCTGACTGTTTAGGAAGGTCTGAGAAGTCCATCCTGGATTTCTCAGACCACGCGAATCGAAAAGTATGATTTTCGATTCGCTTCATTTTCCAACGACTTATCGTCTTTGAAAAATGGCAACACATCCCTGTGCCGCGGAAGCTCTGAACTGATTCAGAGCTTCCTTTACTGTTCGCTCGCCGCCACGACCTTGACGTGGATCGGGCCGAAGGGTTCGGTCTGGATCAGTTCCACCAGCGACTGCTTGATCAGCTCGAGGATCGCCAGCAACGTGACCACCACGCCGCGCTTGCCTTCATCGATGCGGAACAGGGTAGTGAATTCAGTAAAGTGATTGGTGCTCAGTGCGTCCAACACCTGCGACATGCGTTCGCGCACCGACAGCGGCTCCCGGCTGACATGGTGATGGGCAAACATCTCGGCGCGCTTCATCACATCGGCGATGGCCAGCAGCAACTCCTTCAGGTCCACATCGGGGTGGGTACGCGCCACCTCGCGGTGCGGCACCTCCACCAGCACCGGGAAGGTGTCGCGATCGACGCGCGGCAGCTCGTCGATGTCCTCGGCAGCCTTCTTGTAGCGTTCGTACTCTTGCAAACGGCGCACCAGTTCGGCACGCGGGTCTTCCTCATCCTCAGCGGCACCGGCCGGCCGCGGCAGCAGCATGCGCGACTTGATCTCCGCCAGCATGGCGGCCATCACCAGATATTCCGCCGCCAGTTCCAGGTTCACCGACTTCATCAGCTCCACGTATTCGATGTATTGGAGAGTGATCTCGGCGATGGGAATGTCGAGGATGTCCAGGTTCTGCCGACGGATCAGGTACAGCAGCAGATCGAGCGGCCCCTCGAAGGCCTCGAGGAACACCTCCAACGCCTGCGGCGGGATGTAGAGGTCTTTGGGCAGCTCGGTGATGGGCGAGCCTTGCACGATGGCAAAAGGCATCTCCTCCTGCCGCGGACTCTCCGTCTTGGCCGCTTCGACTGTTTCGGTTTCGCTCACATCGCGTCCCTTAGCGGTAACTGAGGCCCATGGCCTGGCGCACTTCGTCCAGTGTGGCGCGCGCCACACTGCGCGCCGCCTCGCTGCCTTCGGCCAGGATGTTACGCACCCGATCCGGGTCATTGCCGAACTCGGCAATGCGCGCCTGGATCGGGCGCAATTCATTCAGCACGGCATCCACCACCGGCTGCTTGCAGTCCAGGCAACCGATACCGGCACTGGTGCACCCCTCCACCACCCAGCTCTTCACCGCGTCGTCAGAATAGACCTGGTGCAGCTGCCACACCGGACACTTGTTGGGATCACCGGCATCAGTGCGGCGTACACGCGCCGGGTCAGTGGGCATGGTGCGCAGCTTCTGCTCCACCTGCTTGGGATCGTCGCGCAAGGCGATGGTGTTGTTGTAGGACTTGGACATCTTCTGCCCGTCCAGGCCCGGCATCTTGGAGGCCGGCGTGAGCAGCGCCTGCGGCTCGGGCAGGATGGTGCGGCCGGCGCCGTCCAGATAGCCGAACAGACGCTCGCGATCGGCCAGGGTGATGTTCTGCTGTGACTCCAGCAGGGCGCGGCCGGTGGCCAGGGCCTCCGTGTCACCCTGTTCAGTGTAGCGCTTGCGCAGATCGTGATAGAGCTTGGCGTTCTTCTTGCCCATCTTCTTCGCCGCCGCCTCGGCCTTGGCCTCGAAGTCTGGCTCACGACCGTAGATGTGGTTGAAGCGACGTGCCACCTCGCGGGTGATCTCCACGTGGGCCACCTGGTCCTCCCCCACCGGCACCAGGCCGGCGCGGTAGATCAGGATGTCGGCGCTCTGCAGCAGCGGATAGCCGAGGAAGCCGTAGGTGGCGAGGTCCTTTTCCTTCAATTTTTCCTGCTGGTCCTTGTAGGTCGGCACGCGCTCCAGCCAGCCCAGCGGGGTGATCATCGACAACAGCAGATGCAGTTCGGCGTGCTCCGGCACGCGCGACTGGATGAAGATCTTGGCCGAGCCGGGATTGACGCCGGCGGCGAGCCAGTCCACCGCCATCTCCCACACGCTGGCATTGATGCCTGAGGTGTCCTCGTAGGAGGTGGTGAGGGCGTGCCAGTCGGCGACGAAGAAGAAGCAGTCGTATTCGTGCTGCAACTTGATCCAGTTCTTCAGCACCCCGTGGTAATGGCCCAGGTGGAGCCGGCCGGTGGGGCGCATGCCGGACAGGACGCGCTGGTGGGAAGAGACGACGGAATTCAACTGAAACTCCCTAGAGGTTCATCAATACGGAAAGCAAGCCTATATAAAGCTCGCCGGACAGGCCAGAGACCCCGGACATGGCCCACAGCATCAGCTCGATGGCCGGCCACAGGATCTTGCCCAGCAGGCCGGTGAACAGCAGCGCCAACAGGATGGGAAAACCGTAGGGTTCGATGCGCGACACGCGCCAGGACAGCGGTCCCGGCAACAGTCCCACCAGCACCCGGCCGCCGTCCAGCGGCGGCAGCGGCAGCAGGTTCAGCACCAGCAGGATGGTGTTGATGAAGATGCCGGCCACGCCGGTGTACACCAGATACAGCCCCGCCCCCGCACCCAGCTCCAGGCCGAGGCGGATCACCAGCGCCCAGAACAGGGCCATCACCAAGTTGGACAGCGGCCCGGCGACGGCCACCAGGGCCATGTCGCGCTTGGGATGGCGCAGGTTTTCGTAGGTGATGGGCACCGGCTTGGCCCAGCCGAACAGAAAACCGCCCAGCATCAGCAGCAGCCCCGGCACCAGCACCGTGCCCAGCGGGTCGATGTGCTTGATCGGATTGAGGCTGAGGCGGCCCAGCATCATGGCCGTGGGGTCGCCCAGGCGCAGCGCCATCCAGCCGTGGGCGGTTTCGTGCACGGTAATGGCAAACAGCACCGGCAGGGCCCAGACCACCACCCGTTGCAGAAGATTCAATTCGTCCATCGGCGGAGTATACCTTGATCCCCGGGGCAGCCTCAGCCTTCGATGCGGCTGGCGTCGCCCTTGCCCTGGCGCACCACCACCGGCACGCCATCCACCAGGTCGATGACCGTAGTGGGCTCCAGGTCACCGTAGCCGCCGTCGATGATCAGGTCCACCTGGCGCTCCAACTGGCCACGGAACTCATAGGGGTCGTTCTGCGGCAGCTCATCCCCGGGCAGGATCAGGGTGGTGCTCATCAAGGGCTCACCCAGTTCGGCCAGCAGGGCCTGGGCGATGGCGTTGTCCGGCACGCGGATGCCGATGGTCTTGCGCTTGGGGTGCTGCAGGCGGCGCGGCACCTCGCGCGTGGCGTCCAGAATGAAGGTGTAAGGCCCCGGCGTCAGCAGCTTGAGCAGGCGGTAGGTGCTGTTGTCCACCTTGGCATAGGTGGCGATCTCCGACAGGTCGCGGCACACCAGGGTGAAGTTGTGGCGCTCGTCCAGGCGGCGGATCTGGCGGATACGCTCGAGGGCATCCTTGTCACCGATGAGGCAACCCAGGGCGTACCCGGAGTCGGTGGGATAGACAATGACGGCTCCGCCGCGCAGCAGGTCCACCGCCTGGCGGATCAGGCGCGGCTGGGGGGTTTCGGCGTGGATTTGGAAAAACTGGCTCATGGCGAATTCGGCAATGACTCAGGCGGCGCCGCGCGTCGCGTCCCAGCGCTGCCACACCGGCGTCAGCCCCTCAGGCAGGGGCGACAGGCGGCCCAGTTCCACCCAAGGGTTTTCCGGACCGTGGAAATCGGAGCCGGCGGAGGCCAGCAGACCCAGGGCACGGGCATGGCGCGCCATGGCGAGCACGTCGTCCGGGGTGTGGCTGCCGGAGATCACCTCCATCGCCTCGCCGCCGCACTCCATGAACTCGCCCAGCAGACGGCGCAGCTTGGCGGAGGTGAGTTCATAGCGCGCCGGATGGGCCATCACCGCCACCCCGCCGGCGGCACGAATCCAGCCCACCGCCTCCTCCAGCGCCGCCCATTGCCCCGGCACATGGCCCGGCTTGTTGCGCTTGAGATAGTGTTTGAAGATGTCGCGCACGTCCTTGCCGCAGCCGCGGCTGACCAGGTAATGGGCGAAATGGGTACGGCTGATGATGCGGCCACGGCTGAGGGCCGCCGCGCCCTCATAGGCGCCATCGATGCCGCGCGCGGCCAGGCGCCGCCCCATCTCCTCGGCGCGCCAGCCGCGGAACTCGCGCAGCCGCGCCAGTCCGGCCTGCAGTTCCGGCGCCTCGGCATCGATGGCCAGACCGACGATGTGCACCGTCATCCCCTGCCAGGTCACCGACACCTCCACCCCCGGCAGCAGTTCGATGCCGCAGGTCGCTGCCGCGGCCTGGGCCTCGGCACAACCGGCGGTATCGTCATGATCGGTCAGGGCAAGCACGCCCACCCCGGCGGCGACGGCGCGCTGCACCAGTTCGGTCGGGCTCAGGGTACCGTCGGAAACCCAGCTGTGGCTGTGGAGGTCGTGGCAGGACATAGGGGCGCCATTCTACCCCAAGGCTCCGCCGGGATGTTGGTCATGCTTCTGCCCCGGCCGATGTGCTAAAGTGGGGCGCAATAGTCAGATACCCCGGTACTTGCCAGCCTTCATGAAACTGCTGTTCGATCTGTTCCCCGTCCTGCTGTTTTTCCTGGCCTACAAACTGCACGACATCTACGTGGCGACCGCCGTGGCCATCGTCGCCTCATTTGTCCAGGTCGGCTGGTTCTGGTGGCGCCAGCGCCGCTTCGAGACCATGCACCTGGTGACCCTCGGCCTCATCGCCGTGCTGGGCGGGGCCACACTATGGCTGCACAACGAAGATTTCATCAAGTGGAAGCCCTCGGTAGTCAACTGGCTGTTCGGCGCCGCCTTCCTCGGCAGCCAGTTCATCGGCCGCAAGACCCTGGTGGAACGCATGATGGGCGCCGCCATCACCTTGCCCGCCGCCATCTGGCAACGCCTCAATCTGGCCTGGGCCGCCTTTTTTCTCGCCCTTGGCGCCGCCAATCTGTACGTGGTGTATCACTTCGACACCGACACCTGGGTCAACTTCAAGCTGTTCGGCATGATGGGCCTGACCCTGGCCTTCATGGTGGCGCAGGCCTTCTATCTGGCGCGCCACGTCAAGACGGAACCGAACGGACAGGGTAACGACTAATGTTCTACGCCATCCTCAGCAAGGACGTGGCCGACAGCCTGCCGCGTCGCCAGAAAGCACGCCCCGATCATCTCAAGCGTCTGGAACAGCTCAAGGCCGAGGGCCGCCTGTTGCTGGCTGGCCCGCACCCGGCCATCGACAGTGCAGACCCCGGCCCGGCCGGCTTCAGCGGCAGCCTGGTGGTGGCGGAGTTTCCCACGCTGGAGGCGGCGCAGGCCTGGGCCGATGCCGACCCCTATGTGGCCGCCGGGGTGTATGCGGAGGTCAGCGTGAAACCCTTCAGAAAGGTATTGCCATGAACCGCGTGGATGCGATCCGTGAACGTCTCATCGCCAGCCTGGCGCCGCAGGCGCTGGAGATCATCGACGACAGCCAGAAGCATGCCGGCCATGCCAGCGCGGGCGGCGGCGGCCATTTCCGCGTCCACATCGTCGCCGAGGCCTTCCGTGGTCAGGGCACCGTGCAGCGTCACCGCATGGTCTATGCCGCCCTGGCCGAACTGATGCAGCAAAACGAAGTGCATGCCCTCAGCATCGAGGCACGCACCCCTGATGAAACCTGACCTAAGGAACCCCCATGAAACTGCAATGGAAAATACTCACCGCCTCCGCCCTGTGCCTGGCGCTGGCCGTCCCCGTTTTCGCCGCCCCCACCGACGTGGTGGCCACGGTCAATGGCCGCACCATCCAGCAAAAGGATGTCGACGGTTACATCCGTGACTTCAACCTCAGCCCGGAACAGGCCCAGCGCCGCGACCTGATCATCAACGAGCTGGTGTCCCGCGAACTGGTATACCAGGACGCCCTCAAGCAGAAGCTGGACAAGCGCGCCGATGTGATCGCCGAGTTGGAGCAGGTACGGGTGAAGATTCTGCTCAACGCCGCGGTACGCGAGGCCATGAAGGCCAACCCGGTGAGCGAAGAGGAAATGAAAAAGGAATATCAGGCGCAGTTGCCCAAGATGCAGCAGCAGGAGTTCAAGGCACGCCACATCCTGGTGCAGACCGAGGCCGAGGCCAAGGCGCTGATCACCGCGCTGGATCGCGGCGCCGATTTCTCCACCCTGGCCAACGAAAAGTCCCTCGACTCCTCCGCCCAGGACGGCGGCGACCTGGGCTGGTTCCCCGCCGGCCAGATGGTGGAACCCTTTGCAGTGGCCGTCAGCGGCATGAAGAAGGGCAGCTACAGCAAGGCCCCGGTACAGACCCAGTTCGGCTGGCACATCATCGCCCTCGACGACACCCGCCAGGGCCAGGCCCCGGACTACGAGGCCATCAAGCCGCAGCTGCAGAACTTCCTGCAGCAGCGCCACATCGCGGCCTATCTGGACAAGCTGCGCAGCGGCGCCAAGGTCGAAATCAAGGCCAAGTAAGCGCCACAACACAGGGCGAGCGACAGCACCCTTCTGCTGTCGCTCGCCACTTCCCCTCCATGCGCCGTCCCCCTCATCGGCAGCGCCGCATAATGATAGTTGACCGTCCGCCTCGGGCGCACGGCTGACTAAGCATTTTCCATACCTGTCTCCGTGTGATTTCGCGCACATTGGTAGGCGCCTGGCTTACACTATCCGTAGACCCTTCCGTCCGAGGAGTACGGAGGGCACTTACTCAGCGCATAGTTCATGGAGAAAAAACAATGCTGAATAACTTACGCATCGGTACGCGTATACAACTGGGCTCGACTCTGGTGCTGGTTCTGGCCCTTGCCGTCATCATTCCTGTCGTCCTCGGCAAGATTAACGATCTCATCAGCGGCAACGAGCAGCGCTCACTCAGCCGTCATTATCAGACCATGATGAACCAGATCGCCGCCGAGGGCCGCCTGGCGGAAACTCTGGCCGTGCTGCTGGCCCAGGTACCCGACTTCCAGCAGGCCATGGCCAACGGTCAGCGCGAGCGGCTGGGTGAAATGCTGCTGCCGGCCTTTGCGGAGCTGAAGAAAAATTACGCCGTTGAACAAATGCAATACCACACCCCGCCGGCCACCGCGTACTTCCGCGTACACATGCCGGGCAAGTTTGGCGATGATCTGTCCTCGTTCCGCCACACCGTGGTGCAGACCAACCTGGAGCGCAAACCGGTGGCGGGTCTGGAGAGCGGCGTCGCCGGCCTCGGCATCCGCGGCGTCGTCCCGGTATTTCATAACGGCAAGCACATCGGCTCGGTAGAGACCGGCATGTCTTTCGGTAAACCGTTCTTCGATCAATTCAAGGCGACCTATAACGTCGACATCATCTTCCGCATCCGCCAGCCGGACGGCAGCTTCAAGGCCTTCGCCAGTACGCTAGACGAGAACGCCAAGCTGTTCGACGAGGGTGAGTTGCGACTGGCCTTCGACGGCAAGCCCCAGATCCGGCGTATAGCCCTGGGTGACAAGCCCATGTCCATCTATGCCAACACGGTGCTGGACTACTCCGGCAAACCCATCGGCGTGGTGGAACTGGCGGCCGATCGGAGCATCTTCGTCGCCGCCATCAACGATGCACGCAATACCACCCTGCTGATCGGTGCCATCGCCCTGGCCTTGGGCCTGTTGCTGTCCTGGCTGGTGGCGCGCACCATCACGCGCCCGCTGTGTGTCACCGTCGCCACCCTGCAGAGCATCGCCGAAGGCGAAGGTGATCTGACCCAACGCCTGGACGCCAGCGGCAAGGACGAGCTGGCCCGCCTGGCCGATGCCTTCAACCGCTTCACGGCCAAGATCCAGCAACTGGTGCAGCAGGTGGCGAACGCCACCGCACAGCTGCATGCGGGCGCCGACCGCATGAATGCGATCACCACCGAAACGGATCGCGGCATCAAGGAACAGCAGTCGGAAACCGATCAGGTGGCCACCGCCATCAACGAAATGGCTGCCACGGTGCAAGAGGTGGCGCGCAGCGCCACTGCTGCCGCGGAATCCGCCTCCACCGCCGACAAGCAGGCCGCCCAGGGCCAACAGGAGGTAGGCCAAACCATCCGCGCCATCAACACCCTGGCCGGTGAAGTGGAACAGGCCGCCAGTGCCATGCAGCAACTGGAAGCGGACAGCCGCAACATCGGTGCCGTGCTCGACGTCATCCGCGGCGTGGCCGAACAGACCAACCTGCTGGCCCTCAACGCTGCCATCGAAGCGGCACGCGCCGGTGAACAGGGCCGCGGCTTTGCCGTGGTGGCCGACGAGGTGCGCGTGCTGGCACAACGCACGCAGAAGTCGACTCAGGAGATCGAGTCGATGATCGGGCAGTTGCAGGAAGCGGCAGTCTCCACCGCCCGCACCATGGAAAAGGGCCGTGCTCGTGCGCAGGAGACGGTGAACCAGGCGCGCAGCGCTGGCGAGGCACTGGATGCCATTGCCGGTGCCGTCGGCGTGATCTCCGACATGAACACCCAAATCGCCAGCGCAGTAGAAGAACAGAGTGCGGTGGCCGAGGAGCTGAACAAGAACATCAGCAACATCAGCCGCATCGCCGAGATGTCGGCCGAAGGCTCACATCAGACAGCGGCTGCCTGCGGCGACATACGCCGGCTCGCCGACGAGTTGGGCGCACTGGTGGGAAGATTCAAGGTCTAGATGAACTCACAGGTGACAAGAAATGGACTTCTTGTCACCTGTCATCAAGCGGCACGATAGCTGCCGTCCATGATCCCCCGCCACCACATCTCGTTATCCAGATACCAGGCCAGCGTCTTGCGGATGCCACTTTCGAAGGTCTCTTGCGGCACATAACCCAGTTCGCGCCGCGCCTTGTCCGCATTGATGGCATAACGCCGATCATGCCCCGGGCGATCGGTGACGTAGGTAATCAACTGCTCGGTGGCCCTACCCTGCGCTGCCGGTGCCTGTGGAAAACGGCGGGCCAATTCAGCGTCCGCGGCAAAGCGCTCATCCAGCAGGCGGCACAGCAACTGCACGATGTCGATGTTGTGCCACTCGTTATTGCCGCCGATGTTATAGGTCTCGCCACGCCGCCCCTTGTCCATCACCAACTCGATACCACGGCAGTGATCCTCCACATACAGCCAGTCGCGCACATTGCGGCCGTCGCCGTACAGCGGCAAGGGCTTGCCTTGTAACGCATTGACCAGCATCAGTGGAACCAGCTTCTCGGGAAACTGATAGGGACCATAGTTGTTCGAGCAGTTGCTGGTGGTCACCGGCATGCCGTAGGTGTGGTGATAGGCACGCACCAGATGATCCGAGGCGGCCTTGGAGGCGGCATAGGGCGAGTTGGGCGCGTAGGCGGTCTCTTCGGTGAAGGCCGGCGCTTGCGGGGTGAGCGAGCCATACACTTCGTCGGTGGATACATGGTGGAACAGCACGTGGCCGGGCCAGCTGCCCGTCGCCTCAAACCATGCCGCCTTGGCGGCCTTGAGCAGGACATGGGTGCCGACCACGTTGGTTTCGATAAAGGCATCGGGACCGGTGATGGAACGATCCACATGGGATTCGGCGGCGAAATGCACCACCGTATCGATACCCTCCTCGCGCAGCACACGCTCCACCAATGCCCGATCACAGATATTGCCATGCACGAAACGATAATTGGTGTGCGCGGCCGCAGCCGGCAGACTGGCGGGATTACCGGCGTAGGTGAGCGCATCCAGCACCACCACCCGATCAGCCGGGTGCCGTTTCAGCCAGTAGTGCACGAAATTGACGCCGATAAAGCCGGCGCCGCCGGTGACCAACAACTTACGCATTCTTCAGTTCCTTCAGCATCAGCCGCAGCGCCGCGCGCCAGTGCATACCGGCCATCTCGAAATCCCGTCGTGCATCGGCACTGTCCAACACGCTATAGGCGGGGCGGCGCGCCGGCGTCGGGTACTCTTCGCTGCGCAGCGGGCGAACGGGGATCGCCTTCGTCAGCAGGCCCAGTGTCAAGGCTTCCTCCTGGATCGCCACGGCGAAGTCGTACCAGGACGCCACCCCCAGATCGGCCCAGTGATACAGGCCGTGGAGTTGGGGCCGTTGCGCTGCGGTCCACAGCGCGGCAGCGAGACTGCCAACCCAGGTGGGGCTACCCACCTGATCGGCCACCACGCCCAGTTCATCGCGCTCGCGCATCAGGCGCAGCATGGTCAACACAAAGTTGTTGCCCTGCGCCGCATACAGCCATGACGTACGCACGATGAGCGCCTGGCTGGCGACGGACAGCACCGCCTCCTCGCCCGCCCGTTTGCTGGCACCGTAAACACCCAACGGATGGCAGGCATCCAGCGGCCGGTAGGGACGCGAGGCGCTGCCGTCGAATACGTAGTCGGTGGAGATGTGGAGCAGGCGCGCACCGCACTGCGTCGCCGCCAGCGCCAGGTGCGCCGGGCCATTGCCGTTCACCGCATGGGCGTGTTGCGGTTCCTGTTCCGCCCGATCCACCGCGGTATAGGCCGCGGCATTGATGATCACATCCGGCCTGACCTCCCGCACCACCCGCGACACTTCCTCCAGGTCACTCACATCCAGCTGTGCCGAGGTGCACGCATCCAGCACCACGCCTGCCGGTGCGGTCGCACACAACATGCGCCCCAGTTGGCCGCCTGCACCGGTGAGCAACACCTTCATGGGTAACACTCCGCCGTACGGAACGGTGCACCGGCCGCATCCTTGGCGGACACCAGTGGCGGCGCGGCACCGGACAGAGGCCACTCGATGGCCAGGTCCGCATCGTCCCAGCGCACGCACCGCTCGTGTTCGGGCGCATACAGTGCGGTGCACTTGTAGACGAAATCGGCGCTGTCACTGAGCACATAAAAGCCGTGCGCAAAGCCGGGGGGCACCCACATCTGGCGTTTGTTCTCGGCCGACAGGATTTCACCCACCCACTGACCGAAGGTAGGCGAGGAGCGTCGCATGTCCACGGCGACATCGAACACGGCCCCCTGCACCACACGCACCAACTTTCCCTGCGCCTGCTGAATCTGATAATGCAGACCGCGCAGCGTGCCCTTGAGCGAGCGGCTGTGATTGTCCTGCACGAAATCGACATCAATGCCCGCGGCGGTGAAGCGTGCGCGGTGATAGGTCTCCATGAAGAAGCCGCGCTCGTCGCCGAAGACCTGCGGCTCGACGACAATCACCTCGGGGATGGTGGTGGGAACAAAGCGCATCAGAAGATCCGCTCCTGCACGATCTGGCGCAAATAATCACCGTAGCCGTTGTTGCGATACTGCGTCGCCAGCCGCAACACCTGCTCGGCATCGATGTAACCCATGCGCCAGGCGATCTCTTCCGGACAGGCGATCTTGAGCCCCTGGCGCTCCTCGATGGTCTGGATGAACAGACTGGCCTGCAACAGGGATTCGTGGGTGCCGCTGTCGAGCCAAGCGGCGCCGCGTCCCATCACCTCCACCTGCAGGGAACCCTGTTCCAGGTAGCGGCGGTTGACATCGGTGATCTCCAGTTCCCCGCGCGGAGAAGGTTTTAGATCACGGGCGATATCGATGACCTGCTGGTCGTAGAAATACAGGCCGGTGACGGCATAGTTGGAGCGCGGCTGCGCCGGTTTCTCCTCGATAGAGATGGCGCGGCCCTCGGCATCAAATTCCACCACACCATAGGCGCGGGCATTCTTCACCCGGTAGGCGAACACCGTCGCCCCTTCCGCGCGCTCACCGGCACGCTGCAAGTCCTCGGTCAGTTCGTGGCCATAGAAGATGTTGTCGCCCAGGATCAGGGCGGAGGGATTATTGCCGACGAAGTCACGCCCGATGATGAACGCCTGGGCCAGCCCCTCCGGCTTCGCTTGTTCGGCGTAGGAAAAACTGACGCCCCACTGGCTACCGTCGCCGAGCAGCTCGCGAAAGCGCGGCAGGTCGTGTGGTGTCGAGATAACCAGAATGTCGCGGATACCGGCCAGCAGCAGGGTACTCACCGGATAGTAGATCATCGGCTTGTCATACACCGGCAGTAGCTGCTTGCTCACCGTCAGGGTCAGCGGGTAGAGCCGTGTGCCGGAACCACCGGCGAGGATGATGCCCTTGCGCTTCATGACGTCTCCAGCAATTTCATCAAGGCCGCCTCATCCAGCACTGGCACACCCAGTTCCTCGGCCTTGGCCAGCTTGGAACCGGCCTCGGCGCCGGCGACGACGTAATTGGTCTTCTTCGATACGCTGCCCGCCACCTTGGCGCCCAGCGCCTGCAAGCGTTCCTTGGCCTGGTCGCGCGACATAGATTCCAGCGTGCCGGTGAGTACGAAGGTCTTGCCAGCCAGTGGCTGCGCGCCGCGCTCCACCGTCACCTCGGGCCAGTGCACGCCGGCCTGGCGCAGCTTATCGATGACCTCGCGGTTATGACTCTGGCGGAAGAAGGTGAGGATGCTCTCCGCCACTACCGGCCCGACATCGGGCACCTGCTGCAAGGCGGCCATATCCGCCGCCAGCAGATTTTCCAGCGTGCCGAAATGTTGCGCCAAGGTCTGCGCAGTGGCCTCACCCACATCGCGGATCCCCAGGGCAAACAGGAAGCGCGCCAGCGTGGTGCTCTTGCTTTGCTCCAGCGCCGCCACCCGATTGGCAGCGGATTTTTCGCCCATACGCTCCAGGGCGGCAAGCTGCTCCTGGCTCAGGGCATACAGATCGGCCGCATCGCGGATCAACCCCTGGTCCACCAGCTGCTCCACCAGTTTGTCGCCCAGCCCTTCGATATCCATGGCACGACGCCCGGCGAAGTGCTTGATGGCCTCCTTGCGCTGCGCCGGGCAATACAGGCCACCGCTGCAACGGGCATCGGCCTCGTCCTCCGGCCGCTCCACCTCGGCACCGCACACAGGACAGCGTGGCGGATAGTGCACGGTTCGCGCATCGGCCGGACGACGTGACAGCACCACCCCGGCCACCTCGGGGATCACATCGCCGGCGCGGCGCACGATCACCGTATCGCCAATGCGCACGTCCTTGCGGTCGATTTCATCCTGATTGTGCAGGGTGGCATTGCTCACCGTGACGCCGCCGACGAATACCGGCGCCAGCTTGGCCACCGGCGTGAGCTTGCCGGTGCGCCCTACTTGCCACTCCACGTCGAGCAGCGTGGTCATTTCTTCCTGTGCCGGGAACTTGTGGGCGATGGCCCAGCGCGGGGCACGAGCGACAAAACCCAGAGTCTGCTGCTGGTCGTAGCGGTTGACCTTGTATACGACGCCGTCGATCTCGAACGGCAGCGCATCGCGCCGTGCGCCGATGCGGCGGTAGTATTCCAGACAACCTTCCGCCCCACGCACCAGCGCCACTTCGGCCGGCACACTGAAACCCAGGGTCTTGAGCCATTGCAACACATCGTAGTGGCACGAAGGCAGCGCTGCGCCCTCGACCTTGCCGACGCCGTAACAGAACATGCGCAGCGGCCGCTGTGCGGTAATGCGCGGATCGAGCTGGCGCAGCGAGCCGGCGGCGGCATTGCGCGGATTGACGAAAGTCTTTTCGCCCTGCTCCACCTGACGGCGGTTCAATGCGGCAAAACCGGCCTTGGGTAGATACACCTCGCCGCGCACTTCCAGCAGCGGCGGAAAATCGTTGCCGCGCAGGCGCAGCGGCACATTGGGAATGGTGCGCACATTCTGCGTCACATCCTCGCCGGTAACGCCATCACCACGGGTTGCGGCGCGAACAAGCACACCATCGTGGTATAGCAAGCTGATGGCAAGACCATCCAGTTTGAGTTCGGCAGAGTACTCCACCTCGGTGACATCCAACCCCTCGCGGGCGCGGCGGTCGAACTCGCGTACTTCCTCCTCGGAGAAGGCGTTGCCCAAGGACAACATGGGTAACTCGTGGCGCACCTCGCCGAAGGCCTTGAGTGGCGCGGCACCGACGCGCTGGGTGGGCGAATCCGGGGTGATCAGCGCGGGATACTGCGCCTCCAGCCCCTGCAACTCCCGCACCAGGCGATCATATTCGGCGTCCGGGATCTCCGGCGCGTCGAGCACGTAGTAGAGGTAGTTGTGATGTTCGATGGCAGCGCGCAGCTCGGCGGCGCGCTGCTGTACGGCGGCGGGAATGGCGTTCATGTTCAGGCAGCGCGGAAACGCGCCGCCTGTGCGCGCATCTGCGCCAGGGCGGCATCGGTCAGCAGGTTGCGGGCCTGATCGCCGATGCGTCCTTCCTGCGCCGCCGCGATGGCCTGTGCCGTTGCGTACATATCCTCAAAGGCGGCGCGGCCGGCCTCGGGGCCGGGTAGGCGCATGAACAGGGCCAGACCCGGGGTGCGCAGTTCATGCAGGGTTTCCAGATCGAAGTAGCCCGGCTCGATGATGCTCACCACGCTGAACACCGGCTCGCCGCTGGCGCTGTCGATACGATGAAATATCTGCATGTCACCGTAACGCAGCCCCAACTGCTCGAACAGATCGGACAGGGTCGGGCCGGTGAACATATCGCCTTCCTGAGCGATGACGCTCAGCACCAGCAGTTGTTCCGCCGGCTGCGGCGCGTCATCGTCTGCGGCGGAGGTCGTAAGCGGTTCCAGCGCGTCATCCGCCGCCACGGCAGCCTTGGCCTCGCGGCCATTGATGCCGGCGAATTCACGCAGGTGGGTGTCATCCACCGGCACACCACGCACGGCGTGCCGCAACAGCGGGATGACATCCCAATCATCATCATCGGCCACCGCCTCAGCGTACTCCTCGCCGCTCAGCGGTGCATCGATGATGTCATCCCGCATGGCACGACGACGGCGCCAGCGATCCCATAGATAGATGGCGATGACGATGGCAACGCCAATCAGCAGCAGACTCAAACGGAAGGCATCCATAACGGGTTATACCGCCGCCAGTTCCACCGCCTCGTCCACGTCCACCGCCACCATGCGCGACACACCGGGCTCGTGCATGGTCACGCCGGTAAGGTGGGTGGCCAGCTCCATGGTCGCCTTGTTGTGGGTGATGAAGATGAACTGCACCCGCTGTGACATTTCCTTCACCATGTTGCAGAAGCGGCCCACGTTGGCCTCATCCAGCGGCGCATCCACTTCGTCGAGCATGCAGAACGGCGACGGATTGAGATCAAAAATGGCGAATACCAGGGCCACGGCCGTCAGCGCCTTTTCACCGCCGGACAGCAGATGGATGGTGCTGTTGCGCTTGCCAGGCGGGCGTGCCATGACGGTAACGCCGGTATCGAGCAGGTCCTCGCCGGTGAGCTCCAGGTAGGCATGGCCCCCGCCGAACAGACGCGGGAATTTTTCCTGGAATCCCTTGTTGACCTTGTCGAAGGTTTCCTTGAAGCGGGTGCGCGTCTCGCGGTCGATCTTGCGGATGGCGTTTTCCAGCGTCTCCAGCGCCTCGGCCAGATCCTTGTTCTGGGCGTCGAGATAATTCTTGCGCTCGGACTGCTGTTCGTACTCCTCTATGGCCGCCAGGTTGATGGGCCCCAGGCGCTGGATCTTCTGCCCCAGCTCGTCCAGCTGCTGTTCCCAGCCCTGCTCCTCGGCCTGTTCCGGCATCTCGCCCAGCAGCGTCTCCAGCTCGAAGCCGGCCTCGGTGACCGCCTCGTGCAGGGTCTGGCGCCGTACCTTCAACTCCTGGCCGTGCATGCGCAGGCGCTCCAGGGCGGAACGCACCTCCTGCACCTGGCGCTCGGTGGCCAGGCGCTCGTGCTCCAGACGGCGCAATTCGTGATCGATGTTCTCCACCCGCTTTCGCGCCTCGGCCAGCTGCTTCTCCACCTCCATGCGACGGTTGAGATGCGCGGCCAACTCCTCGCCCATGGCCCGGATCGGCGCATCCCCCTCGCCCAGTACCAGGCGCAGTTCCTCGCGCCGTTCGGCCAACATGGCAAGCTGGTTTTCCATGCGCTCCAAGGCCTGTTCGGTACTGGCGCGCTCGGTGCGCATGCCCTGCAATTTGAGCGCCAGGCCGTGCGCCGCCTCACGTGCAGTGCGCGACTGTTCGCGCGCCTGATCCAGCGCGGCGCGGCGCTCCTCGCGCTCCCGGCCCAGTTCCTCACGGCGGATGGCATTGTCTTCCATCAGCGCCAGGGCCTGATGCAGGCGGCTGCGCGCCTGCTCCATCTCGGCCTCGGCCTCCTGCTGCTGGCGCTGCAATTCCTGCGCTTCCGTCTGCAGGCGTTCGTGGCGCTGGCGGATCTGCTCCAGCCGCGCCTGCTTGCCGGACAACTGGGCCTTTTGCTCGGCAGAGCGGCGGTTGGCCTCGTTCAGCTGGCGCTGCAAGGCCTCGCGTTCTTCCTCCAGCCGGCGCAGCTGCTCACGGCCGTCCACCAGGTTCTGCTCGGCCGCGCCCACCTGCTGATCCAGCTGCGCCAACAGCGCATTCAGTTCGCGCAGTTCCTGTTCGCGCTGCAATACGCCCGCATGCTCGTCGGCCTCGCGCGCCACGCGCAACCAGCTCGACCCCAGCCACAGGCCATCGCGGGTGATCACCGATTCATGGGCCGCAAGACGCGGACGCAGGGCCAGGGCCTCGGCCAGGCTGTCTGCCGCATGGATATCACCGAGCAGGCCGGCCAGACTCCACGGCGCCTGCACCTTGCTCGCCAGCGTACCGCTGCCCGCGGCACCGGCGGCCTTGGTATCGAACAGGGTGAGATGCCCTTGCTCCAGCCCCTGCAGCACCTCGGCCAGCGGGTCGATGCCATCCACGCACACCGCCTCCAGGCTGGCGCCGAGCACGGTTTCCACCGCCCGCTCCCAGCCGTGCTCCACCGTGAGTCCCTGCGCCAGACGTTGCGCACCGGCCAGTCCCTGCCGTTCCAGCCAGGCGGTGACGGCGCCCTGGCGCTTGCCCAGCGCCGCCTGCTGCAAGGCCTCCAACGAAGCGTGGCGGCCGCGGCGGCTGTGTAGTTCGGCGCGCAGCCGATCCAGCTCGGCGGAGGTTTGGTTGTTCTGCTCGCGCTGGACGCCGATGCGGTTCAGGCAATCGCTCACCTGCTCCTGCAGTCCCGCGGCCCGCATCTCGTCTTCTGCCTGCTGCTCGCGCAGCATGGCGACCTCGTCCTCCAGGGCGTCGGTGGAGAGCATCTTCTGCTCTTCCTCCAGGCGTTGCAGGCGCTGGCGCTGCTGATTGGCCTGCTGCTCCAGATGCTGCAGGCGTGCGCGCTCCACCTGGGCCGTCTGCGACGACTCGGCGGCCTGGTGATTGAATTCGTCCCACTGCCCCTGCCAGGCGTGCATGCCCTCCTCCGCCGCGGCCAGGGCGGCGGTGGCGAGTTGCTCTTCCTGCTGGGTGGTGGCCAGCGCCGGCTCCTGTTCATTCAGGGCGGCGGCCAGTTCATCGATCTTGCGCCGGTCCGACTCCATGTGGGACTGCGCCTCATTCCACGAACGCTCCACCTGATTGAGGTCCTGCTGCTGCTGCTGGCGACGCTCGCGGGCGTGCTGGATGGACTGCTCCAGGCGGGCGATGTCGGCGCCTACGCTATAGAAGGTGCTCTGTACGCCGTTGAAGGTATCGGTGGCCTCCACATGCTCTTCGCGCAGACGCTCGATGCTGGCCTCGGCATTGCGCTGGCGTGCCAGCTGCGCCTCCAGGCCGGTCTCCTGCTCGCTGATCTGCCCTTCGATGCGGCGCGCCTCACTGTCGAGACCGCGCCAGCGCAGGGCCTGCAGCTGGCCCTTGACCAGACGCTCCTCCTGCTTCAGTTCCTTGTAGCGCTCGGCGGTGCGGGCCTGGCGCTGCAGATGGGCGAGCTGCTTGTCCAGCTCCTCGCGCAGGTCGTTGAGACGGTCGAGGTTTTCGCGCGTGTGCTTCATGCGCGTCTCGGTTTCGCGCCGGCGCTCCTTGTACTTGGAGATGCCCGCCGCCTCTTCCAGGAAGATACGCAGATCTTCCGGCTTGGCCTCGATGAGGCGGGAGATGGTGCCCTGTTCGATGATGGCGTAGCTGCGTGGGCCAAGGCCGGTACCGAGGAAGATGTCGGTGATGTCGCGACGGCGGCAACGACTGCCGTTGAGGTGATAGATGGACTGACCGTCACGGGTCACGGTGCGGCTGATGGAGATTTCGCCGTATTGCGCGTACTGGCCGCCGAGCTGACCGTCGCTGTTGTCGAACACCAGTTCGATGGTGGCCTGCCCCACCGGCTTGCGCGAGGTGGAGCCGTTGAAGATGACGTCCGCCATGGAGTCACCGCGCAGGTGCTTGGCGGAGCTTTCGCCCATCACCCAGCGCACGGCATCGATGACGTTGGACTTGCCGCAACCGTTGGGACCGACCACGCCGACCAGATTGCTGGGCAGGGGAATGGTGGTGGGGTCGACAAAGGACTTGAAGCCGGATAGTTTGATCTTGCTCAGGCGCATAATTATTGGGTCTGTGTCAGCCTAACCAACTGGAAAGCAAGGAAAACAATAAGATGGAAGGTAAGGTAGGGCGTCAGCGCCCGGGGCCTCCCTGCCACATGCGGAATGCGAGACGATTGCGCATGCCATTCCGGTCATTTTTCGCAGCCCGGTTGTTTCATGAATTGGCGCGATCATCGCGCCGCAGATTTGATTTCACAAGGGATTTTTCGAAGGAGCGGCGTATCGGTGATTACGGCCGACTGAGAAAAATACTTTGTAAAATCAAAGATCAAGCGAGGGCGCGTGCAATTCATGGAGCATCCGGGCTAGAATCGCCGGCCCGCAAAGCTACCATGAAAGCCACCGCCATGCCTACCCAACCGAGCAAGGACCTGGAAACCTTCGATAACCCGATGCCGGGCCGGGATTATACCATCCGCATCGAGATTCCCGAGTTCACCTGCCTGTGCCCCAAGACCGGCCAGCCCGACTTCGCCACCTTGTACCTGGACTACGTGCCGGCGCAGAAGTGCGTGGAGCTGAAGTCCCTCAAGATGTATGTCTGGTCGTTCCGCGAGGAAGGCGCCTTCCACGAGGCGGTGACCAATCGCATCCTCGACGACCTGGTGCGCGCCACCCAGCCGCGCTTCATGCGCCTGACCGGCAAATTCAACGTGCGCGGCGGCATCTACACCACCGTGGTGGTGGAGCACCGCGCCGCCGACTGGAACCCGCCCCAGCCGGTGCACCTGCCCTAAGGCCGCTCGATCGCCGCCACCTCGCCCAGCGCGGCGTGAATCTCCACCAGGCTGGGCAGTTGCGCCCGACCGGGCAGTTCGAAGCCGCCGTGGCAGGTGAGGCGCATCACCTGGGGTTGCCGTGCCGACTCCAGACGATGGTGCAGATAGCGGTTCACCATGCCGGGGCTGTCGTCATCGCCGGCCAGGCGCAGGGCGGCATAGACGTAGGCGCGGCGCTGCACCACAAAATCCTCCCCCACACTCACCGCCGTGACGGTGAAGCGATCCGCCACGATGCGCGCCGTGCCGTCACTCACCGCCCGCTGCTCGAAGTTGCAGTGGGGCCGGTAGGGATTGAGGCGATGCTTTTCCACCACCGCCCCCCCTTGCAGGAACACGCGCGCGTGCCCCTCGGGGATGGCCAGTTCCTGTCGCAACACCACGACCGCGCCCACGGGCAGGCGATAGACGGGTGAGCCTTCGTCGACCGGCGCGGCGGCACAACCCGCCAGCCCCAACACCGCCGATACCAATAGCCATCTGATGCGTGTCATGATGCCGCTCCTATGAAAGGGACTGATTCAAGCATAGGCCGCTCCCGATGACGCGGAACGAACACACACTGGCTGTCGGCATCGATTTCGGCACCTCCGGCTGCCGCGCCATCGCCATCGACGCCTCCGGCGCGGTGCAGGCCGAGGTCAGCCAGCCCCTGCCGGCCCCGCAGCGCCGCGGCGCCGAGGTGGAACAGGACCCGGCACTGTGGGCTGCAGCCCTCGACACCCTGCTGGCACAACTGGTCGCCACCGTACCTGCGGCGGCCATCCAGGCCATCGCCGTGGACGCCACCTCGGGCACCGTGCTGCTGGCCGACGCCGCCGGGACGCCGCTGGGCCTGGCCCTGATGTACAACGACGGCCGTGCCACGGCCGAGGCCGCCGCCATCGCCCGTATCGCGCCGCGCGAGTCCGCCGCCCACGGCACCGCCTCGGGCCTGGCCAAACTGCTCTGGCTGCTCCAGCAACCCGGTGCGGAACGGGCGGCCCATCTCCTCTCCCAGGCCGACTACCTCAATGGACTGCTCGGCGGCCGTTGGGATATCAGCGACGCCAACAACTGTCTCAAGAGCGGCTATGACGCCGTACAGAAATGCTGGCCGGACTGGCTGGGGCAGCTCGGTGTGCCGCGACACCTGCTGCCGCAGGTGGTGGCGCCCGGCATGCCCATCGGCCCCATCGCCCCGGCACTGGCACGGCGCCACGGCTTGCGGCCCGACACCCTGCTCGCCACCGGCACCACCGACAGTACCGCCGCCTTCCTCGCCACCGGCGCGGCACAACCGGGGGAGGCCGTCACCTCGCTGGGGTCGACCCTGGTGCTGAAGGTCATCAGCGAACGCCCTGTCCATGCGCCGGAATACGGCATTTACAGCCAGCCCCTGGATGACTTCTGGCTGGTGGGCGGCGGCTCCAACAGCGGCGGTGCTGTGTTGCGCCAGTTTTTCAGCGACGCCGAGATGGCCGCGCTGACACCGCGCCTGCGCCCGGAGCGGCCCACTGGGCTCGATTATTACCCGCTGCCGGCGCCGGGCGAGCGATTTCCCGTCAACGAGCCGGCCCTGCCGCCGCGCCTCGCGCCACGACCGGACGATGAAGCGGTGTTTTTTCAGGGACTGCTGGAGGGCATCGCCCGCATCGAACTGCAGGGCTACCAACGGCTGGCGGAACTGGGTGCGCCGTGGCCCCGCAGCGTGCGCACGGTGGGCGGCGGCGCACGCAACCCGGCGTGGACTACCATCCGCCACGACCTGCTCCAGCTCCCCATGCTGGAGCCGCTGCACACGCAGGCTGCCTATGGCACCACCCTGCTCGCGCGCCGGGCGCTTGCGGCAAACCAGGAGAAATGCTGATGGAACCGCTGCACCAGCTCCTGTCCGGCTTCGGCTACCTGCTGGCCGGTTTCCGCCTGCTGCTGCGCCCGGCCCTGTGGCCCTATGTGCTGCTGCCACTGGGCATCAATGTGCTGGTATTCGGCCTGCTGCTGTGGCTGGCCGCCGGCCAATTTGGCGCCCTGGTGGACAGCCTGCTGCCCACTCTGCCCGAATGGCTGGCGTGGCTCGCCTGGTTGCTGTGGCTGGTATTCGGGCTGGTGGCGGCGATCATCGTGTTCTTTACCTTCACCCTTATCGCCAATTTCATTGCTGCGCCGTTCAACGGTCTGCTCGCCGAAGCTGTCGAGCGGCTGTTGACCGGCGCAGTGCCGCCCGGTGGCGGCAGCCTGCGCCAGGCGCTGCGCGAGGCGCCGCAGGCCCTGCTGGACGAGTTGCGCAAGCTGGGCTACTTCCTGCTCTGGGCCATTCCCCTCGGCCTGTTGTTCGTGGTGCCGCTGCTGAACCTTGCCGCGCCGCTGTTATGGGCGCTGGTCTCCGCCTGGATGTTGGCGCTGCAATATCTGGACTATCCCCTCGGCAACCATGGTCTGCGCTTTGCCACCCAGCGTCTATGCCTGCGCGGCCAACCGCTGCTCGGCCTCGGCTTCGGCAGCGCGGTGCTGTTCGCCACCCTGATCCCGCTGGTCAATCTGCTCGTCATGCCCGCTGCAGTGGCCGGCGCCACCCAACTGTGGGTAGAGCGGCTGCGAAGAAACGGTGTCTGCTGAGAGCGCCGCGGGATCATGGCAGATTTTTTGCCATAAGCCCTATTTTTTCGCTGCATTCCAGACCGAGCAAAGGTTTGCGGAACTTATTGTGCAACCCGGCTTCTCTATGGCGTGTCGTGATCCCGCACGCCAGCCGAGCGGACACATAACGCCACCCACGCCGCACTGCAATCATCCAAGGAGAAATAGAATGTATTTCATCAAACACACGCTTGCTGTCTGCGCCACCGTCTTCGCGTTGAGCGGCTGCGGCGAGGGTGCTCATCAACATTCCACGCCAGTCGGCCACGATGCACAACACCCGACCACCCACAACCACGATGACCATGCCCACCACGATGCTCAGCAGATGCTGCGGCTGGACAATGGTCAGAAATGGGCGACGGATGAGGCGCTGCGCCATGCCATGCGCGGTATCCATGATCTGCTGCGGCCACACCTGGCTCGCCAGAGTGATGCCAACGATTTCGCGCAGCTCGCGCAGGGCGTGCGGGACAACATCGATTACATGGTGCAAAACTGCAAACTGGAGCCGGAGGCCGATGCCGTGCTGCACATCATTCTGGGCGAGATGTTCGAAGGGATGGCGCTGCTCGAAGGCGAACAGGGCGACGACCTGCGCCACCAGGGCATCGAACGCATCGCCCATGCCTTGCATCAGTACGCGGAGTATTTCCAACACCCGGACTTCGAGGCCGTTCCGGCTCCACACTGACGTTCAGCCGGCAGCGGAGCATGAGGCCGCTCGAATAGCACATCTTTCCGCCGCGGCGCCTGACCAGTCCGGCACGGACTGGTCAGGCGCCCTAAATAATCCGCACTGCCCGCCGATAATACAAGCAACGGTAGCGGACAGGAGACAGCCATCATGTCCTACGAAGATTATGTGCGGCAGCTGGATGAGGCAGGATTCGGTGACGAGCGCCTGGAGCGGCTATGGCGGCAGGAGGCGGTCAACCATGGGCGCCTGCATGTGGAGGATGAGGCCACCATGCGGCTGCTGGCGGCCGCCGGTCAGGGCGGCAGTTACTGATCTCTTTTACGGTGCGCCAGCAGGCGCACCAGTTCCTGATTCATTCGTGCCATGTCCAATGGCTTTTCCACAACGGCATTCATGCCGGCAGCCAAGAAGCGCTCCACATCCTCCTGCATGACGTGAGCCGTGAGGGCGATGATGGGGATTTGCGCCTTGCGCCGATCCGGTAGCTGGCGTATCCGCTGCGCCGCCTCGATGCCATCCATTTCCGGCATCTGCACATCCATCAGTACCACGTCGAAATCATCGCTGTGCAGGGCCTCCAGCGCTTCGCGGCCGTTGGCCGCAAAGCTGACGCGACACCCCTGCTGTCGCAGCAAGCCCGCCGCCACCTTGCGGTTGATCTCCTGATCCTCGGCCAGCAAGACATGCAGCCGTGCACTATGCAACGGCGGCACCGCCGGTGCCGGTGCGTCACTCCCCAGGCGCAGGGGCAACACCACGCGGAAGGTGCTGCCTGCCCCCGGCCGGCTTTCCAGCGCAATGTTGCCGCCCATGGCCTCGGTCAGGTGCTTGCAGATGGCCAACCCCAGCCCGGTGCCACCGAAACGCCGCGTGATGGAACTGTCGGCCTGCTCAAAGGCACGGAACAGGCGCAGCTGCATCTCCGGTGCGATGCCGATTCCCGTATCGGACACGGCGAACTCCAGGCGCACCGCATCACCCTCCAGCGCCAGGCAGCGTACCAGCAGCACCACGCGTCCGGCGCTGGTGAACTTGATGGCGTTGTTGAGCAGGTTGAGCAATATCTGATGCAAACGATTGACGTCGCCATGCAGGCGATGCGGCACGTCATCGGCCACCTCGGTGATGAATTGCAGCTGTTTGGCCGCAGCCTGCGGCGCCAGCAAGACAAACAGTCCATCCACCAGACGGTGCAGCTCGAAATCCGCCGGCTCCAGCTCCAGTTTGCCGGCCTCGATGCGCGACAGGTCCAGCACATCACCCAGCAGGTTGTTCAACACCCGGCCGGAGCTGGCGATGGCCTCGACACACTCCTGCTGCTGCGTATCCAGTGTGCTGTGTTCCAGCAGGCGCGCCATACCGAGGATGCCATTGAGCGGTGTGCGGATTTCGTGGCTCATGGTGGCGAGAAAGGTGCTCTTGGCCCGATTGGCGTGTTCCGCCTCATCCCTGGCCAGGCGCAGGCGATAACGATCGCGCAGCAGGGTGTAGACCAGTGTCCCCATCAGCATGGCCAGCAGCAGGCCACCGAGTAGCATCACCGGCGTATAGACCAGTGGCAGCTCCCAACCGTCGCGCGGCATCGCCGCCAGCTGCCAGTAGCCCTCCGGCAACGTGACCTCCAGCAGCACCGGGTTGCGCCCGAAGATGGCAGCATCACCCAGAAAAACCTCTCCCGCCTCACCCAGGCCATCCTTGCCGCGCAGAGCGAACACCAGCCAGGATGTCGTCTCCAGCAGACCCGCGTCGCGCAGCAAGGTATCGCTGTCGATGACGATACTGGCCATGCCCCAGTAGGCACCGCTGCCGGAACGGCCATCGGGCGGCGTCAGGAAGATCGGTGTGCGATTGATGAATCCCCGTCCGCCCTGCACCAGATCCACCGGGCCGGCCAGCACCGTGCGGCGGCTCTCCATGGCGCGCAATACGGCGGGGCGCTGCGCGACATTGTCGAGATAGCGCATGCCGAGGGCAGCCTCATTACCGGCCAGGGGATACATGTGGGAGATGACATTGTCGCGGGCCAGGCCGATGTTGCGAATATGGCGGCTGTGGCTCATCAGCTCACGCGCCAGGTCATTGAACTCATCGGTGCCGATATCCCCACGTGCGGCGACGTGCGCCACCAGCCCACGGGTGAGAAACAGGGTGGAGTTGACGATGCCCTCCAGGCGGGCACGCACGGTGCTGAGCTGGGACACCGCCTGCACGCGGCGCTCTTCGCGCACCTTGTCCTCCTCCAGCTGCACCACCCACAGCGTCACCGCCAACAGCGCGGCAGCGACAGTGCCGCCGGCAAGCAGGAAAAACAGATGCGGGGCCAGGGGGAAACGATCCATGTCGCAGTGTGCCTAGCAGGCTGTCAGTGGCCGCGGCCGAGGATCAGAGCAGCCGCTGCGCTCTATTCCATGAACAGAATACATACGTACCTGCTCAGGCCCGCCGCCAGGTGGTGCCGCCGGCGCCGTCCTCCAGTACCACGCCCTGCGCCTTCAGCTCATCGCGGATGCGATCGGAGGCGGCCCAGTCCTTGTTCTTGCGCGCGGTCAGGCGCTCGGCGATGAGGCGCTCGATCTCCGCATCGGCCAGCCCCTCACCGCTGCCGCCCTGCAGGAAGGCCTGTGGCTCGCGCTGCAACAGGCCGAGCAAACCGGCCAGGTGCTTGAGCAATGCACCATATCGGGCGGCGGCGGCCTCATCGCTGCCACGCAGGCGGTTGACCTCGCGCGTCAGGTCGAACAGCACCGCCATGGCCTCCGGCGTAGCGAAGTCGTCGTCCATCGCCGCATAGAAGCGGGCGGCATAGTCCCCCAGCGACTCATCCGCCTGCGGTAGCTGCAGGCCGCGCAACGCGGTGTACAGGCCGGTGAGGGCAGCCTTGGCGCCGTCCAGATGCTGATCGGAGTAATTGAGCGGGCTGCGGTAATGACTGGCGAGGATGAAATAGCGCACCACTTCCGGGTCGTATTTTTTGAGTACGTCGCGGATGGTGAAAAAGTTGCCCAGCGACTTGGACATCTTTTCGTTGTCCACCCGCACGAAACCGTTGTGGATCCAGTAATTGACATACTGGCAGCCGCAGGCCGCCTCGGACTGGGCGATCTCGTTTTCGTGGTGCGGGAACTGCAGGTCGAGGCCGCCGCCGTGGATGTCGAAGTGATGGCCCAGCGCCTGGGTGGACATGGCGGAACACTCGATGTGCCAGCCGGGGCGGCCCGCGCCCCAGGGCGAATCCCAGTACGGCTCGCCCGGCTTGGCCGCCTTCCACAGTACGAAGTCCAGCGGATCGTCCTTGGCCTCGTCCACCGCCACGCGCTCGCCGGCGCGCAGGTCTTCCACATTCTTGCCGGACAGCTGGCCGTAGTGCTCGAACTTGCTGACGTCGTAGTACACGTCGCCGTTGCTGGCAGGATAGGCATAGCCCTTGTCCACCAGCGTCTGAATCATGGCGAGGATCTCCTGGATATGCAGCGTGGCGCGCGGTTCGATATCCGGCCGCTGCACGCCGAGGGCGTCGGCGTCCTCATTCATGAATGCGATGAAACGTTCGGTCAGCGCGGTGTACGGCTCGCCGTTGTCGTTGGCGCGCTTGATGATCTTGTCGTCGATGTCGGTGATGTTGCGCACATAGGTGAGGTGCTCGGCGCCGTAGATCTTGCGCAGGTAGCGGCTGATCACGTCGAACACCACCAGCACCCGGGCATGGCCGATATGGCAGTAGTCATACACCGTCATGCCGCACACATACATGCGCACCCGCTTGGGGTCGATGGGCTGGAACGGTTCCTTGCGCTTGGTGAGGTTATTGTGGATGTGCAGGTTGTGCTGGTAGCTCATTGTTTGATTGTCCACCGCGGCCGGTCGGGAGTTGGAGTGGGCGTGGGCGTGGCGTGCATGATATCAGCCCGTCGGGGCGGGCAGAAGGCGGCCGGCCGCCTTCTGCCGGCAGGCCGGGGCTGTTATCATTGCGCCTCATTCAGGATTCAGGGAGTCTCCGCCTATGCACCGCCTCACCGTTCTCCTCCTCACCCTGTTGCTCGGCCTGAGCACCACGGCCTGGGCCGATACCGACACCCCGCGGGTACGCCTGGTCACCAACAAGGGCGGCATCGTGCTGCAACTGGACCGCGCCAAGGCGCCCAAGACGGTGGAAAACTTCCTGCGCTACGTACAGGACGGTCACTACAACGGCACCATCTTCCACCGCGTCATCGACGGCTTCATGATCCAGGGCGGCGGCTTCACCAGCGACTTCGCCCAGAAGCCGACCCGGGCGCCGATCATGAACGAGGCCGACAACGGCCTGCGCAACACCGTCGGCACCATCGCCATGGCGCGCACCGGCGACCCGCACTCCGCCACCGCTCAGTTCTTCATCAACGTCAACAACAACGACTTCCTCGACTTCCGCGAGAAGACGCCGCGCGCCTGGGGTTATGCCGTGTTCGGCCGGGTGGTGAGCGGCATGGACGTGGTCAAGGCGATCAAGGAAACCCGCACCGGTGCCGGCGGCATGTTCCCCAAGGACGTGCCGCAGGAAACCATCATCATTCAACAGGCCGTCGTCATTACCGACGACAAGACCCCGTAATCAGGAGCCCCCATGATCAAGATGCACACCACCTACGGCATCATCGGTCTCGAACTCGATGCCGCCAAGGCCCCCAATACCGCCGCCAACTTCGAACGCTATGTGCGCGAAGGCTTCTACGATGGCACCATCTTCCATCGCGTCATCGACGGCTTCATGATCCAGGGCGGCGGCCTGACCAGCAACATGGTCAACAAGCCGACCCATGAGCCGATCAAGAACGAGGCCGACAACGGCCTGAAAAACGACCGCGGCACCATCGCCATGGCGCGCACCGGCGACCCGCACTCTGCCACCGCACAGTTCTTCATCAACGTGAAGGACAACAGCTTCCTCAATCACCGCTCCCCCACCCCGGACGGCTGGGGCTATTGCGTGTTCGGCAAGGTGGTGGAAGGCATGGACGTGGTGGACCGCATCAAGGGCGTCACCACCACCAACGCCGGCTTCCACCAGGACGTGCCGGCCGAGCCCATCGTCATCGAGAAGGTCGAGATCGTCGACTGATTCCATGGCGACGCTGTTCGTCTCCGACCTGCACCTGCAGGGCGACCGCGCCCCGGCCGACGGCCTGTTCCGCCGCTTCCTCGGCGCGCAGGCCGTCAGCGCCGAGGCGCTGTATATCCTGGGCGATCTGTTCGAGGCCTGGCTGGGCGACGACCTGGTGCAACCCGAGCAGCAGGGCGTCGTCGACGCCCTGCGCACCCTCACCGACAGCGGCGTGCCGGTGTACCTGATGCACGGCAACCGCGACTTTCTGCTCGGCGCAGAATTTTCCCGTCGCACCGGCTGCACCCTGCTGTCCGATCCGACCGTCATCGATCTCTACGGCACCCCCACCCTGCTGATGCACGGCGACCTGCTGTGCAGCGACGACCTGCCCTACCAGCAGATGCGCCGCCAGCTGCGCGACCCGCAGTGGATCAGCACATTTCTCGCCAAACCGCCCGCGGAGCGCATCGCCTTCGCCCGCCAACTGCGCGACACCAGCAAAGAAGAAATCGGCCGCAAGGCCGAGTACGTGATGGACGTGAATACTGAAACGGTAGCGGCCTATCTGCAGCAATACCGGGTGAGCCGGCTGATCCACGGCCACACCCATCGCCCGGACCGCCACCCCTTGCCGGGCGGCGGCGAACGCCTGGTGCTGGGTGCCTGGGAAACGCATGGCAGCGTGCTGTGCTGCGATGCGGCGGGCTGCCGGCCGGAAGAATACAGCTGGCCGGCGGAATAAGCGCAGCACCTACGTGCGTTACAGACCACGCCTCCACACTCCCGCCACCTTCACCCTCACCGGCTGAGGGAAAAATGCTGATAGCCCTTGGGTAGTTTGAACAGCGCCGCCTCGGCCGGATACTCGCTGCTGTAATCCAGCAGCACCTGTCCCTTGCCCTGCGTGTCGTGCTCCTGGATGGGCAGGCCGAACTGCAATGACCAGTGTGGGGCATAGGTGTTGAGGGCCAGGTCGCAGGGATCCTGCATGTCGGCCGGCACATCGGTGAGGATGCGCGCGTTTTCCCCCGCCAGCACGCTGCGGAAGGCGCTGAGCGCCGCCACCACATCCGGCAGCAAACCGTCGACGGCCACCACCTCGTAGCACAGCTCGCCATTGACGCTGAGGCGGTATTGCTGCGGCGTCTTGCCGGCAACGGCGGGCAAGGACTCCTCCGCCACCACCCGCGAGTGCGTCCGGTTCAGGGGTATGGGCGCCTCGACATCCACCGGCCGCGCATGGATCTCCAGCACGGTACGATCGGTGTGGGTCACGCTGTAGATGATGTTCTGCTTGCGGTCGAACAGCACAAAGCTGCTGTCGACATCACCGTCGTCCATGCGCAGATGACGCGGCGTAACGATGAGGCGCGAGCTGTAGGGCTCGAACCCCGCCTCCATCACCTGGTACATGACCATGGTCGCGTCCTGCGCCCAGGCCGCGCCACACATCAACCACAAGCAGCCGAACAGCCAGCCCCGCAACCGCATCATTGTTCTCCTCATCCCACGCCCTGCAAATAGGCCAGTTCGGCCTCGGAAAATCCGGCGCGGCGCCGCGCCTCCAGATGAAACGGTCCCCGCGGAGGGACCTTCATGTATTCGTCGAGCAGGCGGCGATAGGTCGCCTCCATATCCAGCCCGCGCTCGGCGCAGAGATGGCGGAACCAGCGGTCACCGATGGCCACATGGCCGATCTCGTCGCGCAGAATGATATCGAGCAGGGCGCAGCCCTCTGCGTCGCCCACCGCACGCAGCTTGTCCTGGATGCCGGGATTCACATCCAGCCCGCGCGCCTCCAGGCAACGCGGCACCAGGGCCATGCGCACCAGCGGATCGTGCGCCGTCTTCAGCGCCATCTCCCACAGGCCGTTGTGGCCGGGCCAGTCACCATAGTCGGCGTCCAGGGTGTTGAGGTGGGCGCGCAGCAGTTCGAAGTGCGAGGCCTCTTCCTCGGCCACGCGGATCCAGTCGTCGTAGAAGGCCGCCGGCATGGCGCGAAAACGATACACCGCATCCCAGGCCAGGTTGATGGCGTTGAACTCGATGTGGGTCAGGGCATGGAACAGGATGGCACGCCCCTCGCGGCTGTCGGGACGACGCCGTGGCAATTCGCGTGGCAGCACCAGGCGCAGACGGGCGGGACGGCCGGGGACGGCGATGGTGGCGGCAGGCGTGGTGGCTTCCCGCGTCAGCCGCCCTGCGCGCCAGGCCTGCGCCGTGGCACGGGTCAGCGCGATCTTGTCCGCGGCGTCACAGGCCCGCAGACACCCCAGGGCGGCATCAAACAGCTTGGTCTCGTTCATGGCGCGCCATTCTAGCCCGAACGGCTTGCGCGCTTCACGCCGGCTTCAGCGCCAACACCAAGTCCATCACATTGCTGCCCGTGGGACCGGTTTGCAACAGATCCCCGCTGGCCTCCAGAAAACGGCCCGCATCGGCGCGCACCAGGCACTCGCGCGCATCGAAACACTCCAGTTCGCCGCGGGCGAGGGTGCCCCCATCCACCAGGGCGCCGGCATCCTCGCCAGGGCCATCGCTACCGTCGGTACCCGCCGCCAGCAGAACCACGGCGGAACCCGCCAGCCGCTGCGCCGCGGCCAGGGCCAGGGTCTGGCAACGCCCGCCGCGCCCCGGTTGCGGCGGCAGGCGCACCGTGGTTTCGCCGCCCCACACATACAGGCCGGGCGGCCCAGCGAGCACCTGCTGCGCCAGGGCATGCCCGACACCGGCGGCCTCACCCTGAATGACGTCCTGATGGTGATAGACCGCCAGCCCGTGCGCCGCGCCGGCCAGCCCTGCGGCCAGGCGCGCATCGCGGTTGCTGCACAGAACTTCGGTCTGGATGGCGGCAAAGTCATCGGCAGACGGCAGCGGCGGCGGCGTGGCGACCTGCGCCGCCAGCCAGGGAGGCAGCGCCACCCGTTCTTCGCCGGTCAGCGCCGCTTCCTGCGCGGGCACCAGCAGGCCGGAACCGATGATGGAAGGATCGTCGCCGGGCACATCGGAAATGAGCAGATTGAGCACCGGATGGCCGGCCACATACCGGGCCAGCCGCCCGCCCTTGATGCAGGACAGGGAGCGACGGACGCGGTTGATACGCACGATATCCCAGCCGCTGCCCAGCAACCAATCGTTGGCGGCCTGCAGCTGCGCGGCATCAAGTCCGGGCGGCAACACCTCCACCAGTGCCGAGGTGCCGCCGGAGATGAGAAACAACAGGGGCGCGTCGGCGGGTGTTGTGGCGATGAAATCGAGCAGCGCCTGGCCGGCGGCAAGGCTGGCGGCGCCGGGCAGGGGATGATCCGCCTCCAGCACGCGCAGGCGCGGCCCCGCCGCGGCGTCGGCATAGCCATGGCGGGTGATCACCAGCCCGGCCGCAAGACCCTCGCCCAATGCATCCACCGCCCCCTGCATCATGGCCGCGGCCGCCTTACCGATGGCCACCGCATACACCGGTCCGGCGGCGGTATAGGGGGACAGGCGCGCGCGCACCGCAGTGCGGCCATCCACCGCCTGCAACGCGGCGGCGTAGACATCGAGCAACAGGCGGCGGGGTTCGGTATTCATCACGACAATGCTATCCCGCCGGCACCGCAGCGGGGCCGGTCGCCGGCAACAGAGGGAAATCTCAGGCGGTGCGGTAAGGAGAGCGGCGGCGCATGCCGCCACCCGCGCGCGGCGTCCGCTCCTTGGCCTCGTTCACACGCAGGCCGCGGCCACCAAAGTCCTTGCCGTCCAGATCGCGGATGGCCTCGTCGGCCCCGGCGCCCATCTCCACAAAGGCGAAGCCACGGAAGCGGCCGGTATCGCGGTCATTGACGAATTTCACCGAGGTCACCTCACCGAAGGTCGCAAACAGGTCGCGCAGCTGATCCTCGGTGGCGCTGAACGGCAGGTTGCCCACGTAAATGGTCTTGCCCATGCTCCTCTCCTCCCGCCTCACCAGGCACGGTATTGTCGTTATGGCCGTACCGCTCCGGGTACGGCTGCATCGAGCTTACGCCAGATGCCGGCAGCGGTTCAACGCGTGCGGAGAGCGGCCTGGAATGCCAGGACATATGTCATGTACTGCGACATTCCGGCAGGGTGCATGACTCAAATCAGGGCCAGGCCGCGCGCCAGATCCGCCTTGATGTCGTCCACCTCTTCCAGTCCCACGGAGATGCGGATCAGTCCTTCGCCGATACCCGCCTCCGCCTTCTGCTCCAACGACAGGCGGCCGTGAGTGGTGGTGGCCGGATGGGTGATGGTGCTCTTGGCATCGCCCAGATTGGCGGTGATGGACAACATGCGGGTGGCGTCGATCACCCCCCAGGCCTGCTCGCGCCCACCCTGCACCTCGAAGGCGACGATGCCGCCATAGCCCTTCTGCTGGCGCGTCGCCAGTGCATGCTGCGGATGGGAGGCCAGACCGGGATAGTAGACGCGCGCCACCTGCGGCTGCTGCTCCAGCCACTGCGCCAGCGCCAACGCGTTGGCGCTGTGCGCCAGCATGCGCAGCTTGAGCGTCTCCAGCCCCTTCAAAAACACCCAGGCATTGAACGGGCTCATGGTGGGACCGGCAGTGCGCAGAAAACCGTACACCTCCTTGCCCACCAGTTCCTCGCTCCCCACCACGGCGCCGCCCAGACAGCGGCCCTGGCCGTCGATGTACTTGGTGGCGGAATGGATCACGATGTCGGCGCCAAGCTCCAGCGGCCGCTGCAACGCGGGAGTGCAGAAACAATTGTCCACGGCGAGCAGACAACCGTGGCGATGGGCGATGTCGGCCAGGGCGCGGATGTCGGCGATCTCGGTCAACGGATTGGACGGCGTCTCCACGAACAGCAGGCGCGTGTGGGGACGGATCGCCGCCTCCCACGCCGCCAGATCGGTGAGTGGCACATAGCTGGTCTGCACGCCGAAACGCCCCATGAAGCTGTCGAACAGCACCACGGTGGAACCGAAGATGGCGCGCGAGGAGACGATGTGATCGCCAGCCTTCAGCACGCCCATGCAGGTGGACAGGATCGCCGCCATGCCCGAGCTGGTGGCGACGCAGCGTTCGCCCCCCTCCAGCGCGGCCAGACGCTGCTCGAAGGTGCGTACGGTGGGATTGGTGAAACGCGAATAGATGTTGCCTGCCTCGGTGCCGCCGAAACGCGCCGCGGCCTGGGCCGCGCTGTCGAAGCGAAAACTGGAGGTGGGGAAGATTGCCTCGCTGTGCTCGCCCTCGGCGGTACGTACCTGCCCGGCGCGCACCGCCAGTGTGTCAAAACCCCACTCATCGAAATCCTGCTGATCCATCTTGCACCTTCCACCGTCTGAATCTGTCGTGCGGCGGGCACAAAAAAACCCGCCGGCTTGGAGCCAAAGCGGGTTTTTCGCCCTCACTTTAGCCGTATTTATTGAGCGCCCGCAAGCTGAGTCAAATCGGCGCTGAAGATGGAGATTAGGTAATCATCGACGTACTGTCAATCAGTCGTTGTTATGCACCTCGATGATCGCGCTCACCTCGCGCTCGCGCTGCTCCTTGGAGGCATCGCAACGCGCCTGCTCCAGGGCGGCCAGATACTCTGGCGTGACGTCGCCGGTGATGTACTTACCGTCGAACACCGAGGCCTCGAACTGGGTGACTGCCTTGTTCTTCTTGTGCAGCACCGCATCGACCAGATCGTCGAGGTCCTGATACACCAGCCAGTCGGCACCGATGACCTGGGCGATCTGCTGCTCGTCGCGGCCATAGCCGATCAGTTCTGCCGAGGTGGGCATGTCGATGCCGTAGACGTTGGGGAAGCGCACCGGGGGTGCCGCCGAGGCGAAATACACCTTGTTGGCGCCGGCGTCGCGCGCCATCTGGATGATCTCCTTGGAGGTGGTGCCACGCACGATGGAGTCGTCCACCAGCAGCACGTTTTTGCCCTTGAACTCCAGGGAGATGGCATTGAGCTTCTGGCGTACCGATTTCTTGCGCTGCTTCTGCCCCGGCATGATGAAGGTACGGCCGATGTAGCGGTTCTTGATGAAACCCTCGCGGTACAGCACCCCCAGTTCGTAGGACAGTTGCAGCGCCGAGGTGCGGCTGGTGTCGGGGATCGGGATCACCACGTCGATATCGTGATCGGGGAACACGCGCTTGATCTTGTGCGCCAGTTTCTCGCCCATGCGCAGGCGTGCCTTATACACCGAGATGCCGTCGATAATGGAGTCGGGGCGGGCAAAATACACATACTCGAAGATGCAAGGCGAATACACCGGCGCATCGGCACACTGGCGTGCGTGGAAGCTGCCGTCCTCGCCAATGAACACCGCCTCGCCGGGCATGACGTCGCGCACGCGGTCAAAGCCGAGGGCGTCGATGGCGACGCTCTCCGAGGCCACTACGTACTCATCGCCGTCGCCGGTGGTGCGCTTGCCGATGAACAGCGGGCGGATGGCATAGGGGTCGCGGAAGGCGACGATGCCGTAGCCGATGATCATGGCCACCGCCGCATACCCGCCTTTCACCCGCGTATGCACCCGCGCCACGGCATCGAAAACATCATCGGGCAGGATGCGCAGCTTGCCCTGACGCTGCAATTCGTGGGCAAAGACGTTGAGCAGGATCTCCGAGTCGGAGGTGGTGTTGATGTGACGCAGGTCGTCGCGGAACACCTCTTCCTTCAGCCTGTCGGCATTGGTGAGGTTGCCGTTGTGGGCCAGGGCGATGCCGAAGGGCGAGTTGACGTAGAACGGCTGGGCCTCGGCGGAGGAAGAGCAGCCGGCGGTGGGGTAACGCACGTGACCGATGCCCATATTGCCCGGCAGCTTGAGCATGTGGCGGTTCTCGAACACGTCGCGCACCAGGCCATTGTCCTTGCGCAGATACAACCGACCGTTGTCGCAGGTCATGATGCCGGCGGCGTCCTGGCCGCGATGCTGCAACACGGTCAGGCCATCATAGATGGCCTGATTGACCGGGCTTCTGCCCACCATGCCGATAATACCGCACATCGCAACTACCTCTGTTTCAACACGGACACCGGGGCGTCCTCAGTAACGAATGTTCTTGGCAACTTCCGGCGGCAGCCAGGCGCGCGTCCACACCGCCAGGTCCTGGAAATAGTGCATCAGCGCCGACTGCTTCCACCACGGGTCACGCGGCACGCTGGTCAATCCCGCCAGCAGCACCAGCACTGTCACCAGCACGATGCCGCGCGCCAGGCCGAAGACGATGCCGATAACGCGATCGGTGCCGGACAGGCCGGTTTTCTTGATCAGCTGCACCGCCAGATAATTGATGAAGGCAGCCACCAGCAGGGTGAGGAAAAACAGTATGGCAAAGGCGACGATAAGGCGCAGCGAGGGGGTTTCGATGTGCGAGCGCAGCAGGCGTTCCAGGTTGTCACTGAACATCAGTGCCACCCACACCGCCAACACCCAGCCGGCCAGGGACAGCGCCTCGCGCGTGAAGCCGCGCCACAGGCTGATGAGGACGGAAACCCCGAGGATGCCGAGAATGACGAAGTCGACCCAGTTCATTAGGTAGGGACTGGAGGTATCTGCCGGAAAGGGCGCGATTCTAGCAGAGCGCCCGCAACAGCAAAAGGAATGTCTGTCAGGGATGCGGGACCACGATGCCGCGCTGGTCGATCTTGGCCAGCTTGGCCTGGATCGCCTCGGCATCGGAGCGAGACAGCACCGGACCGACGCGCACGCGGTAGGACGTCCCGCTGGCCAGCTTCACCTGCTCCACATAGGCCGGATATCCTTTGCCACGCAGACTGTCACGCAGGCGGCTGGCATTGGCCTGTTCGGAGAAGCTGCCCACCTGCACCGCCCAGCTTTCGGCGCCTGCCGGTTTGGTAGCGGTGGCCACCTCGGCCGGCTTGACCGGCTGTACCGGAGCAACGGGCCTGGGCTGCTGAGCCGGTGCCGGCGTTACGACCGGGGCCGGGACCGGCTCGGGCGCAACGGGTGGCGCCGGCTCGGGCGGCAACTCCCGTTCCACCACCACCGGTGCATAGGCGGGCGGCGGCGGCACCTGCAACGGGATGTCCACCATCCCGACGCGGCTATCCGGTGGTTCCGGGACGTTACTGCCGAACATCGGGATGCCGGAGCGCTTGTCGCCCTCCAGCAGCATGGGCACGAAGATCACCGCCAGCGCCACCAGCACGATGGCACCCACCAGACGCTTTTTCAGCTGCTCGTTCAAGGTCAGTCTCCGTACTACGCCCAGTTCCAGGGGAATCGGTCCCGATTATACGGGCCGGGCCAGAGCCTCCGCCACCGTGTAGAACGACCCAAATACCACGATGCGATCACCTGCCTTCGCCTCGCCTTGCGCCTGCGCCAGGGCCGCCGGCACATCGGCGCAGGCGGTGATACACGCTTCCGCGACACCCGCCGCCCCGAGGGCCTGGACCAATTGGGCCGTGGCGGCGCCACGCGGCACCGCCAGCGCGCCGGCATACCAATGGTCGACGCTCTCCCGCAGCCGGCCCAGGGCGCCGGCCATGTCCTTGTCCGCCAGCATGCCCACCACCGCCAGGGTACGGCCGGCACAGGGCATGGCCGCCAGGTTGGCCGCCAGCTCCCCGGCCGCCTGCGGGTTATGCGCCACGTCGAGGATGCGAGTGACTTCTCCCGGCTGTACCTGAAACCGCCCCGGCAGTTGCACCGCCAGCAGGCCGGCGCGGATCTGTGCCTGGTCCAGCGGCAGACGCTCGGAAACGGCTTCCAGCGCCATCAGCACGCCGGCGGCATTCTGGAGCTGGGAACGGCCGCGCAGGGCCGGCAGCGGCAGGGCGCGGCGCTCGTGTCCCCCACCCCACCAACGCCAGCCCTCCGCCACGGCCTCGGCGCCGAAATCCTGGCCGTAGCGATACAGCCGCGTCCCCAGGCTGGCGGCATGATTCAACAGGGACTGGGGGGCATCGGGGCTGCCGTAGATGGCCGGGCGCCCGCTGCGATAGATGCCCGCCTTCTCGAAGCCGATGGCCTCGCGCGTGCCGCCCAACCACTGGGCATGATCGATGTCCACGGTGGTGACCAGGGCGACATCGGCATCCAGCACATTGACCGCATCGAGCCGCCCCCCCATGCCCACCTCCAGGATCGCCACGTCCACCAGGCTGCGCCAGAAGATATCCAGCGCGGCCAGGGTGCCGAACTCGAAATAGGTCAGCGAGATGTCGCCGCGCGCCTGATCGATACGCTCGAAGGCCTCGCACAGGGCGGTATCGTTCACCGCCCTGCCATCGAGGCGGACGCGCTCGTTGTAGCGCAGCAGATGGGGCGAGGTATAGGCGCCGACACGATAGCCACCGGCGCGCAGGATGGCCTCCAGCATCGCCACCGTGGAGCCCTTGCCATTGGTGCCACCGACGGTGACCACCGCAAAGGGCGGTGGCGCGGGATGCAGGCGACGCAACACCATTGCCACCCGCTCCAGCCCAAGATCGATTTCACTGGGATGCAGGGTTTCCTGCCAGGCGAGCCAATCGGCTAAGGAAGGGAAACGCATGGTGGATTTCGAGTTGCGGGCTTCGCGTTCGTACCTCAAACACGAAGCCCGTAACTGAATTTACGGCGCGGGCTGATGCGTCAGCTTGGCCAGCAGCCCGGCGATGCGATCGCGCATCTCGCGGCGATCGACGATGAGGTCGATGGCGCCCTTCTCCAGCAGGAATTCGCTGCGCTGGAAGCCTTCCGGCAAGGTCTCGCGCACGGTCTGCTCGATGACGCGCGGACCGGCAAAGCCGATCAGCGCCTTGGGCTCGCCGATATGGATGTCACCCAGCATGGCGAAGCTGGCGGAGACACCACCCATGGTCGGGTCGGTGAGCACGGAGATGAACGGCAAGCCGCGCTCCGACAGTTTGGTCAGCGCAGCCGAGGTCTTGGCCATCTGCATCAAGGAGAACAGCGCCTCCTGCATGCGCGCCCCGCCGGAGGCGGAGAACGACACCAGCGGAATCTTGTGTTCGATGGCGGTATTCACCGCGCGCACGAACTTCTCGCCCACCACCGAACCCATGGAACCGCCCATGAAACTGAACTCGAAGGCGGCGGTGACCAGCGGTACACCCTTGACCTGCCCCATCATCACCACCAGGGCGTCGTTTTCCTCGGTGGCCTTCTGCGCGGCCAGCAGACGATCCTTGTAGCGTTTGCTGTCCTTGAATCGGAGGGTATCCACCGGCTGCAGATTGCCGGCGATCTCGACACGCGGCTCCGGGTCGAGGAAGGTTTCCAGGCGACGGCGCGCTCCGATGCGCATGTGGTAGCTGCACTTGGGGCAGACATCCAGATTGCGCTCCAGCTCGGCGCGGTACAGGACGGCGTTGCAGTCGGGGCACTTGGCCCACAGGCCTTCCGGCACCGAGCGGCGCTGCGTGGCCGTGCCTTCGGTGCGGATGGTGGAAGGGAGAAATTTTTGTAACCAGCTCATGGTGGAGAGTCCTTCGCTGCCGCCGGAGGGTTATCGGGCGCCGTCGAGGGCGCGGCGCAATTCACCGATAAGGCCGGCGGTCTGGGCCAATAGTGTATCAGGATCGTCACGCAGTTCCTCGATGCGGCGCACCAGGGCGGAGCCGACGATGACCGCGTCGGCCACCTGGGCTACTGCCCGCGCCGACTCCGCGTCCTTGATGCCGAAGCCGACACCCACCGGCAGTCCGGTATGGGCGCGGATGCGCTCCACCTGGGCGCGTACGCCGTCCATGTCGAGGTGCGCGGCACCGGTGACGCCCTTCACCGAAACGTAGTAGACAAAGCCGCTGGCCGCCCGGCAGATGGTGACGATGCGGTCATCGGCGGTGGTGGGCGCCAGCAGGAAGATGGGGTCGATGGCGTGGGGCTTGAGCGCCGCCAGCAGGTCATCCGCCTCCTCCGGCGGGATGTCCACCGTGAGCAGACCGTCCACACCGGCGTCCGCGGCGGCGGCGGCAAAGGCGGTGTAGCCCATGGCCTCCACCGGATTGAGATAGCCCATCAGCACCACGGGCGTGCCGGCATCCTTCTCGCGGAAGGCGCGCACCATCTCCAGCACATTGCGCAGGCTGACGTGGTGTTCCAGGGCACGCTCGCTGGCGCGCTGGATCACCGGGCCATCGGCCATGGGGTCGGAGAACGGCACGCCCAGCTCGATGACGTCGGCACCGGCCGCCACCAGGGCGTGCATCAGCGGCACGGTGATCTCCGGGCGCGGGTCGCCGGCGGTGATGAAGGGAATCAGCGCCTTGCGACCGGCGGCCTTCAATTGGGCAAACCTCTGCTGCAACCGGCTCATACCTTGATCCCCTCCAGCGCCGCCACTGTATGAATGTCCTTGTCGCCGCGGCCGGACAGGTTGACGATGATGATCTGGTCCTTGCCCAGCGTGGGCGCCAGCTTGCTGGCATAGGCCAGGGCATGACTGGACTCCAGCGCCGGCATGATGCCCTCGGTACGGGTCAGGTCGTGGAAGGCGGCCAGCGCCTCCTCGTCGGTGGCGTACACATACTCGGCGCGGCCGTTGTCCTTGAGCCAGGAGTGCTCGGGGCCGACGCCGGGGTAGTCGAGGCCAGCGGAAACCGAGTGCGACTCGATGATCTGGCCGTCCTCGTCTTCCATCAGGTAGGTGCGATTGCCGTGCAGCACACCGGGTCGGCCGGTGGCAAAACGTGCCGCATGGCGGCCGCTCTGGATGCCCTCGCCGCCCGCCTCCACGCCGTACAGCTTGACCGCCGCGTCGGGCAGGAAGGGATAGAACAGACCCATGGCATTGGAGCCGCCGCCGACGCAGGCCACCAGGGCATCGGGCAGACGGCCTTCCTGCGCCAGGCACTGCTCACGCGCCTCGCGGCCGATGATGGACTGGAAGTTGCGCACCATGGCCGGATAGGGGTGGGGCCCCGCCACGGTGCCGATGATGTAGAAGGTATCGTCGATATTGGTGACCCAGTCGCGCATCGCCTCGTTGAGCGCATCCTTCAGGGTCTTGGAGCCGGAGGACACCGGCACCACCTCGGCGCCCAGCAGGCGCATGCGGAACACATTGATCTTCTGCCGTTCCACGTCGGTGGCGCCCATGTACACCACGCACTTGAGGCCGAGGCGCGCCGCCACGGTGGCAGTGGCCACGCCATGCTGGCCGGCCCCGGTCTCGGCAATGATGCGGGTCTTGCCCATGCGCTTGGCGAGCAGGGCCTGGCCGATAGTGTTGTTGATCTTGTGCGCGCCGGTGTGATTGAGGTCTTCGCGCTTCAGATAAACCTTCGCCCCGCCCAGTTTCTGCGTCCAGCGCTCGGCCAGATACAGCGGCGAGGGACGGCCGACGAACTGCTTGAGGTCGTAGTCGAATTCGGCGAGAAAATCGGTGTCGTCCTTGTAGCGCTCATAGGCGAGGCGCAGCTCTTCCAGCGGCCCCATCAGGGTCTCGGCCACGAAGCGGCCGCCATAGGGGCCGAAATGGCCGCGCGCATCGGGCAACTGCTGCAGCTCGGCACCGCTCATGGGCTCATCGGTCTTGGACACTCTCTACACCTCGCATAAATGCCGCCATCTTGGCGGCACTCTTGATTCCCTTGGCCTGTTCCACCCCGCCGCTCACGTCGACCCCATAGGGACGGGAGATACGGATGGCCTCGACCACATTGTCCGGCGTCAGGCCGCCGGCCAGGATGATGGGTTTGTTCAGGTCCTGCGGCACACGCCGCCAATCGAAGGCCTGACCGGTACCACCGGCCTCGCCCGGCACATAGGTATCCAGCAGCAGACCCTGGGCCGAGGCATAACGCTGCGCCTCGGCGGCCACGTCAAGGCCGTCGCGCATGCGCAGGGCCTTGAGATAGGGCCGGCCGAAGGCGGCACAATAGGCCGGCGCTTCATCACCGTGAAACTGCAGCACATCGAGAGGAACGGCCTGCAACACCGCCAGCACCTCGGCCGCCGGGGCGTCGACAAACAGGCCCACCACGCTGACGAAGGGCGGCAGGGCCGCGCACAGCGCCCGCGCCTGGGCCACGCTGACCGCGCGCGGGCTGGGGGCATAGAACACCAGGCCGATGGCATCGGCACCGAGGCGCGCCGCCTCGATGCCGTCTGCCGGGCGGGTAATGCCGCAGATTTTTACTCGTGTACGCATGAAGGGGCGCAGATTACCAAACCAGCGCAGGGGGCGGAAGCTGCGGGATCCCGAACTCCGCCGGATAATCGATGCGCACCAGATACAGCCCCCAGGGCTGTGCCGTCACGCCACCAGCGCTGCGATCGCGGGATTCCAGCACCTCGCGACTCCACTCCAGCGGCCGCTCGCCGGCGCCAATGGCCATCAGCACCCCGGCGATGTTGCGCACCATGTGATGCAGGAAGCCGTTGGCCTCGATATCCAGCAGGATCAGTTCACCCTGGCGTTGCACGTCCAGGCGATACAGGGTGCGCACCGGGCTGCGCGCCTGACAGGCCACCGCGCGGTAGGAGGAAAAATCGTGCTCGCCCAGCAGAGGCAGCGCTGCCTCCGCCATGCGCTCGGCATCCAGCGGGCGGTAGTCGAAACACACCCGGCGCGACAGCAGCGCCGGCCGGTAGGTCCGATTGAGGATGGCGTAGCGGTAGGCGCGGCGACGGGCGGAAAAGCGGGCGTGAAAGTCATCGGCCACCGGCTGCGCCCAGCGCAGGGCGATGTCCGGCGGCAGATGGGAGTTGCCACCCATCACCCAGGCATGCATCGGGCGCACCGCCTCGGTGTCGAAGTGGATCACCTGGCCGCTGGCATGCACCCCGGCGTCGGTGCGCCCGCCGCAGATCACCTGCACCGGATGAGCAGCGATGCGCGACAGCGCCGCCTCCACCCGCGCCTGCACGGTGTTGGGGTCATGGCTCTGCGCCTGCCAGCCGCCGTAGCGGCTGCCGTCATATTCAATGCCTGCGGCGATACGCATGGGAAGGTTACAAGCTGCGAGTAAAAGCGGTTGCTGCCGCTAAAAAAACAAACGTCCCCGGCGGTGGCCCGGCCGGGGACGTTCATTGTACTGTGTTGGCGGTCAGGAAAGTTGCTTCAGCAACTCCTGCGCCTGGGCCTTCTGCTTGTCGTCACCCTCGGCCAGCACCTCGTTCAGAATACTGCGGGCGCTGTCCGGCTCACCCATGTCCACATAGGCCTTGGCCAGGTCCAGCTTGGTGCCGACGGCATCGAGGTCACCCAGGTCCAGGTCACCCAAATCCCCCAGGTCGCCGAGATCTCCCAGGTCGGCAGCCGCCGCGGGGGCTTCCGCAGACTCCGCCCCCATATCCAGGTTCAGATCACCCAGTTCGAAGTCGAGGGCACTCGCCTGCGGCTGTGCCGGAGCAGCAGGGGCCGCCTCCAGCGCCGGGGCCTCGGCAGCTGGCTCACCGAAGTTGAAGTCGCCCAGGTCGAATTCCAGAGCGGGCTCTTCTTTTGCCTCCGGCGCAGCGGCAGCCGGCGCCGGCTGCGGCGCGGGTTCCGCCTCTTCCAGACCGCTCAGGTCGAACACCACATCCGCCGGCTCTTCACGAACCTCCTTCTTGGCGACCATGGCCGGGGCCGGCGCTGCGGCAGCGCCCTCGTCCAGGTCGGAGAAATCAACGCCCAGGTCCAGATTGAAGGCGGCGCCGCTTCCCCCCTCGGAGGACTCCATGTCTTCCGCCAGCGCATCCAGATCGAGACCGATATCCAGCACATCGCCGGCGGCACCGTGACCGCCCAGCTCCAGGCCGGCACCAGCCTCCGGCGCGGCGCTGAACATCGGGTTGTCCGGGCACAACTCGTGGCCCATGACCAGCACCTTGCCCCACAGCGGGCCGGTGCCTTCCAGGGCGCTGAACAGCTCATCGGCCAGCGGCTCGAAGGCCGCGCGGTCCTTGGTGGAGTAATACACTTCCAGCAGCTTGACCTTGACGTCGTGGCGCTCCGGATGATTCTTCAGCGCCTCCTTCAACAGCTCCTCGGCCTGCTGGTAACGCCCGTAGGCCATGTAGACATCGGCCTCGGTGAGCGGGTCCACCTCCGCATCACCGCCCTGCATGCTGTTCATGCCGCTGACGGCCAGGTCACTGAACAGGGAGCTCTCCTCCGAGGGTGCACCCGCCGTGGTCTTGGAGTTGAGCAGCGAGGTGCCGCCCGCGGTAAGAATGCTTTCACTGAAGCCGGGACCACCGGCACGACGCCGCTTGATGAACAGGCCCACCAACACCAGCAGGGCCAGCACCACGGCGCCAACGCCACCCAGCATCAAGGGATCGGCCAGCATCTCATCCACGAAGCTGGGGGGTTCCACCACCGGCGGCGGCGCCGCCGGACGCGGCTTGGGCGCAGCCACCGGCGCCGCAGGCTTGGCCTCCTCCGCTGCCGGCGCGGGCTCAGCAGCGGCCTTCTCTTCCTCCGCCGGGGCGGCCTCTTCCACCTCAGCAGCCACCTCGGGCGGCGCCGGCCTGGCTACCGGTGCCGGTTCTGCAACCGGGGCCACGGGGGCAACCACCGCCGCCGGAGGCTGCGTTGCCACCGGCGCCTTGTCACCCATCTGCTGCTGCAAGGCAGCCAGATCGGAATCCTTCAGTGACAGCAGGCGTTGCATGGCGGACAGTTGCCCCTCCAGCTCCTGCATGCGCTTGCGCAACTGCTCATTGTCCTGCAGGTGGGCCTCGGCAGTCTCCTGGGCCAGCAACAACTGCTTGCGCAATTCAACCGCCGCAGCGGCGTCAGCCGCCGTGCCGGCCGCCGCCGTATCGGTTCCTTCCGGCGCCACCAGCTTGAGCCGCGGCTCCACCGGCGCAGCAACGGCGCGGGCCGCCTGCGGCGTGGTGGCAACCACCGGACGATCGGCCGCCACGGCCCCGGCCTGCTTGAGATGATCCTGCCAGGCACGGTTTTGCGCGCTGATGGCACGTACCGCATCGGCATGGCTCATGGCGGTGATCAGTGCCGGGTCATCGATGCGCAGCACGTAACCCATCTTGAGCCGGTTGACGTTGTTATCGTAGAAGGCCTCGGGATTGGCCTTGAGCAGCGCCATCATCATTTGCTGGGTGCTGACCGAGCTGTTGGGACGCATGCGGTTGGCGATGGCCCACAGGGTCTCATCGGCCTTGACCGGACCATAGTTCAGTCCACCGGAGGAGCTCACCACCGGTGCGCGAGGCGCCGCTGCCGGGGCCGCGCCGCTCACCACGGTGGGGGCACGGGGAGCGGCGGCCGGGGCCGTGGTGGCGACGACCGGCGCCTGAACGGCAGCGGGTTCTTCCTCGCCCATGCCGGGCGGGTCGATGAGGACGGTGTATTCGCGCAACAGACGGCCGGAGCGCCAACTGGTCTCTACCAGGAAACTGAGGAAGGGCTCGCGGATGGGTTCGGTGGAGGTGATCTTGATGAGGTGGCGATCGCCACGCTTTTCGACGTTGAAGCGCAGGAACATCAGCGCCGCCGGCCGATCCAGGCCGACCCGGGCAAAGGTCTCGTAGGAGGCAAGACCTACCTTGAGGGACTCCGCCTCTTCCGCGGAGACGGATAACAGTTCGATTTCCGCATTGAACGGCTGGTTGAGGGCGGAACGTAGCTTGATGTCCCCCATCCCCAAGGCAAAGGCCGCTGACGGCAAAACGAACAATAGCGACAGCAACGTGTAGGCCAGCTTTCGCACCATCCTCACTCCCTAGTTATCCCCCGGGACCGGCGTCCACGTGGCGGGCTTTTAGTATTCCTGAACGGGCAGTTGAGACGTGTTCCTCTCAACAAGCTTTATGTATCGGCAGTAACTTTAACTCACATATAGCCTTTTACCAAGAGCTGAGCGATTTGAATACAGTTTAATGCGCCCCCTTTGCGCACATTATCCCCCACCAACCACATATCCACAGCATTTTGGTGGGAAATATCCTGCCGTATCCGGCCCACAAACACGGCATCCTCGCCCGAGGCCTCGGTCACCGGGGTGGGCAGATCTTCGCCCGCATCCACCCCCGGCGCATTTTGTAACAGTTCCCGCACCTGAGCGGCTGTGATCCTGTCGCGGGTTTCAATGTGCAGCGCCATGGCGTGGCCGTAGAACACCGGCACGCGCACCGTGGTGGGATTCACGCCGATGGCCGCGTCGCCGAGGATCTTGCGCGTCTCCCACACCATCTTCATCTCTTCGCGGGTGTAGCCGTTGTCTTCCAGCGGCCCGATGTGCGGCAGGATGTTGAAGGCGATTTGCCTGGAAAAAACCGGGGTTTCGATACTGCGCATATTGAGCAGGTCGGCAGTCTGCCGACCCAGTTCCTCCAGTCCGGCACGGCCAACGCCAGACACGGCCTGATAGGTGACGACGTTGATGCGCGTGATGCCGACGGCATCGTAAATCGGCTTGAGCGCGGTGAGCATCAGCACCGTGCAGGCATTGGGGTTGGCGATGATGCGCCGCGCCGGCCAGCCGGCCAGGGCGGCGGGATTCACCTCAGCCACCACCAGGGGTACGTCCGGCTCCATGCGGAACAGACCGCTGTCGTCGATGACCACGCAGCCGGCAGCGGTAGCCCGGGGGACGTAGGCGGCGGAAATTTCGGTATCGGCGCAGAAAAAGACCAGTTGCGCCTGGGAAAAATCGAAACGGGCCACATCACCCACGCGCAGGTGGCTGCCCTTGAACTCCACCCGGCCGCCGGCCTCGTCGGCACTGTCCAGCGGATAGAGCTTGCCGAGCGGGAAATCCCGCTCGGCCAGGAGACTCACCAGCGTCTCCCCGACCAGGGTGGAGACTCCGACCACGGCAACATCAAGCAATTTATTCATAGATCAAACGAACCACGGAGGGCACGGAGCAATACCTCTCCTACTCCGCGTCCTCCGTGGTTAATTGGCCGCATCAGGCTTCCAGCAGGATACGCAGCATGCGGCGCAGCGGCTCGGCGGCGCCCCACAGCAGCTGGTCGCCGACGGTGAAGGCGGAGAGATATTCCTTGCCCATGTTCAGCTTGCGCATACGGCCCACCGGTACGGTGAGAGTGCCGGTGACGGCGGCTGGGGTCAGCTGCTCCATGGTGATCTGGCGATCGTTGGGCACCACCTTCACCCAGTCATTGTGGGCAGCGATGATGCCGTGGATCTCGTCCAGCGGCACGTCCTTGGTCATCTTGATGGTCAGCGCCTGGCTGTGGCAGCGCATGGCGCCGATGCGCACGCACAGGCCATCGATGGGGATCTGCCTGTCGGAACGGCCGAGGATCTTGTTGCACTCCACCTGCGCCTTCCACTCCTCCTTGGATTGTCCGGACTCCAGCTGCACGTCGATCCAGGGGATCAGGTTGCCGGCCAGGGGCACCGGCCACACTTCCAGCGGGTAACGATCGGAGCGGATGAAATCGGCCACCTTGCGATCGATCTCCAGAATGGCCGAGGCAGGATCGTCCAGCAGTGACTTCACCTCGTTGTTGATGGCCCCCATCTGCTGGATCAACTCACGCATGTTGCGCGCGCCGGCGCCAGAGGCCGCCTGGTAGGTCTGCGGGGCGATCCACTCCACCAGCCCCTTATCGAACAGCCCGCCGATGGCCATCAACATCAGGGACACGGTGCAGTTGCCGCCGACGTAAGTCTTGATGCCTTTGCTCAGACCATTCTTGATCACGTCTCTATTGACCGGGTCGAGGATGATGATGGCATCATCCTTCATGCGCAGGGTGGAGGCGGCATCGATCCAGTAGCCCTTCCAGCCGGCGGCCATCAGCTTGGGATAGACCTCCTTGGTGTAGTCGCCACCCTGGCAGGTGATGATCACGTCCATCGCCTTCAGTTCATCGATGCTGTTGGCATCCTTCAGCGGCGGCACGTCCTTGCCGATATCGGGACCCTTGCCGCCCACGTTGGAGGTGGTGAAGAACACCGGATCGATGAGGTCGAAATCCTTCTCCTCGCGCATGCGCCCCATCAGCACCGAACCGACCATACCGCGCCAACCCACCAGACCTACCCGCTTCATAGCCATTTCCAGACCCGCCTCTCGCTGTATTGTTGCTGCCGCCTGCGCGGCCGATGAACCTTATGCCTTGAGCGCGGCGACCACCGCGTCGCCCATTTCGCTGCATGACACCTTTTTGGTGCCCGCCGTGTAGATGTCGGCGGTGCGTATCCCGTCTGCCAGCACCTTGCGCACTGCCGCCTCGATGCGCTTGGCATTGGCCTCGTCGCCGAAGGTGTAGCGCAGCATCATAGCGGCCGACAGGATGGTGGCCAAGGGATTGGCCACGTTCTTGCCGGCGATGTCGGGTGCCGAACCGTGGATCGGTTCGTACATGCCCTTGTTGTTCTCGTCCAGCGAGGCCGAGGGCAGCATGCCGATGGAGCCGGACAGCATGGAGGCCTGATCGGACAGGATGTCGCCGAAGATGTTGCCGGTCACGATGACGTCGAACTGCTTGGGCCACTTCACCAACTGCATCGCCGCGTTGTCCACGTACATGTGGGACAGCTCGACCTCTGGATACTCCTTGCTGACCTCCAGCACCACCTCTTTCCACAACTCCGAGCATTCCAGCACGTTGGCCTTCTCCACCGAACACAGCTTCTTGCCGCGTTTCATGGCGATATCGAAGGCCACACGCGCCACGCGGCGTACCTCGGACTCGGAGTAGATCATGGTGTTGAAACCGACGCGCTCGCCGTTACGCACTTCGATGCCACGCGGCTGGCCGAAATATACATCGCCGGTGAGCTCACGCACGATCATGATATCCAATCCAGACACCACTTCGGGCTTGAGCGAGGAGGAGTCGGCCAATTCCGGATAGAGCAGTGCTGGGCGCAGATTGGCGAACAGGTTGAGTTCCTTGCGAATACGCAACAATCCCCGCTCGGGGCGCAGCGGACGATCCAGCTTGTCGTACTGCGGGCCCCCGACGGCGCCGAGCAGTACCGCATCGGCGGCGCGGGCCAGCTTGAGCGTGGCCTCCGGCAACGGATCGCCAGCCGTATCATAGCCAGCACCACCGATAGCGGCCTCTTCCATCTCGAGGTTCAACTCCGGCATCGCCTGGAGCACCTTCACCGCCTGCGCCACGATCTCCGGGCCGATACCGTCACCGGGCAGAACTGCAATCTTCTTGGTCATATCTCTGTGTCCTGAATGCTGTAATTCGATTGTTCAGCCAAACAGCCAGGGTGCTTCCTGGCGGCGGCGTTCTTCGTAGGCCTTGATGGCATCCACGTGCTGCAGGGTCAGGCCGATGTCGTCCAGACCATTGAGCAGGCAGTGCTTGCGGAAGGCATCGACCTCGAACGGGATCACCTCGCCGCTCGGCGTGGTGATGGTCTGTGCCGATAGATCCACGCTGAGCTGATAACCTTCAGTCGCCGCCGTTTCCTGAAATAGACGGTCGACAATCGCCGCATCCAACCTGATCGGCAGCAGGCCGTTCTTGAAGCAGTTGTTGAAGAAGATGTCGGCGAAGCTCGGCGCAATGATCACGCGAAAGCCGTAATCTTCCAGCGCCCAGGGCGCGTGTTCGCGCGAGGAACCGCAGCCGAAGTTATCGCGCGCCAGCAGGATCTGCGCCCCCCGATAGCGCGGCTGGTTCAACACGAAATCCGGATTGAGCGGGCGTTGGGAATTGTCCATGCCCGGCTCGCCGTGATCGAGGTAGCGCCACTCGTCGAACAGGTTGGGGCCGAAGCCGCTGCGCTTGATCGACTTCAAAAATTGCTTGGGGATGATGGCGTCGGTGTCCACATTGGGACGATCCAGCGGCGCCACGATACCGGTGACCTTGATCAGTTTTTCCATCATCAGAACTCCCGCACATCGACGAAGTGGCCGGCGATCGCCGCCGCCGCCGCCATGGCCGGGCTGACCAGATGGGTACGCCCGCCCTGCCCCTGCCGTCCTTCAAAGTTGCGGTTGGAGGTGGAGGCGCAGCGCTCGCCCGGCTCCAACCGATCGGCATTCATCGCCAGGCACATGGAGCACCCCGGCTCACGCCACTCGAAGCCGGCATCACGGAATATCGTGTCCAGCCCTTCCTGCTCGGCCTGGCGCTTGACCAGGCCGGAGCCCGGCACCACCAGTACCTGCTTGACGCTGGCGGCCTTCTTGCGCCCCTTGATCACCGCCGCGGCGGCGCGCATGTCCTCGATGCGCGCGTTGGTGCAGGAACCGATGAACACCACATCCACCGGAATCGCAGTGATCGGGGTGTTGGCCTCCAGGCCCATGTACTTGAGCGCGGCGCGCATGCCGTTGGCCTTGACCGGGTCCTTCTCCTGCGCCGGATCCGGTACCTTGCCGTCCACCGCCACCACCATCTCCGGCGAAGTGCCCCAGGTGACCTGCGGTTTGATCTTGCTGGCGTCGAGCCGCACGATGCGGTCGAAATCCGCATCGAAGTCGGAGTGCAGCCCAAACCAGGCGGCCACCGCCTTGTCCCACAGGTCGCCCTTGGGGGCATAGGGCTTGCCGTACAGATAGTCGATGGTGGTCTCGTCCACCGCCACCATGCCGGCGCGGGCGCCGGCCTCGATGGCCATGTTGCACACCGTCATGCGCCCTTCCATGGACAGGGCGCGGATCGCCTCGCCACCGAACTCGATGGCGTAGCCGGTGCCGCCGGCGGTGCCGATCTCGCCGATGATGGCGAGTACGATGTCCTTGGCGGTGACGCCAGGACCGACGTGGCCGTCCACCGACACCAACATGTTCTTGGACTTCTTCTGCACCAGGCACTGGGTGGCGAGCACGTGCTCCACCTCGGAGGTGCCGATGCCGTGGGCCAGCGCACCGAAGGCGCCGTGGGTAGAGGTATGGGAGTCGCCACACACCACGGTCATGCCGGGCAGGGTGCCGCCCTCCTCCGGGCCGACCACATGCACGATGCCCTGGCGCACGTCGCCCATGGGGAAATAGGTCAGGCCAAACTCGCGCACATTGGCATCCAGTGTCTCCACCTGGACACGGGCGATGGGATCGGTAATGCCCTTGCTGCGGTCATCGGTGGGTACGTTGTGATCCGGCGTGGCCAGCACCGTGTCCTTGCGCCACGGCTTGCGCCCGGCGATACGCAGGCCCTCGAAGGCCTGCGGCGAGGTCACTTCGTGTACCAGGTGACGGTCGATATACAGCAGACAGGTGCCGTCGTCGTCGCAACGCACCACGTGGGCATCCCACAATTTGTCGTACAGCGTCTTTCCAGCCATTCCATACTCCTCTTGCGATGGAGGCATGCTACGCCTAGTCTATACATGAATCCAATTTATTAAATTCATATAGTCGATTCCAAATAGTAATGGATATCAGCGCCCTGCAAGCCTTCCTGGCCGTCGCCGACAGCGCCTCCTTCTCCCTGGCGGCGGAGCGGCTGTTCCTCACCCAGCCGGCGGTGAGCAAACGCATCGCCGTGCTGGAGACGGAGCTGGGCACGGCGTTATTCGACCGCATCGGCCGCCAGGTCGGCCTGACCGAGGCGGGCCGGGCGCTGCTGCCGCGGGCACGGCGCATCGTCGATGAGCTGGAGGACAGCCGCCGCGCCATCGCCAACCTGTCCGGCAAGATCGAAGGGCGGTTGTCCTTCGGCACCAGCCACCACATCGGCCTGCACCGCCTGCCGCCGGTGCTGCGCGCCTATCACCAGCGCTACCCGCAGGTGGCACTGGACATCCAGTTCATGGATTCGGAACAGGCCTGCCAGGCGGTACTGCGCGGTGAGCTGGAACTGGCTGTGGTAACCCTGCCCACGGTAATGCTGCCCAACCTGGAAACCCATACCGTCTGGCACGACCGCCTGGCCGTGGTGGTGGCTGCAGGTCATGCCCTCAGTGAGAAGACCCGCCCCACCCTGCGCGACCTCGCCCAATGGCAAGCCATCATGCCGGCCCACGGCACCTATACGCGCGAGATCGTCGAGGCCGCCTTCAGCCGCGAGGGCCTGACGCCGCAGGTCAGCATGTCCACCAATTACCTGGAGACGATCAAAATGTTGGTTTCCGTCGGCCTGGGCTGGAGTGTGTTGCCGCAGACCATGCTGGATGGGCAGGTGGCGGCATTGAAGCTGCCCGCCCTCAAGCTGGAACGCCGCCTGGGTCTGGTCACCCACACCAATCGCAGCCTGTCCAACGCCGCGCGCGCCCTGCAGCAACTGCTGCTGGAGGAGCCCGCATCATGAGCCTGTTGGGGCTGTGGCACGGCGATCCGCTGGGCACGCCAGCGGCACAAACACTGCTCGCGCGTGCACAGCAGCGGCAGCGCCGCGGCCACCGCCAGCGTCGCTGCCGCAGCTGCGTGTTGCAGGAGTTGATTGCCCGTTACTGGCTGGGTGAGGAGATCGGGCCACTGTATCGCCACGCCCTGCCGTTGCTGCAAGGCAGCGCCCATGGCCGCGCCCTGCTGGAGATCATCACCGGCCAACTGTTGCTGAGCCGGCGTCTGAACGGCGCACGGCAACATCTGGAAGAAGGCTTTCATCGCGCCAGCCGCTTGTTCACCCCGTCCGACTATCTGGCCGTACTCAAGCGCCAGCAACAGCTGTCATACCTACCACTCGGCGATACAGCCCTGCCGGCGGCACCATTGTCCGAGTTGCTGACGACGGCGCAGGTGATCGAGCGCATGGCGGGCAGCAGCAGACGCTCGCGGGGAAAACACGACCCGACGGATCTGTATGGATAAGCCGCGCCTACTCTTTGAGCCAGCGCCAACCGATCACCAGCGCCAACGCACTCAAGCCCGCCGCAATCACGAAAGCCGCCTCGGCCCCCAGCGACTCCCACACCGCACCACTGTAATAGCTGCCGAGCGCACCACCGGCGCCGAAGGACAACGAGGCATACAGGGCCTGGCCGCGGCCTTGCAGGCGACCGGGGAAGTATTTGTGGAACAGCGCAATGGCGGTGGCGTGATAGACGCCGAAGCTCGCCGCATGCAGAGTCTGCGCCGCCAGCACGATGGGCAACGACTGCGGATAGTGGCCGATGAGCAGCCAGCGCAGGGTGGTCAGCAGCAGACTGGCGAGCAGCAGACTGCGCAGACCGTAGTGCGCCACCAGACGCGGCATGATCAAAAATATCCCCACCTCCGCCACCACACCCAGCGCCCATAACTGGCCGATGGCGCTGCGCGTATAGCCGTGACCCTCCATGTACAGGGTGTAGAAGGTGTAATACGGGCCATGACTGGCCTGCATCAGGAAGCACACCGCCAGCAGCGCCAGCACCGGCGGCTTGAGCAGCACACGGCGCAGCGACTCGGCATGCACGGGATGCGGCGCACCGTCCTGACACGGTGCCAGCAGGCTGGCGAGCAGGATACCGACAAACAGCACCAGCATCACGCCCGGCACGATACCGGCATCGAACATGTCCAGCAGCGGCCCCATGCCGGCGACGGTGGCAATGAAACCGATGGAGCCCCACAGACGGATGGAACTGTAGCGATGCTGCTGCTCGCCCAGATGGCTCAGGGTGTTGGCCTCGAACTGCGGCAGCACGGCATTCCAGAAGAAGCTGAACAGCACCATCACCAGGGCCGTCGGCCAATAGCCGTCGACGAAGAAGATGGCGGTGAAGGTGATGAGCGCCAGCAGGGCGCCGGCACGCACCACGCCCAGGCGCAGCCCGGTGTGATCGGCAATCCAGCCCCAGATGTTGGGCGAGACGATCTTGGTGGCCATCAACAGCGCCATCAACTCGCCGATCTCGCCCGCACCAAAGCCCTGGTGCTTGAGATACAGGCTCCAGTAGGGCACCAGCACGCCGAGGCTGGCGAAGTGGAACAGATAGAAGGTGGAAAGGCGCCAGTACATCAAGGAAGTTTCGAGTTTCGTGCGTAAGTAGGTGCGTATCAGGTGGAGTTCCGGAACCCGGAACACGAAACTCGCAACTGCCTTTTAGGTTTCAGCCCACATGCGTACCAGATTGATATAGGCGTGGTCGACGGCGTCGGTTTCCGGGGCGCCAGCATTCTCGGCCAGCAGCGTGTTGCGGGCGCCGGCGAGCTCGAACAGGATTTCACGCTGCGCGGGGTCACGCACCATGCTCTGAATCCAGCCAATGGAGACCAGGCGCACACCGCGCGTCACCTCGGCTACCTTATGCAGGGTGCCGGAAGGATAGATCACCGCATCCCCCGCCTTGAGCTTGACCTGCTTCTCGCCGAAGGAGGTGCGCACCACCAGCTCGCCGCCATCGTATTCGTCGGGTTCGCTGAGGAACAGGGTGAAGGATACATCGGTGCGATAGTGCTGCCCCTGTCCCATCACCGGATCATCCACATGCCAGCCATAGGTCATGCCCGGCGTGTAGCGGGCAAAGATCGGCGTACCCAACTTGAGCGGCAGCGCAGCGGTACGAAAGGTCTCGCTGCGGTACAGCGCGGTGACCACGATCTGCGCCAGCGCATCGCGCTGCGGCTGCTCGCGGTCCAGTTCGGTGTTGTGCTTGACCCGCTCCGCCGCCCTGCCCGCCGTCAGCTTGCCATCGACGAAGGCCGACTGATCCAGCACGCGACGCACCGCTTCCAGCTCATTGGGCAACAGGACTTCAGGAATGTGCAGCAGCATGTCAGACTCCGGGAAAAACCTGCAGCGAGTGTTTTAGCCGGCGCTGGCCGGGATAATCGGCGTGGCCGAATGCACCTCGCCGTTCTGGCCGCGTTGGCGCAGGAAGTGATCCATCAGCACAATGGCCATCATCGCCTCGGCGATGGGCGTGGCGCGGATACCGACGCAGGGGTCATGGCGCCCGGTGGTCACCACCTCCACCGGCTCGCCACGCAGGTTCACGCTGCGGCCGGGGATGCGCATGCTGGAGGTCGGTTTCAGGGCAATGGAAGCAATGATGTCCTGACCGCTGGAGATGCCGCCGAGGATGCCGCCGGCGTTGTTGGACAGAAATCCCGCGGGAGTGATCTCGTCACGGTGTGCGGTGCCCTTCTGCTCCACGCAGGCAAACCCCGCGCCGATCTCCACCCCTTTCACCGCGTTGATCGACATCAGGGCGTGAGCCAGGTCGGCATCGAGGCGATCGAAGATCGGCTCGCCCAGACCGGGCGGCACACCGGTGGCCACCACATTGATGCGCGCCCCCACCGAGTTGCCCTCCTTGCGCAGGGCATCCATGTACTCCTCCAACTGTGCAACCTTCGATGCATCCGGGAAGAAGAAGGCATTCTGCTCCACCGCGGCCCAGTCGAATTGTTCGGCCTTGATGGGACCGAGCTGCATCATGTAGCCGCGGATCTCGATGCCGTGGCGGTGCAGGTACTTCTTGGCGATGGCGCCAGCGGCGACGCGCATCGCCGTCTCACGCGCCGAAGAGCGGCCGCCGCCGCGATAATCGCGCAGGCCGTATTTCTGCTGATAGGTGTAGTCGGCGTGGCCGGGGCGGAACTTCTCGGCAATATCCGAGTAGTCCTTGGAGCGCTGATCGGTGTTCTCGATGAGCAGGCCGATGGGGGTGCCGGTGGTACGCCCCTCGAACACACCGGACAGGATGCGCACCGCATCCTCTTCGCGGCGCTGGGTGGTGTGGCGCGAGGTGCCCGGCTTGCGCCGGTCCAGGTCGTGCTGCAGGTCCGCCTCGGACAGTTCGAGGCCAGGGGGACAGCCGTCGACGATGGCGCCCAGCGCCGCGCCGTGACTCTCGCCGAAGGTGGTGACGGTAAACAATTTGCCGATGCTATTGCCTGACATAGTGGCACCTATTCTAACGGTTAACGCAGCAATCGTCCTGCGGTTTCAAAAACCAAGATAGAGTCCGATACCGTAATACGTGATGTAATCGGCATAGAACTGGCCGTGGGGCGCATGGCCGCGGTAGCCCTCCAGCATCAGCCGCACCCGGCGCTGCCCCGGCTGATAGGCGCCGAACTCCAGACCGATCTTGAGACTGCTATCGGGGCTGAAATCGTGCTCCTCCCAGGCCTTGACGTCCAGGCCGCCGACCCAGTGCCCGGCATTCCAAACTGGACGGGTGGTACGGAACTCCAGGCCGCCATGCAGCCCGGCAGGTTTGAGATCGGCGGGCTCGCGGTGAAACAGGTATTCGCCACCGAAATACACGCGCCACACCTCGCGCTGCTCCGACAGCAGAAACTCCACCGATTCAAAGCTCAGGTTGATGCGTTCAGGACTCGCGCGCAGGAGAAACTCATCGCCCAGGTGGGAGCTTTGATGATAGATGCGCAGCCGCGCCGAGGTGGTGCCGTTGCGCCAGGTGATCGGCACACCGATGGTGTAATCGGCGTTGATCAGGTCGGCCGAAGGCGCATCGAGATTGAATTGCGCGAACAAGGCACCGGCCACGCCCACCTGCAGGCCATCACCGGGTCGCTGGCCGGATTGGCGATAGAAACCGAAGGTTTCACCGTAGCCCACCGCGGCGGCATGAGCGCCGGCAATCGGTGTGTCGTAGTAGCGGTAACTGGTGAAAAACTGCGGCTGCTTGGGGTCGGCCAGCAGGGGAAGAAACAGATCGCCCACCGGGAACGGCACCGAGCCGGGGGCCAGACCGAGAAAGCTGTACAGCGGACGGCGCGGCTCGGCCTCTGCGGCCGCCCCCACTGCCACGTTGATACCTTTCAGTCCGTCAATCTGGGGCAGCGCCTGGGCGAGGACAACGCGGCGCGCCAGATCATCGTCCGGCAAGGTGACCGTTGCCACACCATCACGCACCGCCAAGACGAAGCTGCCCCGCTGCCAACCCAGGTCGCGCTCGAGAAAATAACTGAGCTGACCGGCCAGATAGGCATCCTGCTCCGCCGGCGACGGTGCCGCCACGAGTACGCTGCTGTAGCACAGCAGCGCCCATAGCAGCCGCCGCGCATCCCCGCCCACGTCAGATCACTTTGGAGAAACGCTGCCCGGCCTTCTCGCGCAGATAACGGTCGAAGGTCATGCAGATGTTGCGGATCAGCAGCTTGCCCGCGGGCAGCACCTGGATGTGGCCGGCATCGACGGTGAGCAGGCCGTCGGCCTGCATCGCCGTCAGTTCCTTCAGTTCGGTGGCAAAGTAATCGTCGAAGTCGATAGCGAACTGTGCGCCGACCTTGGCCTTGTCCAGATGGAAGTGGCAAATGAGTTCCGTGATCACCGCGCGGCGCAGCACATCGTCGGCATTCAGCTCCACACCGCGGAATACCGGCAGGCGGCCGTTGTCGATGGCCTCGTAATAGGCCTCCAGTTCCTTCAGGTTCTGGGCGTAGCAGTGCCCCACCTGGCCGATGGAGGTGCTGCCCAGACCCACCAGGTCGCAATCGGCGTGGGTGGAATAGCCCTGGAAGTTGCGGTACAGGGTACCGCTGCGCTGCGCCACGGCCAGTTCGTCATTGGGCTTGGCGAAATGATCCATGCCGATGTAGACGTAACCGGCGGCGGTCAGCTTCTCGATGGTCATCTGCAGGATGTTGAGCTTTTCCTGCGGCGCCGGCAGTTCCTCGGGATTGATGCGGCGCTGCGGCTTGAACAGCTCGGGCAGATGGGCGTAGTTGAACACCGACAGCCGATCCGGTGATATCTCCAGCACCTTGTCCAGGGTGGCGGAGAAACTGACCACACTCTGGAATGGCAGGCCGTAGATGAGATCGATGCTGAGCGACTTGAAACCCTCGCGCCGCGCCGCACCCAGGGCGGCCATGGTCTCCTGCTCCGACTGCAGGCGGTTCACCGCCTTTTGCACGCGCGGGTCGAAGTCCTGCACGCCCAGACTCATGCGATTGAAACCCAGCTGGCGTAGCAGGGCGATGGTGTCCACCTTCACCTCGCGCGGGTCGATCTCGATGGAATACTCGCCGCTGTCGTCGTTGCGCAGGTTGAAACATTCACGTGTCTTGTCCATCAGTGCGGTCATTTCGCTGTGACTGATGAAGGTCGGCGTGCCACCGCCCCAATGCAGCTGATCCACGGTGCGGTTCTTGTCGAACAGCGCGCCCTGCAACTCCAGCTCGCGGTGCAGCCGCTCCAGATAGGGTGCAGCGCGGGTACGATCCTTGGTGACCACTTTATTGCAGCCGCAGTAGAAACATACCGTGTCGCAGAACGGGATATGAAAATACAGCGACAGCGGGTTGCCACGCTGATTGCTCTGCTCGGCGTAACGGCGGTAGTCGTCAGCGCCGAAACCGCTGTGGAATTGCACCGCCGTGGGGTAGGAGGTGTAGCGCGGCCCGGACTTGTCGTAGCGCTTGATCAACTCCGGGTCGAAGACGATCTGCTGGTTGCTGCTGTCGTGTTGCGTGCTCATGCCACTCCTCCACACCGGTGTTCGGTGCTCATTCGCTTTCGGTGTCGAGACCTTCTTTATGTGTCTTGTTGATCATCGCCAGCAGATCGGCGAAGGGGATGCGGCTGCGAAAACGATTGACCATCTCCATGAACGGCAGGTCGGTCCGGCCGAACTCGTAGCTGCCGTCGGCCATGGAGCGGCGCAGATCCTTCAGCATCTGCTCCAACGTATTCAGATAGGGTGGTACGGCACCCATTTCCTCAGCGTCGTATTCATAGCTGGAACGCAACTCGTCCACCTCGATGATGGCGCTGTCCACCATCTTCACGTACTGCTCTGCCGTCTTCGGCCGCAAGCTCAATGCCATAAAACTCTCCCAGAAAAACACACGAACCACGGAGGGCTCGGAGAATACGGAGCCAGCGCATGACTTGTTCCGTGTTCTCCGTGAATAAAATAGTTCACCGCACCAAACGGAACAGGCTGCGGTACTCGCGCACCTGCTCGGCGGTGAGCAGGAAAACACCGTGACCACCGCGCTCGAACTCCAGCCAGGTGAACGGCACCTCGGGCAGGCGTTCGGCCAGGGCGTGCCAGCTGTTGCCCACCTCGACGATGAGGATGCCGTCGCGGGTCAGGTGCAGCGAGGCCTCCTGCAAAATGCGCAATACCAGGTCGAGACCGTCGTCGCCCGCCGCCAGCGCCAGCCGTGGCTCGTGGCGGTACTCCGGCGGCAGCGCCGCCATGTCCTCGGCATCCACGTAGGGCGGATTGCTGACGATGATGTCGTACTTGCGCCCGCCCAGGTTCTGGAACAGGTCCGACTGCACCGCGTGTACCCGCTCCTGCATGGCATGCTTCTCGATGTTCAGCGCCGTCACCGCCAGGGCATCCTCGGAGATATCCACCGCATCCACCTGCACATGGGGCAGATATTCGGCACAGGCGATGGCGATGCAGCCACCGCCGGTGCACAAATCCAGCACCCTTGCCACCTGGTTTGGTTCGATCCACGGCTGGAAGCCCTGCTCAATCAGCTCTGCGATGGGCGAACGCGGGATCAGCACACGCTGGTCCACGTAGAACGACAGGCCGGCAAACCACGCCTCATGGGTCAGGTAGGGGGCTGGCAGGCGCGCATCGATGCGCGTGAGGAGAATCTCCAGTATCCCTTTCTTTTCCAGTTCAGTCAGGCGGGTATCCAGATAGGGCTCCGCGATATCGGGCGGCAGGTGCAGGGTATGCAGCACCAGATAGGCCGCCTCGTCCAGCGCATTGTCGGTACCGTGGCCAAAATGCAGATCGGCCGCAGCGAAGCGGCTCGTCCCCCAGCGGATAAAATCACGCACGGTCTGCAATTTATCCAATGCGTCTTTGCGGTCCATGACTTAATCCTGCGGTTTCTTGGCGTGTTTGGGGCGAAAGGCCGTCACGATCTCCGGCTTCGTTTCCAGGTACGGTCCTTCGATGAGGTCGATGCAGTACGGCACGGCGGGGAATACCGCCTCCAGACAATCCTTGATGGCCGACGGCTTGCCCGGCAGGTTGATGAGCAGGGAACGGCCGCGAGTACCGGCAATCTGGCGCGACAGGATGGCGGTAGGCACGAACTTGAGCGACACGGCGCGCATCTGCTCGCCGAAGCCGTCGAGGAGCTTTTCGCAGACGGCGGCGGTCGCCTCGGGGGTGATGTCGCGCGGTGCCGGTCCGGTGCCGCCGGTGGTCACCACCAGGCAGCAGCCCTGCTCGTCGCACAGCTCGCGCAGCACCGCCTCCACCTGCGGCTGCTCGTCCGGCACCAGTCGCGCCACCCCTTCCCACGGGGTGGCCAGGGCCTGCTCCAGCCAGTCGCGGATGGCGGGACCGCCCAGGTCCTCGTATTCGCCGCGGCTGGCGCGGTCGGAGACGGTGACGATACCGATACGTACGTTCTGCATGGTTTTCGGACTGATAGGGTCGGGCCGGCTATTGTAACCGCATCCGCGCCACTTGGGGTCCCGTCGAGGGCAGAGGCAAGCCCGCTCCGGGGGTGTCAGAAATCGTATACCAGGGTCACCGCACTGATGGTATCGGTATGCTCGACGCCGGCGGGCACGTCGCTGTTGTGCTTCACCGTAAGCGACAGCTTCAGGGCGAACTGGCTGTTGATCCGCACACTGAGGCCGGATACCGACTCGGTGTAGGTATTGCTCTCACCGCTCTCCACCAGCAGGTCCTCGGTGAAGCGGGCAGTGGGGCTGACATCCCACGCCAGCCTGGCGGCACCGCGCAGGATCCCCTCGTCGCGTTGCCGGCCGCCGGTTTCCCGGCTGTGGCGACCACCGGCACCGATTTCCAGGTCCAGCTTCACACGGGCAGCATCCACCAGGCGGTGGCCATAACCAACGGCCTCGGACAACTGGTAGTCGTAACCGCTGAAGCGATCGTCCTCGTAGCGCACGGTGACGAACACATAGTCGGCGGAGGTAAAGCGGTAGTCGCTCTTGCCGCTGACCAAATAGCGCTCGGCGGTAACGGCACCACCGTCCGAGGTGCGCAGGCCCTCCACGCGTCCTTCGTTGCGCCAGGGGCCACTCAGGTAACGCAACCTGACCTTGGCGTTGACACTACGGGTATTGGTGTTGCCGCTGGTGGTGACCATGCCCAGCTCGGCCTCGCCACCAAACCCATCGGCCTCCTCCGCCGCCACTGCCCCCAGCCAACACCCCATTGCCAGCGCCGCACCGGGCGCCCATACCGGAATAAAGTTTCGCATAACCCGGTCAGGCTACCGGCCGTGGCCGCTCAGTTCAACCCGGAATTTCCCGTGGATATACCTCCGGCGCTCAGGCGGGCGCATAGTCGCGCAGCCGCACCGGCAGACGTTTGCCGCCCCAGTCGCCGGGCCGCGCCTCGAACACGCCGGCGCAGGCGGTGCCGCAGGAGCGGCACTTGCCGGCGGCATCCAGCTGCCAGGCGGTGATGTTGTAGCCGTCGCGGCCGATGAGCCTGCTGCCGCAGTGGTGACAATACGTGCCCTGCCCCTCCGGGTCGTGCACGTTGCCGGTAAAGGCATAGCGCACGCCATTGTCCATGGCGATGCGCCGCGCCATGGTCAGGGTCGCCGGCGGGGTCGGCGGCCGGTCCAGCATCTTCCAGTCGGGGTGAAAGGCAGTGAAGTGCATGGGCACGTCCGGCCCCAGCTCCTTGACCACCCACTGGCTCATCGCCGCGATCTCTTCCGCCGAATCATTGAGGCCGGGGATCAGCAGCGTGGTCAGCTCCAGCCATACCTTGGTTTCGTGCTTGAGGTACAGCAAGGTGTCGAGGATCGGTTGCAGGTGACCACCGGTGATCTTGTGGTAGAACTCGTCGGTAAAGGCCTTCAGGTCGACGTTGGCCGCGTCCATGTAGTGATAGAACTCGCGCCGCGGCTCGGCACAGACGTAGCCGGAGGTCACCGCCACCGACAGAATGCCGTGCTTGCGGCATTCCTTGGCCACGTCGATGGCGTACTCGTGGAAGATGATGGGATCGTTGTAGGTGTAGGCCACGCTGCGACAGCCGAGATCGGCGGCGGCGCGGGCGATCACCTCGGGCGTGGCCTGATCGAGCAGGGTGTCCAGCTCGCGCGACTTGCTGATGTCCCAGTTCTGGCAAAACTTGCAGGCCAGGTTGCAACCGGCGGTACCGAAGGACAGCACCGGCGTGCCGGGCAGGAAATGGTTGAGCGGTTTCTTTTCGATGGGGTCGACGCAGAAGCCGCTGGAGCGGCCCCAGGTGGCCAACACGATCTTGCCGCCCAGATTGCCGCGCACGAAACACAAGCCGCGCTGGTTTTCCTTCAGCTTGCAATAGCGCGGACACAGGTCGCACTGCACACGGCCATCGTCCAGCGCATGCCAGTATCGGGTGTCGACGATGCTGGACGGCTCGACGCCCTCGAAGTTGGTTGTTTCCATGATGGCTCTCCACCGTGAACCCGCGTCACTGGGGCGCTATAGTTTCTATCCATAGAAGATAGAGGATGAGGAGTCCGTCATGCCGAAGATCCGTCCACCCGCCGTCGCCGGCCTGTTCTACCCGGCCGACCCGCTCCAGTTGCGTCGGATGGTGCAGGGATTCCTGCACGAGGCGGAGCGCGGTGACGGCGCGCCGCCCAAGGCCATCATCGCCCCCCATGCCGGCTATATCTATTCCGGGCCGGTGGCGGCCAGCGCCTACGCCCGCCTTGCCGCGCTGCGCGGCAGCGTGCGCCGCGTGGTGTTGCTGGGCCCCTCACACCGCGTCGGCTTTCTGGGCCTGGCCAGCAGCAGCGCCGACTGTTTCCGCACCCCGCTGGGCGACATACCGCTGGATCGCGCCGCCATCGACGACCTCGCTGCCCTGCCCCAGGTGCATGCCCTGGACGAGGCCCACAGCATGGAACACAGTCTGGAGGTGCACCTGCCCTTTCTGCAGGAAGTGCTGGGCGAATTCGCCTTGGTGCCATTGGTGGTGGGCGATGCGACGGCGCAGGAGGTGGAAGCGGTATTGGAACGGCTGTGGGGTGGTCCGGAGACCCTGATCGTGATCAGCTCGGACCTGTCGCACTACCACGACTATGCCACCGCCCAGGCCATGGACCGCACTACCGCCCGGGCCATCGAGGAATTGCGCTACCAGGACCTGCGTAGTGAGGGCGCCTGCGGCCGCAACCCGGTGCGCGGCCTGCTGCTCGCCGCCCGGCGGCTGGGTCTCAAGGCCAACACTGTCGACCTGCGCAACTCCGGCGACACCGCCGGCCCGCGCGACTCGGTGGTCGGCTACGGCGCCTGGCTGTTCCGCGAGGCCGCATGATCAGCGCCAGCGGTCGACAGACACTGCTGCAAGTCGCCCGTGACTCCATCCGTCACGGCCTCGACCATGGCCGGCCGCTGACGGTGCACGCCGCCGACTACCCGGAAGAGCTGCGCCCGCTGCATGCCAGCTTCGTCACCCTGCACCGCCACGGCGAACTGCGCGGCTGCATCGGCATCCTCGAAGCCCACCAACCTCTGGTGGAGGACGTCGCCTACCATGCCTGGGCCGCCGCCTTCGAAGACCCGCGCTTCGCGCCGCTGGCCGAGTGGGAACTGGAGGGACTGGACATCCACATCTCCATCCTGAGTCCGCCGCAACCGCTGCAGTTCGAGAACGAGGCCGATCTGCTGCGCCAGATCCGCCCCGGCAGCGACGGCCTCATCCTGCGCGACCGCGGCCACCGCGGCACCTTCCTGCCCAGCGTCTGGGAATCCCTGCCGCACCCCCGCGACTTCTGGCAACACCTCAAGCGCAAGGCCGGCCTGCCGCCGGACTGGTGGTCGGACACCCTGCAGGTGGAGCGCTATACCACGGAGAGTTTCGGGGATAACCAGGGGAGGTCTGAATAAGCCCATCCGAACGTTTCAGAACAGGCCCATCGAAAAGCGTGATTTTCGGTTTGCTTCATTCCCCAGTGGCATGTCGTCACTGAGGGGCGACACATCCCTGTGCCATGGAAGCACCGCACTTGTTCGGTGCTTCTCCCTGCAACAACGCCGCATTCGGAGCCCGCCAGCGCGGCGATGGCCCCAGCCTTCCTGGAACCGGGCGGCGGATAATCCGCCGCCCACCGCCGTGTACCCGACCACGCGCGGAATGGGTACACCGTTCATCAATAGAGGTAGACCGCGCCAGCACCGTCGGCCGCGTTGTTCGCCTGTGCCGTGGCGCAGGCGCTGTCGCCGCTGGCGCAGACGCCGGTGGCGTTGCTGGCCTCGTTTCTGGCCGCAACCGCCAGCGCAGTGCCGTCGCCGGAGAGGGCGACGGCGAAACCGAACCAGTCGTTCGACCCAGTGTTGGAGGCCTTGACGTAGGCCCGTTGCGACCAGCTGCCCGCACTGCGGGTGAAGACATAGACCGCACCGGAGTTGGCTGCCGTGTTGATGGCTTGATCGCCGTCGATGCCGGTGGCGTTGCTGTCCTCGCTGTAGGCCCCGACTGCCAGGGTATCGCCATCGGCGGAGAGGGCAAGGACGCCGCCGAACACGTCGTCCGCCCCGGCATTGGAGGCCTTGACGTAGGCCTGCTGCGACCAGGAGCCCGCACTACGGGTGAAGACATAGGCCGCGCCGGAGTTGGACGCCGACTCGTTGAACTGTTCGCCGCCGATGCCGGTGGCGTTGCTGTCTTCCCATTGGGCCCCGACTGCCAGGGTGCTGCCGTCGGCGGAGAGGGCCAGGGCGCGGCCGAACCAGTCGTCCGCCCCGGTATTGGAGGCCTTGACGTAGGCCTGCTGCGACCAGTTCACCCCGCTGCGGGTGAAGACATAGACCGCGCCGGAGCTGAGTTTGGAGTTGTCGGTCTGAATGCCGTCAATGCCGGTGGCGGCACTGTCCTCGTTGTGGGCCCCGACCGCCAGGGTAGTGCCATCGGCGGAGAGGGCGACGGCGTAACCGAACCAGTCGTTCGCCCCAGTGTTGGAGGCCTTGACGTAGGCCTGCTGCGACCAGGCGCCCGCACTGCGGGTGAAGACATAGACCGCGCCGGAGTTGGACGCCGTGTTGCTGGCCTGATCACCATCGACGCCGATGGCGGCGCTGTCCTCGCTGTAGGCCCCGACTGCCAGGGTATCGCCGTCGGCGGAGAGGGCGACGGCGTAGCCGAACGCGTCGTCCGCCCCGGTATTGGAGGCCTTGACGTAGGCCTGCTGCGACCAGGTGCCCGCACTGCGGGTGAAGACGTAGACCGCGCCGGCGGAGAGGGCTGAATTGTCGGCCTCATCGCCGTCGATGCCGATGTCGGCGCTGTCCTCGTTGTAGGCCCCGACTGCCAGGGTGTCGCCGTCGGCGGAGAGGGCCAGGGCGTAGCCGAACCAGTCGCCTGCGTCGGTGTTGGAGGCCTTGACGTAGGCCTGCTGCGACCAGGTGCCGGCGCTGCGGGTAAAGACATAGACGGCGCCGGAGGCGGATGCCGAGTCGTCGGCCTCGTCGCCGTCGATGTCGGTGGCGGCGCTGTCCTCGGTGAAGGCCCCGACCGCCAGGGTGGTGCCATCGGCGGAAAGTGCGACGGCGCCGCCGAATTGGTCCTGCTCCCCGGCATTGGACGCCTTCACATAGCCGATGGCAGGTACCAGCTGTGCGGCGAGGAAGATCGCCGCAGAGTCGGTGCAGCCGGCGCTGTTGCAGGCGCTGACGATGTAGCTGGCGTTCACGCGCCGGTAAAGGGCGATGGCGTGATCGACACTGGTGGCGCTGATATCGCTGCCCACCTGGCTGTAGCCGGAGGCGCCATCGGGATTTTCCAGCAGCTGGTAATGGGTGGCGCCGGCAACCGCGTCCCAGGAGAACTGCAGCTGCTTGATGCCATAGCCGAGGGTGACCTCGGGGGCGGACGGGGTCACGCCACCATCGCCACCCCCGCCCCCGCCCCCGCCGCAGGCGGCGAGGCCGAGAAGCGTGACTACCAACCCGGCGAATACCGCCCCGTGCCGCACTACCCTGATGAATGCGCCCATGACTTCCCCCTGTTCCCTGATTTGGTTTGGCTATCCGCCCTGTACGAGGGGCGGTTGCTAACACCTTACAGGCGGGGGACTCACCGATGGCTCACGGATGGGGTAAGAGGAACATTTTAGGAGCCGGTATCACGGGGCGGATGATCACCGGCACATCGCAGAGCGAGCCTGCGTTTGTACCCAGACAGCACAATCCTGTGGGCAGTTCATCCTCAGGCAACAGGGTCGAACAGCGCGCGGGTGGCCTCTGCTGGCGCCACCCCCAGTGTCTGCTGCATCGCCCGATCCAGCTGGGCGTAGGCCCGGCGTGCCTCGTCCCTTCGGCCCAGTTGCAGGCAATAGCGCATGTACTGGCGACATGGCTCCTCGGCGAGCTCATCCAGTTCGCAGGCGTGACGATAGCGATCAAGCGCCATTTCGATCTGACCCGCACTTTCATACAGGACGCGCAACTTTTCGAGCGCTACCAGATAACGCCGCCACAACCGCTCCCGGGTCGGGGCCACCTGGTTGACGTACCGATCGCCGGCCAGGAGGTGGCCGCGGTAAAGGTCCAGTGCGCGCTCCAGGGCGCGGCGGCCCTCCTCCGGCCGCCCCTGCTGCATGGCGCGCAATCCGGCCTCAACACCTGCGGTGAAGGCGTGGCTATCGACCCAGCACAGGGAGGGATTTAGTCTGATCCAGCCATTGCGTATCAGGATCGCCTCATCGCTCCCCACCATTTTCCGTGCGCGGTGCAGCGCCATTTCCAGCGCATGATGCGCCTTGTCACCCTCGCTCCCCGGCCACAGCAAGTCCGCCACCACGCTGACGGAGAGACCATCGGCACCGGACGCGGCGAGCAGTTTGAGCAGGGCCAGCGGTTTCTGACCCGGTTTCTTTCCGCTATCGAGTGGCTGGCCGTCAAGATTGACCTCGAACGGCCCCAGCGTGTCGATACGGATCGGCCATGGCCACGCCGCGGGGGCAGCACCCGGATCGACAGGGGTGAGTTTCAGGCGACGCACCACCTCGATGACATGATCACACTCAATCCCCTCACGCAGCGCCAAGTCGGCAAGGGTAGACATCATCGGTGCATACCACCACCACAGCGTGAGGTAGTAACCTCCCGCCTTGCCGATACGAAACGCCTCGCGCAGCGCCTCCGCTGCCGCCATGCACTCACCTCTTTTATGATGCACGTAGGCGAGAGTGAGCAACGTGCTGTGGCGCATGGCAAATGCCTGGAATTTCTTGGCCGTGCTATCGGCCTGCACAGCATAGGCAAGTGCCGTGTCGAGCTCGCCGTGCTCCGCACAGATTATCGCGGCGCCGTAGTAGGCAACATTCGACGGGAATTCATAACCCGTCTGCCCATACAGATGGAGCGCCTGGCGGATATCTTCCCTTGCCTCGCCGGTCGCCCCGAACACCAGGCGATCCCAGGCGCGAACGTAATAATAAAAGGCCAGCCCCTGCTTTCTTTCCGCGCAGACACATTGACGCATTCGTTCCAGGAAAAAAGCCGAGGCGCTGCGCTCCTGGAGCAGGACGGCGCAATGCACACCCAGACCGCAGAGTATTTCATCCCACACGTGGACACCCGTTTGATCCGCCAATGCCAAGGCAGAACGGACCTCCTCCAGGAGGACGCTCATGTCGGGAGCCCGGTGCAACTCCAAGGCGGCCCGGACATAGAGCGTAGCCAGCCGCAAGATGGGCGGCAGCTCGGCCCGCTCCGCGTCCCGCAGAGAGATATCTATGGCGGTCGTGTCGAGCTCGAGGGGCTGTACCCACGCCAGATAGTTGGTGCAATAGATCAGTGCGCTCAGCCGCGGGGGGACATCCTCCACCGAAGCCAACGCGCGTATCGCGCGACCAGCCCAGGCGCGCATGCTTCTCGGATCGCCGCCGCGCATGGTGAGGGCAGCCGTCATCGTCGAGGAAACCTGCAGATCGAGTGTCGGATCGGCAATGATCAGCGGCTCATGGGCGATGTTGTCTAGCCACGCAATCCAGGGATCGATCTGGGTAAAGTTATCCCACGCGTGAAAGACGGTTTCCACCAAGGCACTCCAGCAGCGGAGCATGCCCGGCAGATCGCCGGCCTCCCTGAAGAGGTCAAATGCCCTGGAAAAATGGTCGCGCGCTGCAGCCGGGTCGAAGGGCTGCAGCGCGATGCCGCGCCAGAAGTTGGCAAAGGAAGAGCCGTTGATCAGCTCCCCGGGAAGGGAGGCCAACAGATCAAGCAGTGTCTGATTGCGTCCCTGATTGATGAAGGTGGAGGCATTCGCCAACAGGAGTTCGAGGGCAGAGACAAACGCGCCGACTTCGACCAGTAACGGGGCCGCGGCATCCAGCGCACCAGACTCCGACAACACGGTCGCGCTAACATATTTGATGTCTCTCATCTCGGCGGCAGAGAAAACCGCCGGGCACTGCTGCACAAGAAAATTACGGAACAGGGGATGATAACGATAGACGGCTCCGCCCCCGGAAAGCCGTTCTGTGAACAGGTTGTGGCGGCAGAGATCCGAAAGAATGCGGCCTGCCCGGACCTCGCCACTGAGCCGCTCCGCGGCCGCTACCGAAACAGTCGGCAGGAAGGCGGTTTTCAGCAACAACGTGCGCACTTCCTGCGGCAGGCGCACGAATATCTCATGGGAGAAAAAGTCGAACAGTGCCTGTGGCGAGTCGTGGTCCGCCAGTACGTCATCACCCCCGCGGCGGCGCTGTTCCAACATCAGCACCAAGGCGGCCATCCACCCGTCAGACCGCTCATGAAGACGGCGCACCTCGGCAATCACCTGCCCATGCTGCGCACCGATGAGTTCGGCCTCGGCGGGCGACACCTTCATTTCCTCCCAACCCACTGCGCCAAGACGGCCATTGATCTGCAGTGATGCAAATGCCCCCGGAATCTCATGGCGGCTGGTGAAGATCAGTTTTACTCCGGGGGGAAGACAGCCGACGCCCTGGGCGAGCAGCGACCAGAGGTAGGCATCATCGGGGACTGCCTCGCAGTTGTCGAACACGACAACAACAGACTCTTTCAGGCGGCGACCGACCTCTTCAAAATAGCGCTGACTAAAAATCGGTTCGCTGTGTAGATATTCGGCGGTCAACAGGGGCATGGGCTTTCGATGGCGAGGAGCTGCTGCCGCAACGGCCTGCCCGAGATAATGGAAGAAGTTCGACGGTTCGCAGTCCTGGGCATCCATCCGAAACCAGAGGCAGTTCAACCCTCTTTCCCGTAGATAACTGCTCACCAGCACCGTCTTCCCCGCCCCTCCCGGAGACGAAATCCAAACCAGGGGAGTATGGGTAAAAGCCTCATCAAGCCGCCGAAACAACCGCTCGCGCGCAACGGCGCCATCGGTCTTGGGCCTGGTGAGTTTTGCTATCACTGCACCTTCGCCGGCACACATTCCCCCACCGAGCCCGGCATGCACACCACGCCACCGCCCCACACCGCGTAGTCGAGCCTGGCGCCGCTGAGCACGACGCTGCCGAGGTCCACCGTACTGAGATCGGCATAGGACAGATCGGCGTTCTCCAGATTGGCATGGCTCAAATCGGTGTTGCGCAGGGTGGCGCCCTTGAGGTTGGCCTGGCGCAGGTTGGCGCCGCGCAGGTTGGCAAGGGTCAGGTTGGCATAGGAGACATCGGCGCCGGCCAGGTTGGCGGCACGCAACACGGTACCGGTGAGGTTGGCGTTGCGCAGGGTGGCGCCGGCGAGATCGGCATTGGGATACTGGCGCCCTTCCAGGCGACAGTTGCTCCAGTTGATGCCGGCGGCAGGGGGCGCCTCGCATTGCGGGTCACTGGGCTTGGGGCCGGACGGCACCAGGAAGGGGATCGCCACCAGGACCACGAGTATGACCGCAACCACCAGGTAATCACGGCGGCTGATCAAAGAGCTGGGGCGACTGTCCGCATCGCGCGACGGGTGGCTGAACACCATGGCGCTGTTGCTGCGCCGCTCGCCGTCTTGCGGCGGTGTCCCCTTCACCTCACGGCGCTCGTCCGCCCAGCGCCGTGCGGCAGCCAGGTGCTGTTGCGCCTCCTCGTCGCCGGGATTGGCGCGGGCAATGTGGATCACATCGGGGACCAAGCCGGGGACATCAACAATACGCAGCCACTCCTGCCGGTCATGGCTGACCTCGTCGCGCTCACTGATGCGCTCGAGCAGGATATAGCGGGAAATCAATCCGGCCGGAAATGGCCCCTTGATCTCCTTGCCGCGCCGCACATACCAGTTCTGCGTTTCCTTCATGGCCCGAGCATACCCTTGTTGTTGTCGTGAACCGCCGTCATGGCAATGACTTATACTGCATCATAGTAACCCGACACAGGTCTGCTGACATCCCCATGCACATCGGCCATCCCGGCACCGGAACCACGCTCACCCTCGCCCTGACCGGCACGACGGCGGCCAGCCCGCAATGGCAGGCGGGGCAGGTACTGGACGCCCGGGTAATCGACGCGCAGCGCGACGGTACCCTGCTGCTGCAACTGGAGGGTCAGGGCAAACCGGTTCAGGCGCGCAGCCCGCTCCCCCTTGCCGTCGGCCAACAGGTAAAACTGGAGGTGGCGCTTGAGGCGGATCGGGTCGTACTGCGCCTGCTGGACAAGCCGGCCGAACAACCCGCACTGCAACAGGCCTGGCGCACGGCCCTGCCGCACCAACTGCCGCTGGCGACCGTCTTGCAACATATCGCCCGTCTGATGCAGCTGCCGTCGGTACCCGGCAGCGGCACAACGGCCACGGCAAACGCCGCTGCCCCGCCCCCGTTGCCCCCCGCCACTACGGCTCCGTCTCTGCCTGTGTCTTTGCCAGATTTACGCGCTGGCGAGATCACTTCGCGGCCGCAGCCTGCATCCACTGCCTCACCGGCAACGCCCGCCGCGGCCACACCGACCGCAGACAAGCTGCAAAGCCTGGCGCTGGAACTATTAAACCGCCTGCCCGAACCACAACGACTCGGCACTGCCGAAGGTCTGCGCCAGGCGGTGCTCAACTCCGGTCTGTTTCTGGAGGCACGGCTGGCCCGCGGCGATACCACCGCCCTGCAGGAGGATTTTCGTGCCGGGCTGCTGCGCCTGCTCCATGCGGTCAAGGAACAGGCCGCGGCACCGGCAGCCGCCACAGCGCGCGGCGGCAACCTGCCCGCCCTCATGTTGTCCGCCGCCATGCTGGGCGAGTTGTCACAGCAAATCGAAGGTGCCCTGGCGCGGGTCAAGGTACAGCAACTCCACACCTTGGGCGCGCAGACCGGTGCGGACCCGGCGTGGCTGCTGGAGCTGCCGCTGCGCAGCGGCACCGAACAGGATATTCTGCGCCTGCGTATCCAGCGCGAGGGAAACCAGCGGGACGGCAGTGGCGCGCCGGGCTGGTCGGTACGCCTGCATTTCGACAGCGCCCAGCATGGCGCCGTCGACAGCGTCGTCACCCTGCTGGGCGGCAAGGTCGGCGTCAGTTTCTGGGCTGAACAGCCGCAAACGGCCGAACGCTTACAGCTGCGGCTGGAGGAATTGCGCGGCCAACTGCACACCGCCGGCCTGGAAGTGGAACATTTGCGCAGCACCGTCGGTCGTGCCGCAACGGAAGAGGCCCCCGTACCCAGCGGCCTGGTGAATCTCAGCGTATGACCCGACGCCACCCGCCGCCGAAGAATGCCGTCGCCCTGCACTATGACGGCAAACGCGCACCGCGCATCAGCGCCAAGGGGCGCGGTGCCGTCGCCGAGGAGATCATAGAACTGGCACGGCAACACGGCGTGCCATTGCATGAAGATCGGGAACTGGTGGGACTGTTGGCGCAGTTGGAACTAAACGATGAGATACCACGGGAGCTGTATCTGGCCGTGGCGGAGGTCATCGCCTTTGCCTATATGGTGACGGAGAAATTCCCGCCGGGCTGGGGGCCGCAGGGAAAATTGTAGGAGCCCACTGTGCGGGCGAAGCAGCGCTCGGCCCCTGCCCTATTCTTTGCCGAGTCGATGCATCATCGCCACCAGCTCGGCCTCGCCACGGGACAGGCCGCAGACGTCGATGAGGTCATCCACATTGGCGCCCTTGTGCGCCATCTTGATGGCCTGCGAATAGGCCCGCGCCTCGGGGTCTTCCTGGTTGAGCTGCTCCTGACGCAAGCCCAGCGCCTCCTGCCGTTCGGACACCTGGCGCAGACGCCGTTCCATTTGATTGACCCGATCCCCCATGCCTACCGCCGCATTGCACAGGGCGCGCAGGTCATTTTGCAGGCTGCTCAACGCTGCATCCTGCCGCGCCGCGGTACGGCGCAGTGCGACGAGACCGGCCACGACCAGCACAGCCACTACCACCACCACAGCCACCTGCCAGAGATTCTCCATTGCGCAATGCCCTCAGACGCCACTGGGTGAAAGTTTCAGTTCAGGAAGCTCTGAATAAACTCAGAGCTTCCGCGGCACAGGGATGTGCCGCCATTTTCCAACGACGATATGTCGTTGGAAAATGAAGCGAATCGAAAATCACGTTTTTCGATTCGCGTGGGCTGAGAAGTCCAGGATGGACTTATTCAGACCTTCCTTCAGACATACACATCGATATGCGGCGGGCCATCGTCCTGGTCGTCGTCAGCGGGTGGTGCCTCGTCGTGCGGTTCATCGTCGGCCTGCGGTGGCGTGTCTTCCTCCTGCTCCGCCGGCGGCTTGCGCTGCCGATCGCGCTCCTCGGGCGGAACGCGGTGTGGCCGGATCGAAGGCCCCGGCGATGGCGGCGTAACAGGTCCGATCTCGGCCATGGCCAGCGTCAGCCATCACCCTCGGCGCTGAGCAGCTTGTTCAGGTCCACCAGTATCAGCAGACCGTCGTCGAGGTTGCTCACCCCTTGAATGAATTTCGCGCTCTCGTCATTGCCGACGTTGGGCGCCGTTTCGATGGAGGATGCGCGCAGGTCGACCACCTCGGCCACGCTGTCCACCATCATGCCCACCACTTCATCGCCAGCCTCGAGGATGACGATGCGGCTGGCCTCATCGATGGCCTTCGGCATCAAGCCAAAACGCTTGCGCGTGTCGATCACCGTGACCACATTGCCGCGCAGATTGATGATACCGAGTACAAACCCAGGGGCACCCGGCACCGGGGCGATTTCAGTGTTGCGCAACACCTCCCGCACCCGCATCACGTCGATACCGTATTTCTCCGCGTCGAGGCGGAAGGTCACCCATTCCGTGATCGGGTCGTTACCGCTCTGCACCTTCTTACTCATCTTGTTCCCCCTCATCCCGCGTTGCGGCATCCGGTGTATCTTCCATCCCGCTGGCCAGCACGTCGGCAAACACCGGCGGGTCCAGCAAGGCACACATATGTTCGATCACAGTGCCGGCCAGCCAGCGGCGCTTGGTACGACTGGTGCGCCAACGCACCTCATCGGGCCGTAATGTCACCACCTGCGCCAGTTCGTCGCAGGCCAGCCCCCAATTGCCGTCGGCAATGAACACCACATGGCGCAGGCGCTCCTGCCACGGCAACAAGCCGGCCAGCCGATCCTGTGGCATCACCAGTTGTGCCGTGTCGACCACCGGGACGTTGCGCTCGCGATATTGCATCAGGCCCAGATACCAGGGCAGGTGTCCCGGCAGTGGCGTGACCTTGCCGTCCTGCCATTCCTGCACCCCGGACAACTCTACCAGCGGCACGGCCAGGCTGAGACCGCCGACCTTGAACAACAGGGCCTGGAAGGTAGCCTCTCCCCAGGCCGGCGGTCCCTCGCTGCGCTGCAGCGTGACGACGGGGCTCGGTGCCTCCGTGACGACCGTTTCCAGATCCAGCTCCGGTGGTGCTTCGCGCAGCAACGCCTCGAAATAGACGCTGAGCGCATCCTTCTCTGCCACCAATGCCTGCAACTTGTCCTGTTCCATATTCACAGTCCGCCCGGCGCCTGCAGGTTGTTGCCCAGCAAGGTGCCCAGCAATGCCGTATAGGCAATGACCCCACGCGCATGGGGATTGAGATAGGACAGCGGCATGCCTTCGCGGCTGGCCTCACGAAACTGGGTGTCCACCGGAATAACCGATCGCCACAACACATCGGCGTAGTTGTTGCGCAGGTTCTGCAAAGTCTCCAGCGAGGCGCGTGTGCGCCGATCGAACATGGTGGGCACGATGATGTAGTTGAGCGGCCGCTTGCGCGCCTTGGTCACCATCATCAAGGTGCGCATCATACGCTCCAGTCCCTTGAGGGCGAGAAACTCAGTCTGCACCGGCACCAGCAGGTGACTGCTGGCTGCGAGCGCATTGATCATCAATACGCCGAGCACCGGCGGGCAATCGATCAACACGTAATCAAAGCGGTTGGCCAATTGTACCAAGGCACGACCGATGACCAGGCCCATACCTTCCTTGGCGCCGAGCTGGCGATCGAGCGTGGCCAGCGCCGTGGAGGCAGGCAACAATGACAGGCGCTCAAAGCGCGTGTCGCGCACGATATCAGCCACCGGCTGGTGGCTGTCCTCCTGAAACAGCGAGTAGACGCTATGCTCGATACTGTCTGGGTCGTACCCAAAATAGCTGGTGAGCGAACCGTGCGGGTCGAGGTCGACCATCAGAGTATTGTGACCGCGTGATGCCAACAATCCGGCCAGCGTCACCGCGGTGGTTGTCTTGCCCACGCCGCCTTTCTGATTGGCAACTGACCAAACTTTCATGAGTCACCTGCCGGTCGGTTACGTTGGATGTCGAGGGCGCGGCGCGCCTTTTCATCAGCCAGTATCACCAGCACCACACGACGATTCTTGCGCCGGCCTTCCGGTGTCGCATTCTCGGCGATGGGGCGGTACTCGCCGTAACCGATGGCGGCCATGCGATCGGGCTGCACCCCCTTGTCCATGAACAGATGCACCACACTGGCGGCACGATGTGCCGATAGCTCCCAATTGGAGGGGAAGCCGGCGGTGGCGATGGGCACGTTGTCGGTGAAACCTTCCACTTGGATGTAGTTGGGGTATTTTTTGAGGATATCTGCCAGCTGACCCAGCACTGGCATGGCGTCATCTTCCAGACGTGCGCTGCCGCTGTCGAACAGGATACTGGTGTTGATTTCGATCTCGACCCACAGTTCGTTGCGCGAAACGTTGATCAGATCCTTTTGGATCAACGGCGCCATGGCTCGCTCGAAATCGGTGGCAATCTGGCCCAGCTCGTTGGACTGTGCCATTTGCGCCAGTTGCTCGATGACGCCGGGCGATACCGCGGCAGATGCCTTTTCCGGTTTGATGGGCGAGGGGTCGCCGCTGACACCCTCCTCGCCCACCTGGATCGGCTGCAAGGTCTTGGGTGGCGTATTGAAGGCGGCCACCATGGTATCGGACAGCACGCGGTACTTGCCCTCGTTGATGGACGAAATGGAGTACATCACCACAAAAAAGGCAAACAGCAGGGTGATGAAATCCGCATAGGAGATCAGCCAGCGCTCCAGGTTTTCGTGCTCTTCCGGGCGTTTTCTGCGCGCCATGCCCGCTCCTAATGCAGATAGCCCTGCAGCTTGGTCTGGATGTTGCGCGGATTCTCGCCCTCGGCGATGGAGACGATGCCTTCGATGATCATCAGACGGAACTGGGTCTGGCCGTGAATGATGCTCTTCAGCTTGTTGGCAATGGGTATCAGCAACAGGTTAGCAGCGCCCACACCGTAGATGGTGGCGACGAAGGCCACCGCGATGCCATGACCGAGCTGGCTCGGATCAGCCAGATTGTTCATCACCTGAATCAGCCCCATCACCGCACCGATGATGCCAATGGTTGGGGTGTAGCCGCCCATACTGGCGTAGATGTTGGCTGCCTGTATGTCGTGGTGCTCCTTGGCATCCACTTCAACCTCGAGTATGCCGCGCATTACCTCCGGCTCGGAGCCGTCCACCAGCAGTTGCAAGCCCTTGCGTGCAAAGGCATCGGGCTCGGTCTCGGAGATTGCCTCCAGGCCGAGCAGGCCTTCCTTGCGCGCGATATTGCTCCAGGCGATCAGTTTTTCGATGGCCTCGTCAGCCGCCAACGTGGGTGGGCGGAAGATCCAGCCCAGGATACGTATCGAACGCATGAAGGTGGGCATGGGAGCTTGCAACATGATGGCCCCCATGCTGCCACCCAAGACGATCACCGCCGCCGGCCCGTTGAGCAGTGCGCTGGCCTGGCCACCTTCCATGTACTGGCCCAGCAGCAGCGCACCGACACCGAAAATCAGACCGACTAGGGTGAGGATATCCATGTCACACTCTCTGGCTTAACGCCGTCCCGATTTCGGACAGCGGCAGCACAGCGTCGGCCAGTCCCGCATCCACTACCGCGGCCGGCATGCCGTACACCACGCAACTGGCCTCGTCCTGTGCCCACACGTTGGAACCGCCCTGCTTGAGCAGGCGCGCCCCTTCGCGGCCGTCGGCCCCCATGCCGGTGAGCACCACCGCCAGCACCTGGCCGGGGAAGATGCGCGCCACCGAGCTAAAGGTGACGTCCACCGACGGTTTGTAGTTCTGTCCCGGGTCACTCTCGGTGATACGCACCAGGGTGCGTCCGGCGCGCTGCTCCAGCACCATCTGCTTGCCGCCCGGCGCCAGTAACGCCAGACCGGGTTTGAGTTCATCGCCGTCCTGCGCCTCGCGCACCTCGATAGCGCACTGTTGATTGAGGCGCTGGGCGAAGGCCGGCGTAAAGCTGCCGGGCATGTGCTGGATCAGCACCAGCGGCAAGGGGAAATTGCCCGGCAGCTTGGTCAGCACCTGTTGCAGCGCCACCGGCCCGCCGGTAGAGGTACCGATGGCCACCAAGCGATATTGGCCGCGCCGCGCTGCCGGCATGGCAGTGGGGAGCGGGCGTGCCGCCGCGACAGGAGCCGTCGCCGGACGTGCTGCCGCAGTACCGGGCGTGGTGGTCACGGGACGCGTGGGACGCGCCGCCCGCTTATTGCTGCCGATGGAATACACGCGCTCACACAGCAGGCGCTTGGCCTCCTCCTGATCGCGCGAGATGTCTTCGAATTTTTTCGGCAGGTAATCCACCGCCCCGGCATCGAGGGCATCCAGCGTCGCCTTGGCACCGTCGGTGGTGAGCGAGGAGAACATCAGGATCGGCGTCGGCGTCGCTGTCATGATGCGGCGCGTGGCGGCGATGCCGTCCATCACCGGCATTTCGATGTCCATGGTGATCACATCGGGGCGCAATTTGGCGGTCTGCTCCACGGCCTGGGCACCGTCATTCGCGGTCCCCACCACCTCCAGACGCGGGTCGGCGTTCAGCATTTCCGTCAGGCGGCGACGGAAGAACCCGGAATCATCGACTATCAAGACCCGTACGGGCATCCACAACTCTCCTCAACTCATCGCGATCACAATCACGCCTGGCGCCGACCATAGGCCTTCATCAAACCAGGCACGTCCAAAATAAGGGCAATCTTTCCATCGCCGGTGATGGTGGCGCCGGCCAGGCCGGGCGTACCGTGCAGCATGCTGCCCAAGGGCTTGATCACCACCTCTTCCTGGCCGATGAGATAGTCCACCACAAAGCCCACCAGCTGAGTGCCGATATGCACCACAACCACATGACCCGTTTCCGGCAAGGGCACACCACGGCAGCCTGCCACCATCCAGCGTGTCAGGTAATACAGTGGCAGAGCCTTGCCGCGCACCATCACCACCAACTGGCCATCGACCACGTTGGTCTTGGTAAGGTCCAAATGGAAGATTTCATTGACACTTACCAGCGGCAGGGCAAAAGTCTGCTCGCGCAGCTTGATCATCAGCGTCGGCATGATGGCCAGGGTCAGCGGCACCTTGATGGACAGGCGCGTGCCCTTGCCCTTCTCGGAATGGATATCGACGCTACCGTTGAGCTGGGCGATACGCGTCTTCACCACATCCATGCCCACACCGCGGCCGGAGACATCGGAGATCTCCGTCTTGGTCGAGAAGCCGGCGGCGAAGATCAGATTGAAGGCCTCCTTGTCATCGAGACGGGCCGCGGCATCGGCGTCCATCATGCCCTTCTCCACTGCCTTGCGGCGCAACACCTCCGGGTCCATGCCGGCACCGTCATCATCGATGATCAGCAGGATGTGATCGCCCTCCTGCTCGGCGGCGAGCAGCAGGGTACCGACACGTGGCTTACCGGCCTTCTCGCGCACCTCCGGCATCTCGATGCCGTGATCCACCGCGTTGCGCACCAGATGCACCATGGGATCGGCCAGGGCCTCGACCAGGTTCTTGTCCAGGTCGGTCTCCTCGCCCTGCATCACCAGATTGACTTCTTTTTTCAGGTTACGCGCCAGGTCGCGCACCACGCGCGGGAAACGACCGAACACCTTCTTGATTGGCTGCATGCGCGTCTTCATCACCGAGGTCTGCAGATCACCGGTGACCACATCGAGATTGGCCACTGCCTTGATCATCTCCTCGCGCGCCTGGTTGATGTCGCTGACATGGGCCAGGGTGGCAATGCGATTGCGCACCAGCACCAGCTCACCGACCATATTCATGATGTCGTCCAGGCGCTTGGTATCCACACGCACGGTGGTTTCCGCCTGCGCCGCGGCGGCCTTGTCGCCTGCCGGTTCAGCTGCCGCCGGGGCAGCGGGAGCGGCGCGGGCCGGTGCTGCAGCGGCCGGGGACGGCATTGAGGTCGCGGGCGCCGGCGCCGCGGCCGCAGGTGCCGCCGCCGGGGCCGGGGCCTTGAACTTGCCCTTGCCATGCAGTTCATCCAGCAGGTTTTCGAACTCTTCTTCGGTGATTTCGTCGCTGGCTGCGGCAGGGGCTGCGGCGGCCGGTGCCTCGACCGCAGGAACTTGGAACTTGCCCTTGCCGTGCAATTGGTCCAGCAGGGCCTCGAACTCCTCCTCGGTAATATCGTCGCTGGAAGGGGCTGCCGCCGTCTCTGCGGCTGCCACAGACGGCGCAGCGGCCGGGTTTTCCAGGGCGTCGAGCAGGGCCTCGAACTCCTCATCGGTAATGTCGCCCATCTCCCCTTCCACCATGGAAGCCACCGGGGTCGGTGCGGCCACTGCCGCTGCCGGGGCGGAGGCAGGCGCGGGAGTGGGGGCAGCCACTACCGGAACCGGTGGCGCCACGGGTGCGGGCGCGGGAGCCGCAGCCGCCGCGGGCGGCTCCTCACCATGGGCCAGCGCCTCCAATCCCCGCAACAGTTCTGCCGGGGCAGGATCGGGCTCCACTGCAGAGCGCAGTTGGTCGAACTGGGCATTGAGTACGTCGAGCACCGGCAGCACGGTGTCCATCAGCTGCGGCGTCACCTGCTTCTGACCATTGCGCAACAGGTTGAACACATCCTCCGAACGGTGGCAGACATCCACCATGTTGTTCAGACCGAGGAACCCTGCGCCCCCCTTGATGGTGTGAAAGCCGCGAAACACGGCATTGAGCAGGTCGTGATCGTCCGGGCTGCGCTCCAGCTCCACCAGTTGCTCGTTGAGCTGCTCCAGGATCTCGCCGGCTTCGACCATGAAGTCCTGCAGGATCTCATCATCCGCGTTCAGTGCCATCTGCGTGCTCCGTTAAAAGCCTAGGCTGGACAACAGATCGTCCACTTCGTCCTGGCCGGTGACCGTGCCGGTATCCACGCCCGGCACCGGTGGGCCACTGGCGGCGATACGGTCCTCTTTCTTGTCCTCCTGACGTTCAGCCACCATGCCCTGACCAGAGATACGGATCAGCTCCACCAAATTACTTTCTACCTCGTCCACCAGTTGCACCACGCGGTGGATGATCTGTCCGGTCAGGTCCTGGAAATCCTGCGCCATCAGCACTTCCTGCAGATTGGCGCGCAGGCGTGGGGCATCCGTGTTGACGCCATCGAGAAACTCGCCCAGACGGCGGCTCAGATCGCGAAATTCATCCGGACTCATCTTGCGCTGGGTAAAACGGCCCCACTCCTGCTTCAGCGCGGTAGCCCGTTCTTCCATTGATTCGCAAATGGGCATCGATTCTTCCACGGCTGTCATGGTGCGATTGGCGGACTGCGCGGTCATGCTGACCACGTAATTGAGGCGTTCACGCGCATCAGGAAAATCCTGTGCCGCCAGGGAGGCAATACGGGAATCAAGACGGAAGCTCTGCAAGGCTTCGTGGAACTCACGGGTCAGACGGCCCAGCTCCTGAAACAGAGTCTTCTCGCGCAGAGTGGTGAGTTCGTCGAGCAGCCGCGTCGCTTCCGCAGTATCGCCTGCGTCGATGGTCTGGGCCAGGGTACGCACCCGATCGATGTATTCTGCGCTCAGGGGGCCGGTTTCATTATTCATTATCTGGGTCATCCTCTACTGCTGACGCCGCCGGGCGGCCAAGGGTTTACTGGCTGGCTTCGATGCGCTCGAAGATCTTCTCCAGTTTCTCCTTGAGGGTCTGTGCCGTAAACGGCTTGACGATATAGCCGTTCACGCCAGCCTTGGCCGCTTCGATGATCTGTTCCTTTTTCTGTTCGGCCGTGACCATCAGCACCGGCAGGGTAGCCAGCTTGGGATCAGCCCGCACCGCCCTGAGCAGGTCGATGCCTTGCATGCCGGGCATGTTCCAATCAGTCACCAGAAGTTCAAAATTGCCCGATTGCAGCATGGGCAGGGCCGTCAGACCATCATCGGCTTCCGCCGTATTGGTAAAGCCAAGGTCGCGTAGCAGATTCTTGATGATGCGCCGCATCGTGGAGAAGTCATCCACAATGAGAATCTTTATGTTTTTGTTCAAGACAACCTCCTGACCTGTACTTCCGGCCGTTCGACCGGAATCCGCCCGGCTAATTAGTATTTTGCCTATCTTAACCCGAACAATTCATAAATTGCGCCCACCCTCGGCCAGGGCAGTACGCAGACGCAGCAGGGCACGACTGTGGATCTGGCAGACCCGGGACTCGCTCACCCCCAGCACGGCGCCGATCTCCTTGAGATTCAGCTCCTCATCGTAATACAGGGACATCACCAGCCGTTCCCGCTCCGGTAGCTCGTCTATGGCGGTGGCCAGACGGCTTTGCAACTCTCTTGCCTGCAACCCATCCTCGACGCCCGGCCCCTCGTCGGCCAGTCGCTCCAGGATCGATTCGTCATGGCCGGTGGCCATGTCATCCAGGCTGAGCAGGCGGTGGCTGCTGGAGTCCAGAAGTATCTGATGATATTCCTCGCTGTCGATGCCGAGGGCGGCGATAACCTCCTGTTCGGTGGCTTCGCGCCCCTCGCGGTGCTCGATGGCACGCATCACCTCCCCCATTTCGCGCGCCTTGCGATGAACCGAGCGCGGTGTCCAGTCAGTGCGCCGCACCTCATCCAGCATGGCGCCCCGGATGCGGATGCCGGCATAGGTCTCAAAGCTGGCGCCCTGGCCAGTGCGGTAGTTGCGCGCGGCCTCCAGCAGGCCGATCATGCCCGCCTGGATCAGGTCGTCGACCTGGATATGCTCCGGTAGCCGCCCCAGCAGGTGGTAGGCGATGCGCTTGACCAGCGGCGCATACTGCTCCACCAGGTCATCGGACCAGGTGGTTTCGCGTTCGATGGCATAAGCCGCCAGGCCGTTCATGGCTGCTTCCTCCGGTTCATGGCCACATCCCCCAGTCTGCGGTGTCGCTGCGCACCAGACGCTCGACGAAGAACTCCAGGTAACCGCCGGCGGCAGTCGGCATCGGCCAGCTGTCCGCCTTCTTCGCCAGACCGGTAAAGGCCTGCGCCGCCTTGCTGCGCGGGTAGGCCTCCACCACCGGGCGCTGCTTCTGCACCGCCTTGCGCAGATATTCGTCGTAGGGGACGCTGCCCATGAAATCGAGCACCACGTCCTCCAGGAAACGATCGGTCACCTTGACGATCTTGGCAAACAATTCGCGTCCCTCCTGCGGGCTGTGGGCCATGTTGGCCAACACCCGGAAGCGGCGCACGTTATGTTCCTTGTTGAGCAGCTTGATCAGGGCATAGGCGTCGGTGATGGAGGCAGGCTCATCACACACCACCACGATCACCTCCTGCGCCGCCTTGCTGAAGCTGACCACGCTGTCGGAGATGCCGGCTGCGGTATCCACCAGCAGCACGTCCACATCCGAAGACAATTCGCTGAAGGCGCGGATCATTCCCGCATGTTCCGCCGGGGTAAGCTCGGCCATGCGCTGGATACCGGACGAGGCCGGGATGATGCGCACACCGGCCGGACCCTCGACCAGGATTTCCTCCAGACTGCGTTCGCCGGACAGTACGTGGGACAGGTTGTACGTGGGTTGCAGACCCAGCATCACGTCCACATTGGCCAGACCGAGGTCGGCGTCGAACACCAGCACCTTGCGCCCCATATGCGCCAGCGCCACGGCCAGGTTGACCGAGACGTTGGTCTTGCCCACACCGCCCTTGCCGCTGGCCACCGCCAGCACGCGCACCGGTTTGGGCTTGTTCATACGGCGCAGGCCAGCCGCCTGATCGTTTGCATTGTCTGCCATCGCGTTAGCTCACCCTGCGGCCGAAGGCCTCGGCCAGGATTTCTTCCCCCGGCACTTCACTGTTGTGGTTCTGCATCAATGCCACACTGCCGCTGACCAGCTTGTTGGCCCGCGCCTGGTGCAGGTCCTCAGGCACCCGCTGACCGTCGCTGACATAGGCCACCGGCAGCTTCTGCTGCACCACCGCCGACAGCACCTCGCCCAGGCTGGCCGCCTCGTCCAGCTTGGTGATGACGCAACCGGCCAGGTCCATATGACGGAAGGTGCGCACGGTTTCGTCCAGCGCCGCGCGCTGGGCCGTGGCCGACAATACCAGATAGTTCTTCACCCGCGGCGCCCCCTGACGCAGCAGGCCCAGTTGCTCGGTCAGGCGCATGTCACGCTGGCTAACACCGGCGGTATCGATGAGCACCAGCTGCTTGTCACGCAGGGTATCGAGCAGGGTGCGCAATTCGGCGGCGTCGTTGGCTTCATGCACCGGCACGCCGAGCAGGCGGCCGTAGGTACGCAACTGCTGATGGGCGCCGATACGGAAACTGTCGGTGGTCACCAGGGCCACGCGGTTGGGACCATGGCGCAGGATGAAACGGGCGGCCAGCTTGGCGACGGTAGTGGTCTTGCCCACGCCGGTAGGCCCAACCAGGGCCACCACGCCGCCGCGGGTCAGGATATCGTCCTCGGTGACCTGCACCTGACGCGCCAGCAGGCCCAGGGCGTGGCGCCAGTGATGTTCGTGATCCTGCGCGTAGGACACCTGGTCGGCCAATTGGCGACACAGTGCCGGCGCCAACCCCAGTTGCAGCAACCGCTGCATCAGCTTGGCGCGGGCCGGATGGCGCATGGCCTGATCGCGCCAGGCCATACCGGTGAGCTGGCTCTCCAGCATGCCGCGCAGCGTCTTGATCTCCTCCCGCATGCCGAGCAGGGCCGGGTCCTGGCTCCACTCAATCTTGTGCACCGCGGCCGCGGACGGCTTAGCCGGGACGGGCTCCGCCATGGGCATGGCCGGCGCCTTGCGTTGCAGGGCCTCAGCCACCGCATGGGCAAACGGTGCATTGGGAGGCATTGCGGCAGGTTCCACGCTGGGTCGAGGCTGCGGCGCCGCAGCCGGGCGAGACTCTTCCCCCGCCATCTTGCGCACCAGCGCCTCGTCGTAATCCACCGCCGCCACAATCTCGACCCCGCCGTTGACCTTGCGGTTGGAGAGTATGACCGCGTCCGGTCCCTGTTCCTCGCGCACCAGGCGGATGGCCTGGCGCATGTCGGCGGCAAAGTAGCGTTTGATTTTCATCCCATCGACCCTCGTACAGGCCGACCGCTCGCGGCTAGCCTGCCTGATTACCCACCGTCGCCACGATCCGCAACTGCTTGCTGTCCGGTACCTCGTTATAGGCGAGGACATGCATGCCCGGTATCGTGTGCCGTACAAACCGCGCCAGCAGATCGCGCAAGGGGGCTGAAACCAGCAGGACCGCCGGCTGCCCGGCCATTTCCTGCTTCTGGCTGCTCTGGGCCAGGCCGCGGTGGATACGTTCCGCCAGCCCCGGCTCGATGCCCGCGCCCCCTTCATCTGACGCTCGAATACTCTTTAGCAATATCTGTTCCAACTCTGGCGCCAGCGTAATCACCGGCAACTCGCTCGCCAACCCATTGATTTTCTGGACTATCATCCTGCCGAGGGCCACACGTACCGCGCTCGTCAAAATCCCGGCATCCTGGGTGCGGGGAGCGTTCTCGGCCAGCGTTTCGGCGATGCTGCGCATATCGCGGATGGGTATGCCCTCGGCCAGCAGGTTCTGCAGCACCTTCACCACCACCGACATGGGCAACTGCTTGGGCACCAGATCTTCCACCAGCTTCGGCGCGCCCTTACCCAACTGGCCCAGCAGGTGCTGCACTTCTTCGTGGCCCAGCAGCTCGTGGGCATGACTTTGCAACAGTTGGCTCAGGTGGGTGGCCACCACCGTGTTGGGATCAACCACCGTGTAACCCAGGCCCTGTGCCTCCTCGCGCCGGCCCGGCTCGATCCACACGGCCTCCAGACCGAAGGCCGGGTCGGTGGTCTTGATGCCGGTGAGCTGGCCATAGACCTGGCCGGGGTTGATGGCCATCTCGCGATCGGGATAGATCTCCGCCTCCCCCACCGTCACACCCAGCAGGGTGACACGGTAGGCCGTAGGGGACAGGTCCAGGTTGTCGCGGATATGTACCGCCGGCACCAGAAAACCCAGCTCCTGCGACAGTTTCTTGCGTACGCCCTTGATGCGCGCCATCAACTGCCCGCCCTGGGTCTTGTCCACCAGCGGGATCAGGCGATAGCCCACCTCCAGACCGATGGGATCCACCAGGGGCACGTCATCCCAGGTCAGTTCCTTCAGCTCCGTGCTCGGTTCGGCGGCCGGCGCGGCAGCCGGTGGCGGCGCAGCCCTGGCGATGGCCTCGGCCTTCTGCTTACGGAACAGCCACCACGCACCACCGCCTATGATCGAAGCCAGCAACAGGAACGGCAGATTGGGCATGCCGGGGATCAGACCCAGCAACAGCAGCACACTGGCGGTCACCGCCAGCACGCGCGGATTGGAGAACACCTGGGCTACCACCATCTCGCCCATATCACGCGAGGCAGAGACGCGGGTAATGATGATGCCGGCGGCGGTGGACAACACCAGCGAAGGAATCTGTGCCACCAGGCCGTCACCAATGGTCAGCAAGGCATACACCTGTGCCGCGTCACCAAAGGGCATACCGTGCTGGGCGACGCCAATGGTGAGGCCGCCGATGATGTTGATGATGGTAATCAGGATGCCGGCCACGGCATCGCCGCGCACGAACTTGCTGGCACCGTCCATGGAGCCGTAGAAATCCGCCTCGCGTGCAATCTCCTCGCGGCGGGTGCGCGCCGTGTCGGCATCGATCAGACCGGCATTGAGGTCAGCGTCGATGGCCATCTGCTTGCCGGGCATGGCATCCAGGGTAAAACGGGCGCTTACTTCCGATATACGGCCGGCGCCCTTGGTGACCACGGCAAAGTTGATGATCACCAGGATCACGAACACCACCAGACCTACCGCGTAATTACCGCCCACCACGAATTCACCGAAGGACTGGATCACCTGGCCGGCGGCGCCGGTACCGGTGTGGCCCTCCAGCAGCACCACGCGGGTGGAGGCCACATTGAGCGCCAGGCGCAACAGCGTAGCGATGAGCAGCACGGTGGGAAACACCGCAAAGTCCAGCGGGCGCAATGCGTACACCGTCACCAGCAGGATGATCAGCGACAGCGCGATATTGAAGGTGAAGAAGATATCGAGCAGGAACGGCGGTAGCGGCAGCACCACCATCGACAGCAGAATGAGCACGATGATCGGCGCGCCGAGGCCGGAGGCCAGCAACATGCGTGTGGTGTGTAGAACTCCGCCAAATTGAGCCATTGTCAGTACCTAGTCAGAAACCTTGCTCGTCATTCATCGCGCCGCAGATCATCCGGGATCGGCAAGTCGGGCATGGTCACCACGCCCTCACGGCTGTACAGCGGGCCTTGGCGCAGGTGATAGACATAGGCCAGCACCATGGCCACCGCACGATACAGGCCGACCGGGATCGGCTGCTCCAGCTCTGTACTGTGGTACAGCGCGCGCGCCAATGGCGGCGCCTCCAGTACCGGCACATCGTTTTCCTGCGCCACGGTACGGATCTTCAGCGCGATCAGGTCGCTGCCCTTGGCCACTACCACCGGCGCATCGCCGCGCGCCTGGTCGTAGCGCAGCGCCACCGCGTAATGGGTCGGGTTGGTCACAACCACATCCGCCTTGGGCACTTCCGCCATCATGCGCCGCTGCGCGATCTCCATCTGCATGCGACGGATCCGGCCCTTCACTTCCGGGCTGCCCTCGGTCTGCTTGTACTCGTCACGCACTTCCTGCTTGGTCATGCGCAACTGGCGCTGGTGATCCCACAACTGGAACGGCACGTCGATAAAAGCCACGATCAGCAGGGTCGCACTCAACAGCAGAAAGATCCACGACAGCAGGTTGCCCACATGGGCCAGTCCCTGCGGCAAGGATTCACGCCCGAGGCCGAGGAACTGCTCCCCCATCAGTTTGAGGATCAGCAGCGCGGTCATTGCCACTAGCAGGAACTTGGCCATCCCCTTGAGCATCTCCACCAGGCCACGCCAGGCAAATACCCGCCCCATACCCTTGATGGGATCGAGTTTTTCCCATTTGAAGCTGATGGCGGTAAACGCCCAGCCACCGAGCACGGCCGACGCCGCGATGGCCACCACCAACATCAATACAAAAAACGGCATGAAGGTCCACAGGGCCGCAATCACCGCATCCACAAATCGCGCCGGCAATGCCGTCGTATCGAACACCTGCTCCCTGCTCAGGTTCAGACCACGCTGCATCTGCGCAGCCATGGCGCGGGTGAGAGATTCGCCCATGAAAATCAAGGCCGTGGCGGCGGCCATCAACGCCGCCACCGTGCCCAATTCACGCGAGCGCGGCACCTGGCCCTTTTCGCGCGCCTCCTGTTGGCGTTTGGGCGTTGCCTGCTCTGTACGTTCCTGGCCGTCGCTCTCTGCCATGGATTACTCCCGGGACAGCAAACGTACGATAAGTCCGAAACCGTCGCTAACCAACGACTCGAACTGTGGAACCACGGCAGGCAGGGTGAACAGAATCACCACAAAGCCCATCATCAGGGCAACCGGAAAACCGATGGCAAAAATATTCAGCTGCGGCGCGGCGCGCGCCATCACGCCAAAAGCGATGTTCACCACCAGCAGCGAGGCCACCGCCGGCAGCGCCAGCCACAGCGCGCCGGCAAACATCTGGCTGCCCCAGCCTGCCAGCAACCAGAAACCGTTGCGCGTCAGGCCATCCGCCGCCACCGGCAAAGCGATGAAGCTCTCTGCCACCAGTTCGATCATTATCAAATGGCCGTTGAAGCCGAGAAACAACAGCGTCACCAGCAGCAGATAGAGCTGCGACAGCACCGGCACCTGCATGCCGTTCTGCGGGTCCACCATCGACGCAAAGCCAAGCCCCATCTGCATGGCAATGATCTGCCCGCCGGTGGTGACGGCGTTAAATACCAGTTGCATGGAAAACCCCATGGCAACACCGATGATGATTTGTTGCAGTGCGATAAATACCGCCTCCAGGCTGAGCGGATCCACCGTCGGGCTGGCCGGCAGCACTGGCGCCACGATGGAGGTCACCGCCAACGCAAGCATCAGGCGCACCCGCACCGGGATCAGAATGGAGCCGAAGATCGGCATGGCCACAATCATGGCGCCGATACGGAACAGCGGCCACAGATAGCTGCCGATCCATGCTGCGATTTCGGCGCCGCTCAGATGCATGGCTAGCGGCTAGCCCAGCAGTGATGGGATGCTGTCGACCAGCCGCCGCGTATAGTCGATAAGCAGCTGCAACATCCACGGCCCGGCGATCATCAACACCGCCAGAGTGACCAGAATCTTGGGGATGAAACTCAGGGTCATTTCATTGATTTGCGTTGCGGCCTGAAACATGGCCACCAGCAGACCCACCACCAGCGCCGGAATCAGCAGCACCAGGATCAGCACCGTCATCACTTCCAGTGCCTGCTGAAAAACCGTCAGTACCGATTCGGGACTCATGCGCAGTCACCGTCAGACGTAGAAACTGGCCGCCAGCGTACCGACCACCATGGCCCAGCCGTCAACCAACACGAACAGCATCAGCTTGAATGGCAGCGAGATGATCATCGGCGACAACATCATCATACCCATGGACATCAGCACGCTGGCCACCACCAAATCGATGATCAGGAAAGGTATGAACAGCAGGAAACCGATCTGGAAGGCCGTTTTCAGTTCACTGGTGACGAAGGCTGGCACGACCACCGACAGCGGCACATCATCAGGCGAGGCATACCCCTCACTGCCCGACAGGCGGCCGAACAACTGGATATCGCTTTCCCGCGTCTGTGCCAGCATGAAGCCGCGCAAGGGCACGCTGGCCTTCTGCAGGCCTTCCTGGAAATTGATCTTGTTATCCATATACGGCTGGAATGCCTCGCTATGGATGCGATCAAATACCGGCGCCATGATGAAAAATGTGAGGAACAGTGCCAGACCGATAAGCACCTGACCGGAGGGCGCCTGCATCAGGCCCACCGCCTGGCGCAGGATCGCCAGCACGATGATGATGCGGGTAAAGGCCGTCATCATCATCACTGCCGCCGGCAGGAAGGTCAGCGCGGTCATCAACAACAGTACCTGAATGCTCAGGCTGTAGGTCTGACCGCCATTGGGGTTGGTGGTAACCGTCACTGCCTCCAGGCCGGTCTGTGCCCAGGCACCCAGCGGCAACAACGCGATGAACAGAACGAACACTACACGTTGCCAACTCATGAGCGGCCACTCTTTTTCAATGCGGTGGTCAAGCGCTCGGCAAAACTCTCACCAGCGCCTGCCACGACATTCACACTGATCGGTTCGTCCAGGACATGCAGGGTCTGCACCCGTCCGGGCGCCACTCCGAGCAACAACTGCTTGCCGCCCACCTGAATCAGTACCACACGCTCACGCTGTCCCACTGGCACGCCGCCCAGCACGCGCACCACGCCGCCACCCACCTGGGTAAGACCACCCATGCGCCGCATCAGCCAGGCCATGCCAACAATCAACCCCAGCACCAGCATCAAGGCCAGTACGACCTGCAACAGGCTGGCCGCCCCTACCGGCTCCGCCGGAGCCGGCGCCGGCCGGCCGACATCCGCGCCCCACACCGGCAACGTCCACAACGCTGCCGACAACCACACCAGCATCAGGCGGCCCGTCCTCATTTCAGCTTTTTCACCCGCTCCACCGGACTGATCACATCGGTCAGGCGGATACCATATTTCTCGTTGACCACCACCACTTCACCGTGGGCGATGAGCGTACCGTTCACCATCACATCCAGCGGCTCACCCGCCAGACGGTCCAGTTCCACCACCGACCCCTGGTTGAGCTGCAGCAGATTGCGAATGCTGATCTTGGTGCGACCGATCTCCAGCGAGATGGTCACCGGCACATCGAGGATCACATCCAGATTCACTTCGTCCGATGCCGGCGGACGATGTTCATCGTGCAGATCCTGCAAGGGAGCCTTTTTGACATCGGCCTTGGCAGCAGGCGGTTCCTCTTCAACACCCGCCTCGGCCATCGCCGCAGCCCACTCATCCATCACGTCACTGTCTTTATCCGTCGTGTCGTTCATGATTTACTCCGTCCACTCTCGCTGCGTCCCTTGCCGGGACGCTCTACCTGTTTGACGATCTTGATCGCCATATTGTCGTTGGCGACTCCCAGCGTGCCGCGAAACACCGGGATACCCTCGGCGCGCAACGTCACCAGCTCCGGCATTTCGATGGGAATGATGTCACCAGGCTTCATATGCATGATGTCACGCAGGGTCAACTCCACCTCGGTCAGGCCACTTTCCAGCTCCACCTCGGCGGTGCGAATCTCCTCGCGCAGCGCCACCATCCAGCGCTCATCGGTATCGGTACGATCGCTCTGCACGCCGGCATCGAGCATTTCGCGAATCGGCTCCAGCATCGAATAGGGCATGGTCACGTGCAGATCGCCACCACCGCCTTCCAGTTCAATGTGGAATTTGGAGGCCACCACTACCTCAGTGGGGCTGACGATATTGGCAAACTGGGGATTGACCTCGGAGTTGATGTACTCGAAGTCGACATCCATCACCGGCGCCCAGGCCTCGCGCAAATCCTTGAAGGCCAGATTGAGCAGCATCTGAATCACGCGCTGCTCGGTGGGCGTAAACTCACGGCCTTCGATCTTGGCGTGATAGCGGCCATCACCACCGAAAAAGTTGTCCACCACGATGAACACCAGCTTGGGGTCCAGCACCAGCAAGGCGGTACCGCGCAGCGGCCGGATCTTGATCATGTTCAGGCTGGTGGGTACGTACAGGGTGTGCACGTATTCAGAAAACTTCATCATCTCCACGCCACCAACGGAAATTTCCGCTGAACGGCGCAACATGTTGAACAGGCTGATGCGGAAGTGGCGCGAGAAACGCTCGTTAATCATCTCCAGGGTCGGCATGCGACCGCGAACGATGCGCTCCTCACTGGCAAAGTCGTAGGTCCGTGCCTCGCCCTCCGCCAGGCCCTCGTCGGTCTCGGTCTCGATATCGCCGCCCGACACCCCGTGCAACAGGGCATCGATTTCATCTTGCGACAACAGGTCGTTAATGGCCATGGGCGTTTACTGCATCACAAACTCGGTGTAATAGACGGCCTCGACCTTGCGCCCCTTCTCATAGGTGTCGAGGATGTTCTGCACCTTTTCCAGAATGGCGCCGCGCAACCGTTCCATACCCTCCGGCGTGTTGACCTCCTCGTACTTCTGTCCACCCAGCAACAGCAGAATATCGTTGCGGATGGCCGGCATATGGGTCTCCATCGCCTTCAGCGCCACCGGGTCATGGCTCATCACCTGCAGATTGACCTGCAGGAAACGCACCGGAGACCCCGGGCCAAAATTGACTACCAGCTTGTCCAGCGCCAGATAATGGGCCGGTTTGACCGCTGCAGGCTTGCTGTCCTTGCTACCCGCCTCCCCGGCGCTGTCTGCGTCTCCCTTGAGGAGAAAAAAGGCTGCACCGCCGCCGACCAGGGCCAGCACCAGCACTGCGATGATGATGTACAGGATCAAATGCTTCTTGCCTGCCGGCTTCTGTTGTACGTCGAGATCCAGTTCTTCTTTGTTCGCCATAGCCTCGTCCCCCACTGCGTTGAGCCGACTCAAGCAAGCTACATGCCAGCGTCAAAGGAAATAATAATGCCCTTGAATTTCAATGCGTTACAATCCAAGACGGAACGCATGCCGCTGCTGCGACGGCAGCGACGGAAAATTGACATCTATAACTAGCGGAACAGCTTCTCCCGGTAGTACTGCAACTCGGCGATGGACTCGCGGATGTCATCCAGCGCCAGATGCACCCCCTTCTTCTGCAGGCCGGCCGCCACATCGGGGTACCAACGCCGCGTCAGTTCCTTCACCGTGCTGACATCCAGGTTGCGGTAATGGAAGAAGGCCTCCAACTCCGGCATCCAGCGCGCCAGGAAGCGCCGATCCTGGCAAATGCTGTTGCCGCACATGGGGGATTTGCCCGCCGGCACATAGGCTTGCAGAAATTCGATGGTGGCGCGGGCCGCCGCCGCCTCGTCCTGCGTGCTGGCACGTACCCGCGCCACCAGCCCGGAAGCAGTGTGTGTACGGGTGTTCCACTCGTCCATGCCGTCCAGCACCGCAGCCGGCTGGTGCACCGCCAGCACCGGGCCTTCGGCGAGTATGTTGAGCTGGCTGTCGGTAACAATGGTGGCGATTTCGATGATGCGGTCGGCCAGCGGATCCAGCCCGGTCATTTCGAGATCGATCCAGATGAGGTTGTCGGGATTGGCGGCCATGGATGCGGCAAGCTCCGTATGAGTCAGGTTGCGGGCTATTCTATCAGAAGCCAACCTCCCGCCCGCCGCCCAATGGAACGTCGTCATGAATGAATTTTCCCTGCTGTTTCTCGCCGCCCTGAGCCTGATGGTTGGCGTGCAGTGGTGGCTGGCGCGGCGCCAGATGCACCATGTCGCGGCCCACCGAGGCACCGTGCCGCCAGCCTTTGCCGCGGCCATTTCCCTGGCCGACCACCAGCGCGCCGCCGCCTATACCCTGGCCCGTACCCAGCTCAGCCGTTGGGAACTGCTCTATGGCGCAGGCATTCTTCTGCTCTGGACACTGGGCGGAGGTCTGGAGCTGCTCGATCGGCTGTGGCGCATGGCGGAGCTGCCGGCCCTGGCGGGCGGCGTGGGACTCCTGCTCAGCGCATTGATGCTGATGGGGCTGCTGGACCTGCCTTTTTCCTGGTACCGCACCTTCCACCTGGAACAACGCTTCGGGTTCAACCGCAGCACTCCTGCGCTGTTCATCACCGACCTGCTCAAACAGGCGCTGCTGCTGGTGCTACTGGGCGGTCCGCTCGCCGCCGTGGTGCTGTGGCTGATGGCGGAAGCCGGCACACTGTGGTGGCTGTATGCCTGGTTGGTGTGGCTGGGCTTCGGACTGCTGCTGCTGTGGGCCTACCCCGCCTTTATTGCACCGCTATTCAACAAATTCGAGCCCTTGCAGAGTGCCGCGCTGCGCGCACGCATCGAGCAACTATTGCAGCGTTGCGGTTTTACCGCCGCCGGCGTGTTTGTCATGGATGGTTCGCGCCGCTCAGCCCACGGCAATGCCTACTTCACCGGCCTCGGCCGCCACAAGCGCATCGTATTTTTCGATACCCTGTTGAACAGTCTGGACGAACACCAAATCGAGGCCGTGCTGGCCCATGAGCTAGGACACTTCCACCACCACCATGTACGCCGCCGCATGGTGACCAGCGCCCTGTTCAGCCTGGCGGGGCTGGCCATCCTCGGGGGCCTGGCCGAGGCCCCCTGGTTCTACCATGGCCTGGGCGTCAGCCAGCCGTCCTTGCCCATGGCATTGCTATTGTTTCTCCTGGTGGCACCGGTGTTCACCTTCTTCCTCCAGCCCCTGCTTGCCTGGCGGATGCGCCGGCACGAATTCGAGGCCGATGATTTCGCTGCGCAGCAGAGCAGTGCCGCGCATCTGATCCAGGCGCTGGTCAAACTGTATCAGGGCAACGCCAGCACCCTCACCCCCGATCCACTGTACTCGGCCTTTTACGATACGCATCCGCCTGCGCCGGTGCGCATCGCCCATCTCACGAGGTGACCACCATGCCTACCGTCCTTGCGACCCAGCACTGTCGACCGGTCGCCCGCGGCACTCCCGCCCTCGACCAGGCCGCCATCGCGGAATTGCTGCCGCAGCTGCCGCAGTGGGCACTGGCCGACGCCCCTGCCGCACTGCGCCGGGAATTCCGCTTCCGCGACTTTTACGCCACCATGGCCTTCGTCAACGCCGTGGCCTGGGTGGCGCATCAACAGGATCACCACCCCGATCTGCAGGTGGGCTACAATCGCTGCCTGGTTGCCTGGAGTACCCACGCCGTTGGGGGACTGTCCCTCAATGACTTCATCTGTGCCGCCCGTATCGACATGCTGGACGACCATTCATGATCATCTCCCCCCGGCCCGCGCGCCGATGAGCAAACGCAAGCTGACGCAGCAACAGGCCTGGCGTATCGAAAGGATTCAGGAAGAGCGCCGCCAACGTGCCCAGCGCAAGGCCGTCGATCTGGAACAGCTCGACGGAGACCAACTGGGGCCGGAACAGGAAGGGCTGGTCATCGCCAATTACGGCGCAACCGTGGAAGTGGAGAGCGCGGACGGCACCTTGCACCGCTGCCGCCTGCGGCAGAATCTGGAAATACTGGTGCCAGGCGATCAGGTCATCTGGCAGGACATCGGCCAGGAACAGACCGGCGTGGTGGTGGCGCTGCAGCCACGCCGCACCCTGCTGGCCCGCCCCGATGCATTGGGTGCGCTGCGCCCATTGGCGGCAAATATCGATCAAATACTGGTGGTCGCCGCGCCTCGCCCTGCCTACAGCACCGACCTCATCGACCAGTATCTGGTGGCCGCCGAAACTACCGGCGTCACTCCTCTCATCGTATTCAACAAGGTAGACCTGATCAGCGACGACGAAGAGCAGGCGCACATCGCACATGACCTGGAGTGCTACCAGCGCATCGGCTATCGCGTAATCCACGCCAGTACCGTGGCGCGCCACGGCCTCGACGAGATCACCGCCACCATCCGCGACAAGAGCAGCGTATTCGTCGGCCAATCGGGCGTGGGCAAATCCTCCCTGGTCAATGCGTTGCTGCCGCTGCAGGACGCCAAGGTCGGCGCCCTCGGCGAGCGCAGCGGCCTTGGCCGCCACACCACCAGTTCCGCACGCTACTATGCCCTCCCTGGCGGAGGCGCCATCATCGACTCACCGGGCGTGCGCGAATTCAGCCTGTGGCACATGGAGCCCGCTGCACTCGCGCGCGGCTTCATTGAATTTCGCCCCTACCTCGGCAACTGCCGTTTTCGTGATTGCAGCCACCGCCATGAACCGGGCTGCGCCCTGCGTCAGGCCGTCGCCGAGGGCGCCATCAGCGCCGAGCGGCTGGCCAGTTTCCATCGCATGGTGGAAACGGAAGGCAGGTAATTTCATCGCAGAGGCGCAAAACGTCCAGCCATTCTTTGGCTGGGCGTTCTTTGCGCCTTCGTGGTGGTCTTTAGCGGCCCGGGGCCGGGCCGAGAACGCCTTCGATGGCACTTTCCACGCTATTGCCGTTGGCGCGGGCCGGTGCCGGGCGCGGCGTGATGGCGGGAGTGACGACGGGAGCGGCGGGAAGCGGCGGCGCCACCACCGGCGGCGGTGCAACGACCGGTGCCTCATCAGTGAGGCCAATGGCACGTTCAGTGGCCTTGTTCAGCACCACGATACTGATACGGCGATTCACCGGATTGAAACGGTTTTCCTTGTCGAACATCACCGAGTCGGCCAAGCCCACGACACGACCAAATTTGCGCTCCGGCATGCCGGCGCTGGCCATCTCGCGCCGCGCCGCATTGGCGCGATCGGCAGACAGCTCCCAGTTACTGTAGTCAGTGCGCTCACGACTGAAGGGCGTGGCATCGGTGTGTCCGGTGAGGCTGACGTGGTTGGGCACTTCATTGATGGTGCGGGTCAGCTCGCGAAGGATGGCGCGGGTATAGGACTTCAACTGCGTACTGCCCAGATCGAACATCGGCCTGTTCTCGCGATCCACGATCTGGATGCGCAGCCCTTCGCTGGTGATATCCAGCAGCAGCTGATCCTTGAAATCCTTCAGGGTGGAACTGGCCTCAATCTGTTCCTTCAACTTTTGCATCAACTCATCGAGGCGCGCCTTGTCCTCGATGATCTCGGCGATCTCTTCCGGCGTGGGCTTGGATGTATCGCGCGGTGTCTCCCGCAGCGGCTCACCCTCGCCACGCGGCACTTCCAGCGCACCACCCAGCTTGATCATCGAGGTGGAAGCGCCCCCCGGCCCCTGAATGGCAGAGGGGTTCTGGAAATAGTCGGCGATGGCGGCGCGCTCTTCCTGAGTAGTGGAACCCAGCAGCCACATCAGCAGGAAGAAGGCCATCATTGCCGTCACGAAGTCGGCATAGGCCACCTTCCAGGCGCCGCCATGGTGACCATGGCCGCCCTTCTTGATCTTCTTGACGACGATCGGCTGCTTTTTATCTTCCAACGCCATGAGCCACCGGCTGCGCGCTTATTTTTTCTTGACGTGCTCTTCCAGCTCAACAAAGCCGGGGCGCACGGTGGAGGGCAATGCCTTGCGGCCGAACTCGACGGCGATCTGCGGCGTGTAGCCGTTCAGTGTGGCCATGATGCACACCTTGATGCAGCCGAGGAACTTGCCCTCCTCTTCGGCGCGGTGCTTGAGTGCAGTCGCCATGGGGCCGACAAAACCGTAGGCCAGCAGAATACCGAGGAAGGTACCCACCAGGGCCGCAGCGATCTTCATACCCAGCACCTCCGGCGGCTCGCCCACCGAGGCCATGGTAATGACCACGCCCATGACCGCCGCCACGATACCAAAGCCCGGCAGACCATCAGACATGGTGGTAACGGACTCTCCGGGGAGCATGGCCTCGTGATGATGAATCTCCAGTTCCAGATCCATCAGGTTTTCCAACTCGAAGGGGTTCATGCTGCCGCCCACCATCAGGCGCATGTAATCGGTGATGAAGTCCAGCGCGTGATGGTCAGCAAGCACCTTGGGGTACTTCTTGAAGATTTCACTCTGCTGCGGTTCTTCGATGTCGTTCTCCAGCGCCATCAGGCCTTCCTTGCGCGCCTTGGCAAACAGGTCGTACATCAACGCGAGCAGATCCATGTAGGACTGCTTGTTGTATTTCGCGCCGCCGAACAGCTTGGGCAGCCCCTTCAGCACGGCCTTGATCACTTGCGGCGGATTGGCGACCACAAAGGCACCCAGGGCGCCACCGCCGATGATGATGAGTTCTGGCGGGTGGTACAGGGCGAGCAGTTGGCCACCGGAAAGCACAAAACCACCGAACACGCAGATGGTGACGATCAGAAGGCCGATAAGCAGCTTCATCCGTGGTCCGTCCTTAAACTAATCTGTTACATGAGTGACTTCGGGGTTATCGGCAGAAGCGCCCGGCCCTTTATCCGGCATGGATCGGGACCGGGAACGGCCGCATCCCCTCATGGGATACGTGTGGTGCCGGCAGTTTACCAGCACCGGGTACCGAAAACACCCCGCGCCACTGCGATAATTCGCCACCGGACACGGTGCAATACCTTGCCCCTTGCGGGCGCAAAAGGCACACTCCCGCCATGGCACGAAGTGCGGCATAAGGAGCCGTGATGCACAACACCCTGAATGCCTGGGCCGACAAGCTCCAGCATGCCGTTTTGCCGGCCCTGCCGCAGACGGTGGCGGAACTGGCGCGCCTCAGCGCAGACGACAATGTGAACATGTGGAACCTGGCCCGGGTGGTGGAAAAGGACCCGGGCCTGTGCGTCGCCTTGCTGCGCCGGGTCAACAACGGCAGCCAGAAACGGCTGCGCACCGAAGTCACCACGGTGGAACATGCCATGATGATGCTGGGCATGACCCAGCTACGCACCCTCCCAAAAGCGATCCCCCTCATACAACGCGCCGGCGACCCCGTCGGGCGGGAGCAGGCACTGCGCCTGATGGCACGCAGCTACCATGCCGCCTGGCAGGCGCGCGAGCTGGCGCGCCTGCGCAAGGATCTGGAGCCGGACGAGGTCTTTCTGCCAGCCCTGCTGCACCACCTGGGCGAGATTCTGCTGTGGTTGTACGCGCCGGCAAAAATGACCCAAATCGAGGAACTCACCACCCAGCAGCAGATGGAGCCAGAGGAGGCACAATATGTCGTGCTCGGCTTCGGCCTCGACCACCTGACCCTGATGCTGGCACGGCGCTGGGGACTGCCCACCTTGCTGCAGGACAGTCTCAAGTCGGAAAGTGCGCACCAGCCGCGTGTCTACGGCATCATGCTGGCGGTGCAGCTGGCGCGTGCTGCCGCCCAGGGCTGGTACCGTGCCGCCACAACCTCGGTGTTGGAGCATATTGCCGAATACCTGGGGCATGACTTCGGCTATGCCGCTGCCCAGACCCACCGCTACGCGGCAGAGGCGGCGCATCTGGCCGACTGCTATGCCAGCGCCCCGGCCGCCACCTTGTTGCTCCATCCATCACATCCCGAGGCTGCGCCAGGCTGGAAACCGGCACCGCCACCTGCGGAAGAAGACCAAGGCACTCCCCGCCCCCAGGCCGGGGAGTTGCCAGCGGAAGCGACGGCAGCCTTTTGTCTGGCGCCGCAGTTGCACATCCTGCGTCGCTCGTTGCAGGAACTACAGAATGGAATGAAGGCAGGCAACCTCACCCTGCAAAAGATTCTATCGCTCACCATGGACGGCATGCACGATGGCATTGGACTCAACCGCGTGGTCTTCTCCCTGCTCACCCAGGAGCGCCACCAGTTACGCGCCCGCGCCATTGCCGGCGCCGACAACGACCCGGTGTTCAAGCGCTTCCTCATCGAGCTGAACGGCGCCCATCTGTTCACCCGTCTGATGGAGAAACCGCAAGCGTTGTGGATCAACGACACCAATCGGCTCAAGTTCTGGCCCATCGTGCCCAAACCGTTCCAGCGCATCATCGGCGGCAACAGCTTTTTCGTATTGTCGGTCTTTGTAAAGGAACGGCCGGTGGGCTTGTTTTATGCGGATCGCCACAGCATGGACTGCGCGCTGGACCCCCACGCCTATCATCGCTTCAAGCAGCTGGGCCTGTTGGCAGCCAAGGCGATGGAGATGGTGTCGGGGGAAAAAGAGTAGCTTCGACAGGATAGTTGCTGCGGCTTTGCGGAACTTCGGACTCGAAGCTTTTTATACTTCCCGCCGCCCGTGGAAGGCATGCGACAGCGTGCCGCCATCGACGTACTCCAGTTCCCCCCCCAGCGGCACACCGTGGGCGATGCGCGTGGCGCGGATACCGCGACTGTGCACCATCTCGCCGATATAGTGAGCGGTGGCCTCCCCCTCCACGGTGGGGTTGGTGGCCAGGATCACCTCCTTTACCTCGCCAGCGTCGAGACGCGCGGCCAGACGATCCAGGCCGATATCATCCGGACCAATACCGTCCAGCGGTGACAGGTGGCCGAGCAGCACGAAATACAGTCCTTGATAGCCGGTGGATTGCTCCAGGGCCTGTACGTCGGTGGGCGACTCCACGATACACAACAGGGATCGATCGCGGCGCGGGCTGCTGCACACCGGACATACCTCGGCCTCGGTTAGGGTGCGGCAGTCACGACAATGGCCCACCTTTTCCACCGCTTCGACCAGCGCCTCCGCCAAACGGCGCGCTCCCTCACGGTTGCGTTCCAACAGGTGATAGGCCATGCGCTGCGCCGACTTGGGGCCCACGCCCGGCAGACAACGCAGCGCCTCGATGAGACGCCCAATCAATGGGCTATGCGACATGCCTATTTAGAACGGTAGCTTCATGCCGCCGGGCAGATTCATACCGGCAGTCACACCGGCCATGCGTTCCTGGCTGGTCTTCTCGATCTGGCGCACGGCGTCATTCACCGCCGCTGCGATCAGATCCTCCAGCATCTCCTTGTCGTCCTGCATCAGGCTGGGGTCGATACTGACGCGCTTCACGTCGTGACGGCCATTCATCACCACCGACACCATGCCGCCGCCGGACTGACCGGTGACTTCCATATTGGCCAGCTCTTCCTGCATGCGCTGCATATCGGCCTGCATCTTCTGCGCCTGGCGCATGAGATTGCCCAATCCGCCTTTCATCGTCTTTCTTTCCTCAACGGGTTTACGGTGAAAAATTCGTTGTGTCACTCCAGCGGCCGCACCGAACCAGGTTCGATACGGCCACCGAAACGTTCCAGAATGGACTGCACGTTGGCATCGCTCTCGATCGAGGCCAGCGCCTCGGCCTGGCGCTCCTGATCACGGCGTTGCTGCGCCGCCATCGGCGTTTCGCCGCGGCCCCCGCCCAACTGGATGGTCAGACGGATCGGACGCCCCAGATGGTCGGACAGCGCCTTGGCCAAAACGTCTTCCCACTTTTTGTTGTGCAGGGCGCGCTGGCCGGGTTCCAGCGCCAACTCAACCACATCGCCATCGTGGCGCAACAGCGCACAGTTGAGCGCCAACTGACGCGCCAGACCGCCCAGCGGCAGGCTTGCCGCCAGTTCGTTCCAGCTGAGTCCCGTCTCTGAGGCCTGGCTTGCCGGCGGAGCCACCACCGGAGGCGGTGTCGGTGCGGCGACCGTGGCAGCCGCGACCGGTTTTGCGGCGGGCGCAGAGGCAGATACGGGTACGGCAGCTGCAGCCGTCGCCGGCCGGCCCACGCCCTGTCCCGCCCCGCCGGCCGGGCGAAAGGCCAGCATGCGCAGCAGGATCATCTCAAAGCCACCGCGCGGCTCCGGCGCCAGCGGCAGGTCGCGCCTGCCGGTAAGTCCAATCTGGTAATAGAGTTGCACGTCTTCTGGGCTGATGCGCTGCGCCAGCTCGGCCAGGGCCTCGCGCTGCTCCACCTCCTCGCCCAGCGCATCCGGCACCGCCTGCACCAGGGCGATGCGGGTCAGAGCACTGTTCAGTTCATTCAACACACCGCCATAGTCCGGCGACAGTTCCGCCAGCATTGCCGCCTCGGCCAGCAGTATGCCAGCGTCGCCTGAGGCCAGGGCACGCAACAGGGCGATGACCCGGGTGCGATCGATGGTGCCGAGCATGGCGCGCACCCCCACCGCCTCCAGCGTCCCGCCGCCGTGGGCAATGGCCTGGTCCAGCAGGCTCAAGGCATCACGCATACTGCCGTCGGCGGCACGGGCGATCTCGTTCACCGCCGCCGCCTCGGCGCTGATCCCCTCGCTGCCCAGGATGTGCTGCAAATGATCACGAATCTGCTCCAGTGGCAGGCGCTTGAGGTTGAATTGCAGGCAGCGCGACAGAATCGTCACCGGCAGCTTCTGTGGATCGGTAGTGGCAAGCAGGAACTTGACGTGCGGCGGCGGCTCTTCCAGCGTCTTCAACAGGGCATTGAAGCTGTGGTTGGACAGCATGTGCACCTCGTCGATGAGGTACACCTTGTAGCGGCCGCGGCTGGGGGCGTATTGCACGTTGTCGAGGATCTCGCGCGTGTCTTCCACCTTGGTGCGGGAGGCCGCGTCCACCTCGATGAGGTCGACGAAGCGCCCCTCGTCGATCTCGCGGCAGGCACTGCAGGTGCCGCAGGGGTGCGACGACATGCCCTGTTCGCAGTTGAGCGACTTGGCCAGGATACGGGCGATAGTGGTCTTGCCCACGCCGCGGGTGCCGGTGAACAGGAAGGCATGGTGCAGACGGTCGTTGTCGAGGGCATTGATCAGGGCGCGCAGCACATGCTCCTGCCCCACCATCTCGGGGAAGGAACGCGGACGCCATTTGCGGGCCAAGACCTGATAACTCACGGACGGGCGGCTCTCGGATACGGTGCGGCCGGATAGTGGCCGACAAAGCAGGCAGTATACCCGATCAGCTGACGACGGAAGGCAACGGCTGGAGGCTATGAAGGGTGGCGTCCCGTACCAGCCACACCCCGGCACCCGAGTCCACTGTTACGGCTGCTCCCTTCCGGGCCTGACCGGGTTCACAGCTTGTCGTCGCGAGGGGACCGGCACGGTCCGCCATTGAACTCTGGGGAATCGTGCACAAACCAGCGCACTTAAAGGAAGGTCTGAATAAGTCCATCCTGGACTTCTCAGCCCACGCGAATCGAAAAATGCGATTTTCGATTCGCTTCATTTTCCAACGACTTATCGTCGTTGGAAAATGGCGGCACATTCCTGTGCCGCGGAATCTCTGAACTTATTCAGAGCTTCCTTAATGCAGAAAGATTTGGAAAGTGGCGGAGAGGAAGGGATTCGAACCCTTGATACGCTTTTAACGTATACACACTTTCCAGGCGTGCTCCTTCAACCGCTCGGACACCTCTCCGGGAAAGCGCGCAAGGTTAAACCAGATCGACAGGCGGCGCAAGACGAAGAGGCCGTCAGAAACGGTAGTTCAGGTAAAAACCGAGGGTATCCTGCTGGCTCTTGGGCTGATAGACGTTGTACAAAGAAGCACCATGGCTCACCAGGGCGCCGTCCGAGGGGCGGAAGCGGTAGCTGTCGTAATAGCCCCCCAAATCCCAACGCGGGTTGAGGCGATAGTTGACCGAGGCGTACAGGCTGTAGTCGGGCTTGGGCTTGAGGGTCGGGTCACTGTCGAACCCCAGCCGGGTCAGGCCCACGGTCTCGCTGGTATAAAAAGGCAACTTCACCCCGCCCTGTACTGACCAACCGTGCGCACCGCTGAATACCGCACCCAGCCGGCCGTAGCCCACGTCATAACGCTCCTCGTAACCATACACGCTGCCCTTGTCGCGCAGCGCGCGCAACCAGGAATCGTAGCCGAAGGAAAAGGTAATGCCCCAGGACTGGGGCGCAGCCGGGGAGGAAAGAAAGCGGTGGGTAAAATCCAGTTCCGCCGTCCAACCCAGGTAGTCGGTAGCCGTGGTATGCGGATCGCCCGTCTGGGTCTGGCCATCATAGGCCACCCGCCCCAGATAGAGGCGGCTGCGCAGGCCATACACCCAGTTTGCCGCCGGCACCGACGCGGCGTCCAGGCCGACGAAATGACGCAGCCCGGTCTCCTCCAGTAGCCTGCTGTCGCCATCGTATTCACGCCAGGAGAAATATTCACCGCCAAAGGTGACCATCAGCTGCTCGGCCTGGGCCGGCAGCAGGGTGGTACACAACACTACGGCGGACAAAAAACGGTACATCGGGTACTCCAGGCGCAGGTCCGTGGGATAGCAGCAAAAATGGGCATCAAAACGGGTAAAAGCAAGGAACTCCAGCACACTCTAGCCCATCAGCGCCGGAACTTTATTCCGCCAGCGGCTGACCAAGCGATAGCCGCACCGCGAGCCTGGCCGCACTTGTCGCAACAACGCTTTGATATTCATGGCTTTTTACACATGAAGTGGCGACGCGGCCGGAAATGAAGTGGCGGAGGGAGAGGGATTCGAACCCTCGTGGGGCGGTAAAGCCCCAACTCGATTTCGAGTCGAGCCCGTTACGACCGCTTCGGTACCCCTCCGAAAGGGGGCTAAAGATACACTTCCGGCCGGATAACGACAACCGGCGGATGCTATATTTCCAATCCAACCCTAGCCCGGATCACCGTATGCACCGACAACGACGACGCTATGCCGCCGCCTTGGGCGGGCTGTTCCTGCTCCAACTCATTGGCGGTTGCTCCCAGCCGCGCAATGAACTGGAGCAGGTGTTGCACACGGGCGAACTGGTGGTCATCACCAGCAACACCGCCACCACCTATTACGAAGGGCCAGACGGCCCCACTGGGATGGAGTACGACCTGGTGCGCGGTTTCGCCGACGAGTTGGGGGTGCGCCTCCGGCTGGTGGTGGCCAACAATGTGGGCGAAGTGTTGCGCCAGCTGGCGGAAGGCAAGGCCCATTTTGCTGCCGCCGGTCTGACGGTGACCGAACCGCGCCGGCAGTGGCTGCGTTTCACCCCGCCCTATCAGGAAATCACCCAACAACTGGTCTATCGACGTGGCACTCCCCGCCCCGCCTCCATCGAGAAAATCAACGGCCATCTGGAGGTACTCGCCGCCAGCAGCCATGCCGAGAACCTGACCCGACTCAAAAGCGAATACGCTCACCTGAACTGGACAGAAAATACCGAACTCGGCAGCGAGGAACTGCTGTCCCTGCTCTACGAAGGGGTCATCGATTATGCGGTGGCCGATTCCCACGAAGTGGCGCTCAATCAGCGTTTCCTGCCCGAACTGCGCATTGCCTTCAATCTTACCGAGCCGGAACCTCTGGCCTGGGCCTTTCCCCGCTTCCGTGACGACAGCCTGCATGTGGCAGCGACGGAGTACTTCCAGCGCCTACATGAAGGTGGCCAACTCGCCCGCCTGGTGGAGAAGCACTACGGCCACGTCAACGATTTCGACTACGTCGGCACCCGCACCTTCATGCGCCACATCGAACAACGCCTGCCGCAGTTCCGCCCTCAGTTTGAAGCCGCAGCCAGTGACAACAATCTGGACTGGCGCCTGCTTGCCGCGATGGCCTATCAGGAGTCGCACTGGAATCCGCGCGCCGTCTCACCGACCGGCGTGCGCGGCATCATGATGCTGACCCAGGTCACCGCCCGCGACCTCGGAGTGGAACGACGTACCGATCCGGACCAGAGCATTGAAGGCGGTTCACGCTACTTCAAATCACTCCTCGACCGCCTGCCCGAACGCATCAACGGCCGCGATCGCTTCTGGCTGGCACTGGCTGCCTACAATATCGGTTACGGTCACCTGGAAGACGCTCGCATCATCACCCAGCAACGTGGTGGCGATCCGGACAAATGGATGGATGTGAAGGAAAACCTGCCGCTGTTGCACAAGCGTAAATGGTATAGCCAGACCCGCTATGGTTACGCGCGCGGCAATGAAGCGGTGCGCTATGTGGAGAATATCCGCAGCTACTACGACATCCTCGCCTGGAACATCGAACGCAACACACCGAAGCCGCCGCCCATCACCCTGCCCGCCGCCCTGCTGCTGGCCAATCCGGCACTTTGATTGACCATCAGCGGCCTACCTCAACGCCGCGCCCGGAAGAACTCGCGCAACAAGGCGCCGCACTCCTCCGCCAGCACCCCGCCGCAGACCTCGGCCTGATGATTGAGCTGGACCGACTGCAACAGGTTGAACACGCTGCCGGCTGCGCCGGTACGCGGGTCAGAGGCACCGTACACCACGCGGCGCACGCGGGCATGCACCATGGCCCCGGCACACATGGCACAGGGCTCCAGGGTAACGTACAAGTTGGTATCGGTCAGACGGTAATTGCCGATGTGCAGTGCCGCGGCGCGCAGCGCCTGGATCTCCGCATGGGCCGTGGGATCGTGGGCGGCGATGGGACGGTTCCAACCCTCGCCGATGACAACGCCATCCTTCACCACCACGGCGCCCACCGGCACCTCACCCTCTGCCGCGGCACGTTGCGCCAATACCAAGGCATGGCGCATCCAACAGGCGTCTTCTTCTGCGCTGCTCATGCGTCGATATCGCGTTCACGCATACCGAGCAGATAGAGTATGGCGTCCAGGCCCAGAGTAGCGATGGAATGCTGCGCCTGTTGCTTGACGATGGGCTTGGCGTGAAAGGCGATACCGAGACCGGCGATGGACAGCATGGGCAGATCATTGGCGCCATCGCCCACGGCAATCACCTGCTGCAATGAAATCCCCTCCCGCGCCGCCAGCTCGCGCAGCAAACGTGCCTTGGCCTGGCCATCGATAATCTCGCCCTTGACCTCGCCGCTCAGCCTGCCGGCGTGAAAATCCAGCTGGTTGGCATAGATGTAGTCAATGCCCAGCTTGCGCTGCAGATGCTCGGCGAAATAGGTGAACCCGCCGGACAGGATTGCCACCTTGTAGCCAAAGCGCTTGAGGGTCGTGATCAGGTGTTCGGCGCCCTCGGTAATGGGTAACCGTTCGGCAATCCCCTGCAACACCGCTTCATCCATCCCCTGCAGCAGCGCGAGGCGGCGGCGGAAACTCTCGGCAAAATCCAGTTGACCACGCATCGCCGCCTCGGTGATGGCAGCAACCTCCGCGCCCACCCCGGCCACCTTGGCCAACTCATCGATTACCTCGGCCTGGATCAGCGTGGAATCCATGTCGAAGCACACCAGTCGGCGGCTACGGCGGTAGATGTCGTCCTCCTGAATGGCGATATCCACCGCCAACTCCTGCGATACCTGCAGGAAGGCGGCATGCAATGCCGTCAGATCAGATGTCGCGCCACGCACCGACAGTTCGACGCACGCAATACGCTTCGGCTCCGGATGTTGCAGCGAGATGCGACCGGACAAGCGGGTGATGTTGTCGATATTCAGGCCCTGCTCCGCCACCACTTCGGAAACCCTGGCCAGATGCCGCGCGCTGATCTTGCGTCCCAGCAGGGTAATGATGTGGCGCGGCTGCCCCTGCGCCGAAACCCACTGTTCATATTCGGCAGCACCGATGGGCAGAAACCGGATGGTGAGATCGAGGCGGTGGGCAGTGAACAGCAGGTCGCGGAATACCGCACAGCCGGCGGCGTCCGCGGGCATCTCGACCAGCAGCCCCAGCGCCAGGGTGTCGTGAATGACCGACTGGCCGATGTCCAGCACATTGACATCATAGGACGCCAGCACCGCGGTCAGTGCAGCGGTGATCCCCGGCTGGTCACGGCCGGAAACGGTGATCAGAATGACTTCGTGCATGCGTCCCGCGTCCCCAGACTCTGGCTCCGAGTCCCCGGCCCCTGTCGCATCATTCCCACTCGATGGTGGCGGGCGGCTTGCTGGAAATGTCGTACACCACGCGGGCGATGCCCTTCACCTCATTGATGATGCGGCGCGATACGTTTTCGAGGAACTCATAGGGCAGGTGTGCCCAGCGCGCCGTCATGAAGTCAATGGTTTCCACCGCCCGCAGCGCCACCACGTATTCGTAGCGGCGGCCATCACCCGTCACCCCCACCGATTTCACCGGCAGAAACACGGCGAAGGCCTGCGAGGTCTTGTCGTACAGATCCGCCTTGCGCAGCTCCTCGATGAAGATATGGTCGGCCAGACGCAGGATATCGGCATACTCCTTCTTCACCTCGCCCAGGATGCGCACGCCGAGGCCAGGCCCCGGGAAGGGATGCCGGTAAACCATTTCGTAGGGCAGGCCCAGCTCAACGCCAATCTTGCGTACCTCGTCCTTGAAAAGCTCGCGCAACGGCTCCAGCAGTTTGAGCTTCATATGCTCAGGCAGACCACCAACATTGTGGTGTGACTTGATCAGGTGGGCCTTGCCGCTCTTGGCACCAGCCGATTCGATGACATCGGGGTAGATAGTGCCCTGTGCCAGCCACTTGGCGTTCTTCAGCTTGGCGGCCTCTTCCTCGAACACCTCGACGAACAGGTTGCCGATGATCTTACGCTTCTTCTCCGGGTCGGTAACACCGGCCAGCGCGGACAGGAAACGCTGCTCCGCGTCGACACGGATCACGCGCACGCCCATGTGCTCGGCGAAGGTGGCCATCACTTGGTCACCTTCGCGATGGCGTAGCATGCCGTTATCGACAAATACACAGGTAAGTTGGTCACCTATGGCCTTGTGCAGCAAAGCAGCCACTACCGAGGAGTCGACACCACCGGACAAACCGAGCAGTACTTCATCACTGCCCACCTTCTCGCGCACGGCACGGATGGCGTCGTCAATGATCTGGTCCGGCGTCCATAGGGCGGCACAGCCGCAGATGTCGTGTACGAAGCGATTGATGATGCGCATGCCCTGACGGGTATGGGTCACTTCGGGATGGAACTGCACGCCGTAGAAGGCGCGTGCCTCGTCGGCCATGCCGGCGATAGGGCAGGAATCAGTGCTCGCCATCAGCGTAAAACCAGGCGGCATCGTGGTGACCTGATCGCCGTGACTCATCCACACATCCAACAGGCCGTAGCCCTCGGCGCTGGTGTGGTCCTCGATCTCCTTGAGCAGACGGGTATGACCACGGGCACGCACCTGGGCATAGCCATATTCATGATGGTCTGCTGCCATCACCGTACCGCCCAACTGCTGAGCCATGGTCTGCATGCCGTAGCAGATGCCAAGTACCGGCACGCCCAGGTCGAACACCCCCTGCGGGGCGCGCGGGGTCCCCTCTACGGTCACCGTCTCCGGACCGCCAGAGAGGATGATGCCGCGCGGATCGAAGCTGCGGATATCGGCGTCGGTCATATCGCAGGAGTGGAGCTCACAATAAACCCCAGCCTCGCGGACCCGGCGGGCAATGAGCTGGGTGTACTGGGACCCGAAATCAAGGATCAGGATGCGGTCGGCGTGAATATTGATGGACATGGCAGATGGCTGGCTCGGCGGCTGGGCAGGTGATATTCAGGGGTGCAGATCATCCGTGATCTCGCCGCCCCATTCAAGTCGGTTACTTTTTCGCCCCCAGAACCAGTTCATCCAGCGGTATCGGCTTCTCGATGATGTAGCCTTGGCCAAAATCCACGCCAATCTTGCGCAGCTTGTCCAGCGCCACCTCATTTTCTATGAATTCAGCGATAGTGCGCTTGCCCAGGGCATGGGCCATTTCGTGGATGGATTTGACCACTGAGTAATCAAAAACGTTGGTGCTTATGTTGCGAATGAACTGGCCGTCGATCTTGAGGTAATCCACCGGCATCGACTTCAGATAGGAATACGAAGCATGGCCGGAGCCAAAATCGTCCAATGCCAGCTGGCAGCCCGCCTGGCGCAGACGACGCATGTAGTAGACGGCCCGCTCCATGTTGCCTATTGCTGCCGTTTCGGTGATTTCGAAGCAGATTTGATGACTGGGAACCTCGGCATCCTCCAGTCGCTGTACCAACTCATCCATGAAAGCCTCATCGTCGATGGAATGGCCGGAAAGATTTACCGAGATGGAGTTGATGGTATTGAGCTTGCCCCTATTGGCACGCAACCACTCGAACACCTTGTCAACCACCCAGCGATCGATATCCAGGATACGATTATAAATTTCCGCCGACAGAACGAACTGATCCAACGACACCAGTTCACCCTGTTCGTTATGCACGTGCAGCAGGATTTCATAGCGCGGATGCTCATGGGCAAATTTGAGCGAGGCGATCTTCTGGCATTTCAGCTGGATGAGCCCGGCATCAAACAGCTTGTTGATGCGACCGACCCACTCCATGACCCCCTGACGCTTGAGGATGATTTCACTGTCTGGGTCATAGAACTGAACACGCCCACGCCCGGCCTCCTTGGCCGCAAAACAGGCCGAGTCCACTGCGGCCAGCAGGGTACGCACCGAATCACGCTGCGGGTCGATAGAAGCCACGCCAAAACTGGCATCGACCACAAATTCCTTGTTCTCGCAGCGAAAATGATACTCATTGATGGCACGCCGGATATCTTCAGATCGCTTGATGCCCTGCTCGCGGTCACACCCTTCCAGCAGTACACCGAACTCATCGCCGCCCAGGCGGGCGACAACCGTGTCCGGCCCCAGCTTGCGGCGCAACAGATCGGACAGGTTACCCAGCAACTCATCGCCGGCCTCATGACCGCAGGTTACATTGATGACATTGAAACGATCGAGATCAAAATAACAAAGGACATTGTTGCTGCCATCCTTCTTGGCCCGATTCAGCAGATTCTCCATCTCGGTTTCAAAGCCACGCCGATTCATCAGACTGGTCAGTGCATCATGATTGGTCTGCTCGATGAGTCGATCATGGATTGATTGCAGCATGGTGTAGGTGGCACGGTCCATGAGCGGCCGGTCCCAACCTTCCAGGATCAGCATGCGACCGCGCGACATCAGGGCAGCGATCTCTTCCGGCCGTACATCCAGCCCCTTGTTACCCTCGCGGTCGACAAATACGTAGCGCCCCCACTTGCGATCAGACCACACCAGTTTCTGCTGCTGCAGCTCCTCCTTATCGCTCTTATAGGAAACGAGATCGCCGTCGGCCAATGCCTCCACCCGCTTGAGCCAGCGCGCCCACTCCGCCTTGGACAGGTCCACCGGCTTCAGCGCCTGCTTCTCCTGTTCCCAGGATTGCAGCATCAACTGTGCGATGGGGCCTTTCTTGATGCGGGTGATCTTGCTCGGATCCTGTTTGGCCTGTTCGAGTTCGGAGATCAACTCCGACACTAGCACCAGACTCCGGGTATCATCCTTGTTGAGACGCTCGAGAACCTTGCTGACCTCTTCTACCAGCTTGTGGTTAGGCCATTCCATCTTGGGTCCCTTGAAGGGCTTGCCCTGCAGACGCGCCATAAGTTGCTCCATGGTGGCACGGGCGCCGCGGTAGCCGTCCCCCTTCATGCCGTCACGCTGGCAGTGGCGCCACAACAGATTTTTCCAGCCAGCATCGAGCAGCTCGAGCACTACCCGCGGAATTTGGCGGCCCGGCGCCATATCAAACACACGGTCGATATCCTCCAACATGTCCAGTGTCATCTGCCGCTGGTTGGGCTCGGCCTTGCACTTGGCGATAACCTCCTCCACCTTGCGACGGTATTCTTCCGACTGCTCGCCATAGAGCTGGTTGAGGGAGTTGACCGCCTCATCCAATACCTTGGGGTCGCCGCCGGATTCCTCACTCAGGCTTTGCAGCGCCGACTCGACCTTGTTCACCATCTGCTTGCGCAGTTCGGCCTTCTCCGGCGGCAACATCTGGAATAGCTGGTCCAGGGTGTTGAACAGATGGTGTACGGGATGGGCGCGATCCTGCAGCACATGCTCATTGTTGAGCGCCATCTTGATAAAGGGCAGCTCCACGCTCTCGAACCAGTTCTTGAGGTGAGTATCGGCAATGGCATCGGTCTGGATGGACGACAGCAGGCTCTCAGTCACCTCCAGCTTGTCTTGCGTCTCCACCGGCAGCTGTTTGGAGGTGTCGCCACCGGCCTGCTCAGTCAGTATCTGGGACAGGCGCGACGCCAGGGTCGTCCCCTGCTGACGCAGGTGACGAATGCTGATGCCCTGCTGTTGGAGATGCGCCAAACCGTTGTTCAATTCCTGCGGGGAGAAATGCGCTGCATGTCCGACCGCACCGGCCTGTGGCCCGGCGGCAGCCACCTCACCCGCGGCGGGACGCCCGGCCATGCCTGGCTGGGCTTGAATGGCAGCACGCTCCAGCTGCAGCAATTCATTGGCCGCCGCATAGGGCGAGGGCTCGGGCCCGTAACCTACGGCGGCGGCCCCATACCCCCCCTGTGCAGCAGCCGCAACGCCGTGTGGGGCTGCTGCGGTCATGCCACCCGGCGCAGGAGCATACCCGCCGACTGGGGCTTGCCCACTCGGAGCGGTCACAGGACCATACCCGGCCGCTGAAGCCTGCCCACCCGCTGGAGCCGACGCGCCATAGGCGGGCGCACCATACCCCGAGTCGGCTGCGGCATCCTGCTGTCCGGCCTCTCCTGCCGGCGGTTCCACGCCAGGCGATGGCGGCGGTGGCTTGTGAGCAGCCCCCGGCTTCTTCACCAAATGAAAATCTTTTTTCAGCTCAGGCAAAACGCCTTGGTCTTTGAGATAACTATTGATCTGCTCATAGAAAAGTCCGAACCTGGCCTGGCTATAGTCCTCGAAGGCCTTGAAAATGGGCGATCTCATATCCTCATCCAAGCGCAACGCGTCGAAACACTCCTGAAAGCGTTGTGCCAGCATCAAAGGACCCAGGGGGTTGGTCTGGCGGTTGAGCGGCCGGTTCAGTATCAGCCCCAGGCGATTTTCTAGCGCAAACAGCAGTTCTTCGTTATGGGCCTCCAGTTTGGTGACCAAGGTGGTCACGGTCAGCCAGTTCTGGAATTCGTCATCTGCCACCAGAGACAGTTCGGAACTATCGTCCACCGCTTGCTGTTTGAGTGGTTTACCCTTGTTGTCGAACTCATCCATGATGGCCGCCACGTAACACTGCTGCAGCGTGCGGCGCCCGTCGCGCAATTTCTGCTGCGCCTCAATGATGCCGCGCCAGTTCTTTTTCGACAGTTCATCGGCCCGGTTGAGGTTGTCAGAACCCTCCATGACGAAATCGTCCACCAAGGCTTCCAGGAAGGCATGGGTTTTGTCCCGGCACGCACCAATAATCGCCGCAAAACGTGCGTCGGGCGCGGCACGGCTGGTGGGCTCCGCCGTCGTACCCTGCCGCGCCCGGCTCATCAAATATTGAAAGGCCGCGCCGTCCAATTGGGTGAAGCTGACGCCAACGCCGATATCGACGACGCGGGCGATGCGCCCCGACAGCGTAAAGACCTGTCCACCCGCCTGAGGGAAACGGATATCAATGCGCTCGCCATTGCTCCAGTGCGTGGCGTGTGCGGCCTGGGGGTAAAAGGTGATGAACATGCCGCCCTGACAGAAGTCCTCGACGACGCACTCAAGATTGCGTCCTTGCGGTGAAACGGCGAGGGCATCGAGTCTGACCGGATAGCGGGGGTGGGCGCGCTTGTTGGCAGCTGACGTCATGTCAAGGCGACTCCTTGGCGTATTTGTAAGAGTTGTACCGGATAAGATAGCAAGACCGTGCCCCGCCGCATACCGGCCAACGCCATCCTAGTACGGTTCAGTCCATACGAGCCCCCCCAGGGCCGATGGTATACTTTCCGTTCTATCCTCCCTTACCCATCATGAGCAGCGATTCCCGTAAAGACACGATCTACGCCGTGCCCCATGAGCCGATGGCAGACTTTGCCTTCGACGAGCGCGTGGCCGCGGTGTTTCCCGACATGATCCGCCGGTCGGTACCGGGCTACGGCACGCTGACTGGCCTGCTCGGTCTTGTCGCCGGCACATACGCCCAGCCGGACAGCCAACTGTATGATCTGGGATGTTCGCTGGGCGCCGCCACCCTGGCCATGCGGCGGCGTATCGGCCAGCCCCGTTGCCGCATCATTGCCGTCGACAATTCCCCAGCCATGGCTGAACGCTGCCGCGAAAATATCGAGGCAGACCAAGCCCCCACCCCGGTAGAGGTGGTATGTGCCGACATTCAGGCCATTGCCATCGAACAGGCCTCGGTGGTGGTGATGAATTTCACCCTGCAATTCATCGAACCGGCGGTGCGTCTGCCGCTGCTGCGACGCATTCATGCCGGGCTGCTGCCCGGTGGTGTGCTGCTTCTGGCGGAGAAACTGCGTTTTGCAGATCCGGCCGAGCAAACAGAGCAGGAACGCCTGCATCTCTCCTTCAAGCGCGCCAATGGCTATTCAGAACTGGAGATCAGCCAGAAGCGGGCGGCACTGGAACGGGTACTGCTACCCGACACCCTGGAGGAGCATCGCGCCCGCCTCCGTGCGGCAGGCTTCAGCCAGGTCTGGCCCTGGTTTCAGGCCTTCAATTTTGCCGCCCTCATCGCCGTCCGATGATTTCATACGACCGATTGTGGCAGGCGCTGGCGCCAACACCGCTCGCTGCCTGGCGCACCCAACTCGAACCGCGGCTGGTACAGGCGCTGGATCCGGCCGGCCACGGCGACCTGCCGCACTGGTACGAGGTGCTGGCGGCACTCCCCGCCATTACACCGTCATCCATCGACCTGAGCGCCGACTGCCTGCGCATTGGCAGCGGGCGGGACACCGACACTGCCACCCGCGCACAGTTGACCCGGCTGCTGCAGGAACTGCATCCCTGGCGCAAGGGACCGTTTTGCCTGTTTGACCTGCACATCGATACCGAGTGGCGCTCCGATTGGAAGTGGAACCGCGTCGCGCAGCACCTGGACCTGGCCGGCAAGACGGTGCTGGACGTGGGTTGCGGCAACGGCTATTACGGCTGGCGCATGCTCGGTGCCGGTGCCCACCTGGTGTTCGGCGTCGATCCGACGCTGCGCTATGTCATGCAATACGCTGCTATGCGCCATTATCTCGGCGCCCAGGCCAACTACGTGTTGCCGCTCAAGTTCGAGGAGCTGCCGGAGCACTGCGCGGCCTTCGATATCGCCTTCTCCATGGGGGTGCTGTACCACCGCCGCGACCCACTGGAGCACCTGCGGCGCCTGCACGGGCACCTCAGACCAGGGGGAGAACTGGTGCTGGAGGGGCTGGTATTGGAGGGAAATACGGAGGCAGTACTGCACCCGGCCGAGCGTTACGCAAAGATGAAGAACGTCCACGCCATCCCTGCGGTTCCCCTGCTGGCCCGCTGGCTGCGGGAGGCCGGGTTCACGGATATCGCCACCCTGGACGTATCGCCCACCACGCCGCAGGAACAGCGCCGCACCGACTGGATGCACTTTGAGTCGCTGGCAGACTTCCTCGACCCGCACAACCCGGCCCTCACCGTTGAAGGCCATCCGGCACCGCTAAGGGCCTGCCTGCGTGCACGCCGGCCGGATTGAGGCGGCACACGGACACGCCTTGGTCTGAAGAGTCCAGGGGGACTTATTCAGGCCGTCCTTAATCCACGGCCCACGCGGGTCAAACGGAAAAACTGGGGAGATGCGACGCGTCGCACTCCTCGGGCAGCAGGTCTTCGGCGAGCAGTTCGCTGAGCCCGTCATCGATCGTAGAGTCGCTGGGCGAGGACGTGCCCGCGTGGGCAGGGGAACTGAGGTGTTCGTGCCGGTTCATGTCATCTCCTGTTGCGTAGCGGAGATCCATTCGATAGGGTCGGATACGCCATTCCCTTTTGGCGCATTGCCGCAGACGCTCTGCGCCCGCCGCCCAAAACACTACCCCCATCGCAACGCAATGTCCACACGATTATTGAGATAAATATCTCAATATCAGCGCTTGATCACACAAAATGAAAGGCCGCCCTAAGGGCGGCCTTGGTCGGTGCCGGTAAGAACCATCAAACGCGGTAGTTGGGTGCTTCCTTGGTGATCTGCACGTCATGGACATGGCTCTCACTGATACCGGCGCCGGTGATACGCACGAACTGAGGCTTGGTACGCATCTCGTCGATGTTCTTGCAGCCGGTATAGCCCATGGAGGAACGCAGACCACCCATCAGCTGGTGGATCACCGGCTGCAGCGGCCCCTTGAACGGCACGCGGCCCTCGATGCCTTCCGGTACCAGCTTGTCGGCCTCGTTGCCTTCCTGGAAATAGCGATCGGACGAGCCCTGCGAGGAGGCCATGGCGCCCAGCGAACCCATGCCGCGGTAGGACTTGTAAGAGCGGCCCTGGAACAGTTCCACCTCACCCGGGGCCTCTTCGGTGCCCGCGAACATACCGCCCAGCATCACCGAGTAGGCACCCGCCACGATGGCCTTGGCCAGATCGCCGGAGTAACGAATGCCACCGTCAGCGATGAGCGGAACGCCGGTGCCGGCCAGGGCCTCGGCCACGTTGGCCACGGCGGTGATCTGCGGCACGCCGACACCAGCAACGATACGGGTGGTGCAAATGGAGCCGGGGCCGATGCCGACCTTGACGCCGTCGGCACCCGCCTCGACCAGGGCCAGGGCTGCGGCGCCGGTGGCGATGTTGCCGCCGATGACCTGCAGGTCGGGGAAGTTCTTCTTGGCCCAGCGCACCCGATCCAGCACGCCCTGGGAATGGCCGTGGGCGGTGTCGACCACGATCACGTCCACCCCGGCTTCGACCAGGGCGGCGATACGCTCATCGGTGCCGGCGCCGACGCCAACGGCGGCACCGACGCGCAGGCGACCGTGCTCGTCCTTGCAGGCGTTGGGCTTGTCAGTGGCCTTCTGGATGTCCTTGACAGTGACCATGCCCTTGAGACGGAAGGCATCGTCGACCACCAGAATCTTCTCGATGCGGTGCTCGTGCAGCAGACGTTTGACCTCCTCCTTTTCCGCGCCTTCCTTCACCGTCACCAACTTGGCCTTGGGGGTCATGATGGTGGAAACCGGGGCGTCATAGCGGGTTTCGAAGCGCAGGTCACGGTGGGTGACGATGCCCACCAGGCCGCTGCCGTCGACCACCGGCACGCCGGAGATGCCATAGGCACGGGTCAGTTCCAGCACTTCGCGGATACTGGCGGTGGGGGCCACGGTGATGGGGTCTTTGATCACACCACTCTCGAACTTCTTGACCTTGCGCACCTCGGTGGCCTGCTGCTCGGTGGTCATGTTCTTGTGGATGATGCCGATACCGCCCTCCTGCGCCATGGCGATGGCCAGACGGGCTTCGGTCACGGTATCCATGGCGGCGGATACCAGGGGCAGGTTCAGGGTGATGCCGCGGGTCAATCGGGTCTTGAGGTCCACTTCCTTGGGCAGGACGGTGGAATGGGCCGGGACCAGCAAAACGTCGTCGAAGGTAAGGGCTTCCTGAACAATGCGCATAGACGATCCGCCTTAAGGAGTGTGTCGGTAAATAAACGGGCGATTATACGGTTCCGCCCGGCCGTGGTAAACAACTCGATACCCCGCCTCGATAAGTGGAATAATCCCCCTCGCTATCGCCACTTATTCCACGTCCCTGCGATAACAAAACCACTGGAGGAGAGAAGATGCGCAAAATTATCCTGGCCCTGGCCGCCGCCACCCTGCTCGGCGCCGGCTGCGCCACGCAGACGGCCAAGCCGGCCGATGCGGAACAGGCCGCCGCCGCCATCGCTGCCGCCGAGTCCAGCCGTGCCGCTGCAGCCGCCGTGGGTTATGAATGGCGCGATACCGCCAAGATGATCGAGGATGCCAAAAAGGCGGTTGAGGAAAAGGATTTCGACAAGGCCGTGAAGCTGGCCAAACAGGCCGAACGCCAGGGGCAGGCCGCAGTCGCCCAGCACAAGCAGCAGATCGAAGCGGTCAACCGCAAGTAAACACCGCACAGACAAAGGCCGCCCTGCGGCCTTTGTCTCACTGCCCCGCCAACCAGTCCAATACCCCCTGCCCTGCCGCCCGGCCGCTGGCAAAGCAGGCGGTCAGCAGATAACCGCCCGTCGGCGCCTCCCAGTCCAGCATCTCGCCGGCACAAAACACCCCAGGGACACTGCGCAGCATCAGGTGCGCGTTCAAGGCCTCAAATCTCACCCCACCGGCGCTGCTGATGGCCTCATCCAGCGGGCGCGGCGCAACCAGGGGTACTGGCAGAGCCTTGAGTGCGGCCGCCAGCCGCGCCGGATCGGCCAACACCTCCGCCGACAGAAACTCCCGCACCAGACCGGCCTTCACCCCTTCGATGCCGGCATGGCGGCGCAGGTGCTTGGCCAGGGTGTCACCGCCGCGCGGCCGCGCCAGGTCTGCCGCCAGGCGGGACGCGTCCCGGCCCGGTACGAGATCCAGCCACAGTACGGCCCGCCCCTCGGCCGCGATGGTTTCCCGCAGCGACGCCGACAGGGCGTAGACCACGCCGCCCTCGATGCCCTGCTCGGTGATCACCAGTTCACCTTGCCGGCGCTCACCGGCAAAGCTCACCACCACCGGCTTCACCGGCTGACCGGCATAGTGCGTGCGGAAGTAGTCGCTCCAGCCCACATCGAAACCGCAGTTGGACGGCTGTAGAGGTGCGACATCGACATTACGCTGCAACAACAGCGGCACCCAGGCGCCATCGGAGCCCAGCCGCGCCCAGCTGCCGCCGCCCAGCGCCAGCACTACGGCATCCGCCTGCACCCGCTGCTCTCCCGCCGGCGTGGCGAAACGCAGCGCGTCCGCACTGTCCCAGCCCAGCCAGCGGTGGCGCACATGCAGACGCACCCCGGCCATGCGCAAGCGATGCAGCCAGGCACGCAGCAGGGGTGCCGCCTTCATGTCGGCGGGAAACACCCGGCCGGAACTGCCGACAAAGGTGGTGATGCCGAGACCATGGATCCACTCGCACAGAGCCTGCGGCCCGAAGGCCGCCAGCATGGGCGCGATGAGTTCACGGCGCACCCCGTAGCGGGTGAGGAAGTGCTGCAGGGGTTCGGAATGAGTGATGTTCAGGCCGCCCTTGCCCGCCATGAGAAACTTGCGCCCCACCGAAGGCATGGCGTCATAGACGTCCACGTGCACGCCGCCGCCAGCCAGCACCTCGGCGGCCATCAGGCCCGCTGGACCGCCGCCGATCACGGCTACGCTTGCTGTGGGGAAATCAGGCTTCATGCGGTCGGGCATCGTCAGGCCATGGTTGCGGCACAAATGAAAAAGGGGCTGCCCTTGCGGGAAGCCCCTTTTGAATTGGTGCCCAGGAGAGGACTCGAACCTCCACGGTGTTACCCACTAGTACCTGAAACTAGCGCGTCTACCAATTCCGCCACCTGGGCAGGTGCAACGAAGGCGCGCACTTTAACCAAGCGCCGGGAGCTTGTCAATAATGCCCCCGGCCGTGCGCTCTTCTTCCGGTCCCGTCAGTTGAACGGGTGGCGCAACACGATGGTTTCGTTGCGATCCGGGCCTGTGGAGATGATGTCGATGGGCACGCCGACCACTTCCTCGATACGCTTGAGGTAGTTGCGCGCCGCCTGCGGCAGCTTGCCGTATTCCTTCACGCCCACGGTCGAATCCTTCCAGCCCGGCATCTCTTCGTACACCGGCTTGCAGGCGCTGAAGGCCTCGGCGCCCACCGGTGGCGTGCTGCGCTGTTCGCCGTTGCAGTCGTAGCCGACGCACAGGCGGATGGTGTCCAGGCCATCCAGCACGTCCAGCTTGGTGATGCACAGGCCAGTGACCGAATTGATCTGGTTGGAGCGGCGCAGCGCCACCGCGTCGAACCAGCCGCAGCGGCGCGGGCGGCCGGTGGTGGAACCAAATTCGTGGCCGCGCTCGGCCATGTAGGCGCCAACGGAATCCATCAGTTCCTTGCCGTCGTACAGCTCGGTGGGGAACGGACCGGCGCCGACACGGGTGGTGTAGGCCTTGGTGATGCCCAGCACGTAATCGAAGTAGCGCGGGCCGACGCCGCTGCCGGTAGCGGCGCCGCCGGCGGTAGTGTTGGACGAGGTGACGAAGGGGTAGGTGCCGTGATCGATATCCAGCAGCGCGCCCTGGGCGCCCTCGAACATCACGTTCTCGCCGCGCTCACGGTACTGGTGCAGCAGCTCGGTGACGTCGGCCACCAGCGGGCGCAGCTCCTCGGCCATGGCCATGCTCTCATCCAGCACCTTCTGGAAGTCGACCGGGTCGGCCTTGAAATAGTGCTGCAGGCAGAAGTTGTGGTAATCCAGCACCTCGCCCAGCTTGGCGGCGAAGCGCTCGCGGTGGAACAGGTCACCGAGGCGCAGGCCGCGGCGCGAGACCTTGTCCTCGTAGGCGGGGCCGATGCCGCGACCGGTAGTGCCGATGGCGGACTTGCCGCGGGCACGCTCGCGGGCGTGATCCAGGGCCACATGGTAGGGCAGAATTAGCGGGCAGGCCTCGCTGATGCGCAGCCGTTCGCGGGCCGGCACGCCGTTGTCTTCCAGCATGCGCAGTTCCTCCAGCAGGGCCGACGGCGACAGCACCACACCGTTGCCGATGAGGCACATCACGCCCTCGCGCAACACGCCGGAGGGAATCAGATGGAGTACGGTCTTTTTGCCGTCGATGACCAGGGTATGGCCGGCATTGTGGCCACCCTGAAAGCGGGCCACTGCACTGGCGCGGTCGGTGAGCAGATCCACCACCTTGCCCTTACCTTCGTCACCCCACTGGGTGCCAATGATTACGACGTTCTTGCCCATTATTACCCCTAAAGTCCCGCCCGCGCGCCTGCTTCCCCGGACGCTGCGGGTGTTGTGATGAATTTAGATTTACGGGAAAACTCGAAAACGCGGCCCGCTACTCCTGCCCGACCACCTGCCAGCGGCCGTCGCGCAGTACCAGTTCGCGGTCACACCCCATCGCCGCCGCATCGCCCTGTTGCCCCGGCAGGGCACAGACCACCCGTTCGCCGCGCGCGCGCAATTCATCCACCTGCCGCGCCAGCGCCGGGTCGTCGGCGCAGGGCGCAAAGATACCACGAACCTCCGGCAGGGTGGCAGTGGACAAGGCCAGCAGGGTCTTGAGGTCAGCGGAAAAGCCGGTGGCGGGGCGGGCGCGGCCGAACACCCGGCCGATGTCGTCGTAACGCCCGCCCTGGGCCAGGGCCTGACCGCTGCCCGGGGCATAGGCGGCGAACACCGCGCCGGTGTGGTAGTGATAGCCGCGCAGCTCGGCCAGATCGAAGTGCAGCGGCACCCCAGGCAGAGCATGGCGCACCGCCCCGGCAATGGCGCTGAGGTTGTCCAGGGCAGCATGCACCTCGGAGCTGGCGCCGGCCAGCACCGTGCGGGCGGCAGCCAATGCCTCTTCGCCGCCGTTGAGATCGGCCAGCTGCAGCAGCATCCCGCGCAGGGCTGCATCCAGCGGCAAGCCGGCGAGCAGCGCAGTGATATCCGGCCGCGACTTGCGTTGCAGGGCATCGAACAGCTGCGCCTCCTGGGCGGGACTCAGCCCAGCCTGACGCGCCAGGCCACGGAAGATGCCCACGTGCCCCAGATCGAGATACAGCTGTTTGAGGCCGGCGGCATGCAGGGTCGCCAGCATCAGGCGCAGCACCTCCACATCGCTGTCGATGCCGCCGTGACCATACAACTCAGCCCCCACCTGCAAGGGGCTACGGCTGCCACCGTGCCCTTCAGGACGGGTACGGAGCACGGTACCGAGATAGCACAAGCGGGTCGGCGTCTCGCGCTTGAGATGGTGAGCGTCGATGCGCGCCACCTGCGGCGTCATGTCGGCGCGCACGCCCATCAGGCGGCCGCTCAGCTGATCGGTCAGCTTGAAGGTCTGTAAGTCCAGATCGTTGCCGGTACCGATGAGCAGCGAGTCCAGATATTCGATAAACGGGGGCAGTACCAGCTCGTAGCCCCAGGTACTGAACAGATCGAGCAGACGGCGGCGCAACAGCTCCAGCCGCCAGGCCCCCGCGGGGAGGACCTCCTCGACGCCTTCCGGCAATAACCAACGTTCGTTTTCCATCAGTGTTTCAACCAGTAGACCAGTATCGCTCCGACCACCATCAATACCAGCCCTGCAGTACGGATGGAGCGGTCGTCCATCTGGGCGAGACCCAGCATGGCTTTGCGGTAATTACGCGGCGATAGCGCAGGTAACACCCCTTCCAACACCAGCAACAAGGCCAGTGCCACCCACAGATCAGACCACATCGCTACCTCACAAAAAAAACCGGGTGGCTAGCGCCACCCGGTACGTTGCTGCCCTGTTACTTGCGCGTTCCCGCCGCGTTGTTGAAATACTGGAAGAACTCCGCACTGGGGTCGACCACCAACATGTCCTGCGACTTGTTGAAGGTGTTGCGGTAGGCATCCAGGCTACGATACAGCGCATAGAACTCGGCGTTGCGGCCGAAGGCCCGAGCATAGATCTCCGCCGCCCGGCCGTCGCCCTCACCGCGCGTACGCTCGGCATCGCGGTAGGCCTCGGCAAGGACCACGGTACGCTGGCGATCGGCGTCGGCACGGATGCGTTCCGCCGCCTCGGCACCGCGCGAACGCAGATCCTTGGCCACGCGGGAGCGCTCAGCCTCCATGCGCTGGTACACCGAGGTGGACACTTCCGCCGGCAGTTCGATACGCTTGATGCGCACGTCCACCACCTCGATACCGAACTGCTTGGCCTGCTCGCTCATCTGGTTGGTGATGATGCTCATGATCTCGGAGCGCTCACCGGAGATGGCCTCCTGCATGGTGCGCTTGCCGAACTCGCTGCGCAGGCCGTCCTTTATGATCTGGGCCAGGCGCAGCGCCGCCTGGCGCTCATCGCCGCGCATGGTGACGTAGTAGGTGGAAACATCGCTGATGCGCCACTTGATGAAGGAGTCGACGATGACGTTCTTCTTCTCCTGGGTCAGATAGCGTTCAGAGTCCACTTCCAACGTCATGATGCGCTTGTCGAAGAATCGCACGTTGTTGATGAAGGGCAACTTGAAATACAGACCCGGCGTGTAGTCGGCGCGCACGAACTCACCCAGCCGGAACTTGATCGCCAGCTCACGTTCGTTCACCACGAAGATCGACATGGAGCCCAGCCACAGCACGGCCAGCAGGGCGATGAGAGAAATCATTCCGCGCGACATTATCGCACCTCCCGTTGACGCACGTTGTCACGCAGCCGGATATCCGTGCGCGGTTGCTGTTGCGGTGCCGTCGGCGCCGAGGTGAAGGAATCGCTTCCCAAAGTGCCGAGTGAGGCATCACGCTGCATCAGCTTGTCCAACGGCAGATAGAGCAGATTGTTGCCCCCCTTGGTATCCACCAGCACCTTGCTGCTTTGGCTCAGCACCGACTCCATCGACTCCAGGTACAGACGCTTGCGGGTCACCGCCGGAGCCTTCTCGTACTGGGCCAGCACGCTGAGGAAACGGGCAGTTTCACCTTCCGCCGCCGCGATCACCTGATCACGGTAGGCGTTGGCCTCCTCGATCAGACGCGCCGCCGCACCACGGGCACGGGGCAGCACGTCGTTGGCATAGGCCTCAGCCTCATTCTTCAGGCGCTGCTCGTCCTCACGCGCCTTGACCGCGTCAGCGAAGGCACCCTGCACCTGCTCGGGCGCCTGGGCATCCTGCATGTTGAGGGTGACCACGGCGAGGCCGGCACGATAGCGATCGAGGATATCTTGCACCAGGACGCGGATGCGCTGTACCACGTCGCTGCGGCCGCTGGTGATGACGAAATCCATTTCACTCTGGCCGATGATTTCGCGTATGGCGCTTTCGGTCGCCTCGCGCAGGGTCTGGTCCGGGTCACGCACGTTGAACAAATAGTCGCGCGCATCCTTCACCTGGTACTGCACGGTGAACTTGACGTCGATGATGTTCTCGTCCTGGGTCAGCATCAGTGCCTCGTCGGCACGGCGGCCCAGTTCCATGGAACGCACACTGGAGATATCCACCGTCTCCACGGTCTGGATGAAACGCGGATACCAGTTGAGACCGGGCATGGTGGTTTCCTTGTAGGAACCGAACTGCAACACCACGCCACGCTGGCCTTCGTCGACGATGTAGATGCCGGACAGCGCCCACAGGGCCAGCGCCAGCACCAGCACCATGCCGGCGGAACCCGCAGAAGCGGCACCGCCGCCGCCCTTGCCGCGGCCCTGGCCGAACAGACCACCGAATTTGTCCTGCAGCTTGCGCACCACCTCGTCGAGGTCCGGCGGTCCCTGCTCATTGTTACGGCCGCCCCAGGGGTCCTTGCCCCCGGAATTACCTGGTTCGTTCCAAGCCATGAGTCTCTGTACCTGTCGTTATCGTGAATTTAGTCACGCAGCACCAAGGGGCAAAGTTTAGCCCTCAGCCTGCAAGCTCGGCAACAATGCGGCGAAATCCTGCTGTTTGCGCAGTTGCGCCAGATTATGCGCCTTGATCTCCACATCCAGCAGCCAGACGCCGTCGTCTTCCAGCTGCTCACGCCGTACTGCGTCGAGGGCATACAGCGCGGCACGCAACCGCCCCGCACCGGGCGGCAGACGCAGGCGGCTCTGCACCACCTCTTCGCGGAAGAAATCGGCAACAGCCTGCAACAAAAGTTCCATGCCGGCACCGCTGATGGCCGAGAGATGCACACGCAACGGCCGGCCATCGCTGTCGCGCTCCAGTTGCGGCTGGGCCTGCGCCAGCAGATCGATTTTGTTGTAGACCTCGATCTGCGGCACCTCACCGGCGCCGATCTCCGTCAACACCGCGTGCACCTGCTCTATCTTTGCCTGCCGCTCCGGGTCATGGGCGTCGATGACGTGCAGCAGCAGATCGGCTTCATGCGTCTCCTGCAACGTGGAACGGAAGGCCGCTACCAGGTCATGGGGCAGATGGCGGATGAACCCCACCGTGTCGGCCAGCACGATGCCCTTGCCGCCGGGCAGGTCGATACGACGCAGGGTCGGGTCGAGGGTGGCAAACAACTGATCGGCGGCATACACACCGGCCGCGGTCAAGCGGTTGAACAACGTAGATTTGCCGGCATTGGTGTAACCCACCAGCGACACAGTGGGCAGCTCCGCCCGCTTACGCCCGCGCCGCCCCTGCTCACGCTGGCGATTCACCTTGTCCAGGCGCCGCTCCAGCAGGCGTATGCGATCGGCCAGCAGGCGACGATCGGTTTCCAGCTGGGTTTCGCCGGGGCCGCGCAGACCGATACCGCCCTTCTGCCGCTCCAGGTGGGTCCAGCCGCGCACCAGCCGGGTGGACAGATGGCGCAGCTGCGCCAGCTCCACCTGCAACTTGCCCTCGTGGGAGCGGGCGCGCTGGGCAAAAATATCCAAAATCAGGCCGGTGCGATCCAGCACCCGACATTGCAGTACGCGCTCCAAGTTGCGTTCCTGTGCCGGACTCAGGGCGTGGTTGAACAACACCAACTCCGCCTCGCTTTCCAACACCGCAGCACGTACCTCCTCTGCCTTGCCGCTGCCGATGAACAGCTTGGCGTCGGGACTCTTGCGTGTACCGGTCACCACGGCCACCGGCAACGCGCCGGCCGACACCGCCAGCTCTTCCAGTTCCAGCAGGTCTTCCTGGTCGCCCTCTTGCGGCAGTTCCAGGTGAACCAGGACGGCGCGTTCACCGCTCTTGGGCCGATCAAACACGGTAGTGGCTCCAGCAGGCGACAGCCGCAGACAGCAGGCTTGAATCCTCACCGCCGAGGCGCGGCGCACGCAACACTATCAATGGCATAACAAATCCGCGCCGGCTTGCAGCCTGAAGCGGTCATCCTTTCGCGTGGTCAGCGCCCCGGTGGTGGCTTTCAAGTCAGATGCGATTGCCGGGTTCAGCGGGGGCAGGCAAGGGCATGTCGTCCGGCCCCAGGTTCAGCTTGACGTTGCGCGCGGGCACAACGGTGGAAATGGCGTGCTTATAGACCATCTGGCTGACGGAGTTCTTCAGCAGCACGACGAACTGGTCGAAGGATTCAATCTGGCCTTGCAGCTTGATGCCGTTCACCAGATAAATGGAGACAGGGATGCGCTCCTTGCGCAGGGCGTTCAGATACGGATCCTGCAGGGCTTGCCCTTTGCTCATGGTGTTTCTCCTTTATTGTTATCCGCAACATGCGGTATCGCGGCCAAAGTCGGCCAAGTATCCCATTGTTTAAGTGAGACTTCCGTGTTGGAGCCCAGTGTAGCACAGGGCCGGAATCTCAGTTAATGGCGTTCTGTCCCAGCAATTTCAACACCTTGTCCAGCAGATGGGCGTCCATACTGTCGAACCCGTGGCTGTCCGGTTCACTGCGCAACCAAGTGAACTGGCGCTTGGCCAACTGGCGGGTGGCGGTAATCCCCAGTTCCACCATGGCGGGGTACTCCACCTCGCCGGCCAGATAACTCCATACCTGGCGATAACCGACGCAGCGGATGGAGGGCTTATCGGGACCGAGGTCGCCACGGCGGTACAGCCCTTCGACCTCGGCCACCAGACCCCGTTCCAGCATGAGGTGGAAACGGTCATGGATGCGGGCATGGAGCCGTTCCCGCTCCATCGGCGCCAGGGCCAGGGCCACGACCCGGTAGGGCAAGGCCGCGCCGCCGCCACGCTGCAACTCGCTCAGCGGCCGGCCGGTCAGTTCGTAGACCTCCAACGCCCGTTGCAGACGCTGCGGGTCATTGGGATGAATGCGCGCCGCCGCCACCGGGTCGACCTGGCGCAAGCGCTGGTGCAACGCCTCCCACCCCAGCGCCGCGGCCTCCGCCTCGAGGCGGGCACGCACGACCGGATCGGCCCCCGGCAGGTCGGACAGCCCCTGGCGCAGGGCGCGGAAATACAGCCCGGTGCCGCCCACCAGCAGCGGTATCCGTCCGGCCGCGGTCACCTCCGCCATCTCGCGCAGCGCGTCGGTGCGGAAACGGGCGGCGGAATAGGCCTCGGCCGGGTCGAGGATATCGATGAGGCGGTGCGGTGCCCGCGCCAGCAGCGCGGCGTCGGGCTTGGCAGTACCGATGTCCATGCCGCGGTACACCAGGGCCGAATCGACACTGATGATTTCGCAGGGCAGTCGCGCCACCAGGGCCGCCGCCAGTTCGGTCTTGCCGGAGGCAGTCGGCCCCAGCAGAAAGATCGCGGGCGGCAGAGCGTGCTCAGACATGGCGCTCAACCCAGCAGGCGGGCAAGGTCGGTGGGACTGAGCAACACCGACACACCGGCAGGGTCGGCACAGGCGGCGGCGGCCAGCCCGTCCCACTCACCCCGTTCCGGCAAAGGACCGCTACCGGCGTCGGCCAGGGCATCAATCAGTCCGTCGGTGTCCGCACCCGCGGCCAGGACGTCCAGGGCGGCCCGCGCCAGCACATCAGGCGCGGCATGGCGCACGGGGGCCGGTATCTGACGCAGCATCCACTGCTGCGGTCCGAGCGCCTCCAGTTCCAGGCCGCAGCGCGCCAACAGCGCCCGATGCGCCTGTGCGGCCGCCTGCTGCGGCGCGGACAAAGACAGCGTCACCGGCAACAGCAGGGGTTGCGCCCGCACCTGCCCGTCCGCAGCCAGCGCGGCCCGCATGGCCGCACCGGCCTGCCGGGCGCGGGTCGCCGGCAAATCGACAAGACGTAGGCCCTGCCCCCCTGCGTCCTGCAGCAGATAACGCCCTGCCACCACGCCAAGCACACGACTGGCCGACGCGCCGGCCGTGACGGCCGCTGCCGACGGCTGATACCCCGCCGTCGCCTCACGCACCCCCAGCATGGCGGCCGGTGCGGCGGCGGCCTCGTCCACCGCGGCGCGCAGGGCGCGATAGAGAAAATCATGCACCTGGCGCGTTTCGCGGAAGCGCACCTCGTGTTTGGTGGGATGAACGTTCACATCCACCTGGGCCGGGTCCATGTCCAGATAAAGCACATAGGCGGGATGGCGTCCGGGGAGCAGCGCCTCGCCATAGGCCTGGCGCACCGCATGGGTCACCACCCGATCGCGGATCACGCGGCCGTTGATATAGAAATATTGCAGGTCCGCCTGGGCGCGGGCCGCCTCCGGCCGCACCAGCCAGCCACGCAGGTGCAGCCCGGGCAGGGCAAACTCCACCGCCGTCGCCTGCTGCACGAACGGCCGGCCGCAGACCACCGCCAGACGCTGCTCGCGCTGCGCGGCGTCCTGCGCCGGGCGCACCGCCAGCACCTGACGGCCGTTGTGGCGCAGGGTGAGCGCGACATCAAAACGGCTCAGGGCCACGCGTCGCACCACCTCGGCGAGGTGTTCGAACTCGGTACGCTCGGCCCGCAGAAACTTGCGCCGCGCCGGTGTGTTGTAAAACAGGTCACGCACCTCCACCGTGCTGCCGCGCGGATGGGCGCAGGGTGCCCGCACGCCGGCGGCGTCGATGCGACTGCCGTGGGCATCATCGGCGCTGCGGCTGCTCAGGGTCAGGCGCGACACCGAGGCGATACTGGCCAGCGCCTCGCCGCGAAAACCGAGACTCACCACCCGCATCAATTCATCCTGGCTGTAGACCTTGCTGGTGGCGTGGCGCGCCAGGGCCAGCGGCATGTCCGCCGCCGCGATGCCGCAACCATCGTCATGCACGCGGATCAGCGCCACACCGCCCTGCTCCACATCCACCTCGATGTGGGTGGCGCCGGCATCGAGACTGTTCTCCAGCAACTCCTTGACCACCGAGGCAGGGCGCTCCACCACCTCGCCGGCGGCGATCTGGTTGGCTAGCAGGGGAGCGAGGGGACGTATGCGCCGGGGTGCGATCATGGCGCGCAGATTACCCCGAACGGCGCAGGATGTGTACCTGACAGACCAGGGCGCGCAGCGCCCTCGACGCATCAACCGCCGCTGGCGGCGGGAATGCTGAGCACATCGCCGACGCGCAATTGATCGCCTTTGATGTCGTTGGTCGAACGCAGTTGTTCCAAACTGACCTGATATTGGCGGGCAATACCGGACAGCGTCTCGCCACGGCCGATGACATGCTGCTGGCCACGCGATTCCTGGCGCATGGCCAGCAGGGTGCCGGGCGGCGAGTTCTGGCGGAAATAGGCTCGGGCACCTTCCATGATGCTGCGTGCCAGCGCGTACTGATGATTGGGATCACGCAGTTTGCGCTCTTCATCCGGATTGGAGATGAAGGCGGTTTCCACCAGGATCGACGGCACGTTGGGCGACTTCAACACGCGGAAACCGGCCTGCTCCACCCGGGTACGGTGCAGATGGCCCACCTGGCCGAGGCCGGACAGCACGCGACTGGCCACGTCGGTGCTGGCCTCCATGGTGCCGGTGAGCGAGAGATCCAGCAGCACCGAGGCGAGCAGATCGTCCTTGTCGTCCAGGCTCACGCCACCGATGATGTCGGAGGCGTTTTCCTTGTCGGCCAGCAGGCGGGCATGCTCGCTGGTGGCGCCGCGGTGCGACAGGGTGTAGACGGAGGCACCGCGTGCGCGCCGATCGCCGAAGGCATCGGCATGAATGGAGATGAACAGATCGGCGCGGTGCTCACGCGCCATCTCGACGCGCCGCCGCAAGGGGATGAAGTAATCGCCGTCGCGCGTCATTACCGCGCGCATGCCGGGCTCGCGCGCCACCAGTTCGCGCAGGCGCTGCGCCACGGCCAGGGTCACATCCTTTTCGCGGGTACCGCGCGGTCCGATGGCGCCGGGGTCTTCACCGCCGTGGCCGGCGTCGATGGCGATGACGATCTCGCGCGGCGCATTGCGCACGGCAGGCGCCGCCGGGGCGAGACGCTCCGGGGCGGCCGGTGCCGCGCTGACGCGCGCATCGTACAGATCGATGACCAGACGGTGGCCGTATTCGTTGTTCGGACGCAGCACAAAACTCTTGGGCTGCACCGCTCCCTTCAGATCCAGCACCACGCGCAGGTCGCCGTCATTGCGCGGGGCGGAACGGATATCCCGTACCAGGGTGGGGGCGAGATCAAGGCCGACGAAGGGCTTGTCGAGGCGGGTGTTCTTCAGATCAATGACCAGACGGTCGGGGTTCTTCAGCAGGAACAGGCTATGTTCGACATCGGCCGTGACATCAAACACCAGGCGGGTGTTGTCCGGTGCCGGCCACATGCGCACGCCGCGGATATTCACCGCATCGGCCCAGGCAGCCGCGCACAGCAGCAGCAACAGTGACGTGATTGAGGCTCTTTTTATCATTTCGCGCCCCCCCGGCACCCCGAGGCGTGATTAAACATCCGATATAAATCAATGAGATGAGCGTTATTCCTTCGATCATCTCTTAGGATATAATGGTAACTTAATACCGAATAAGCGAAAAATCAACCCGAATATCCGTGCCGAGAGAGACAGGCCAGCACCGCCGCGCCCCGCTTCGTCACCGCCTGCAAACGCGCCAGGCGGCCTTCGGCCTGATAGTCCAGGGCCAGCTCCAGGTCCGGCGGCGGCAGAATGCCGCTGCCCCGCTCCGGCCACTCCACCAGACATTGAGACTCCCCGCCGAGGTAGTCGCGTATGCCGAGAAACTCCAGTTCCTCCGGGTCACCCAGGCGGTAGAGGTCGAAGTGATACACGGTGCGGGCGGCCAGCTCATACGGTTCGACCAGGGTATAGGTGGGGCTCTTTACCGCACCGCCATGGCCCAGACCATGCAGATAGCCGCGCACCAGGGTAGTCTTGCCGGCCCCAAGATTGCCGTGAAGAAACAGCAGCAGGCCGCCGCCCGCCGCACAATCGGCCAGCGCGGCGCCCAGTGCCTCGGTGGCGGCCGTATCGGCCAAAGGCAATTCCAGTCCCGTCATGGCTGCGTCCGCCCCGGATTGACCAGGTGCCGCAGGTGGGAAAACAGGTCGGAGGCCAGCAGACCGCGCTCGCCATCGGCTTGCGCTGCGGCATCGGCAGCGGCGGCATGCAGGCATACGGCGGCAGCGGCCGCCTCACGCAGGGCCAGCCCCTGGGCAATCAGGCCGCCGATGATGCCGCTGAGGACATCGCCCATGCCGCCGCTGGCCATGCCTGGATTGCCGCCGGCACAAATTCCCGCCATGCCGTCGTCACCGAGCACCAGGGTGCCCGGCCCCTTCAGCACCACCACTCCGCCGAAACTGGCCTGCAGCCCCGCCGCCGCCGCAAAACGGTCTTGCTGCACCTGCGCCACGGTTTCGCCCAGCAAGCGGCCGGCCTCGCCGGGATGGGGGGTCAGCACCCAGTCCTTGCGATGCAGCGGTTCCAGCGCCAACAGATTGAGGGCATCGGCATCCACCACCAGCGGGTGGCGCGCCTGCAGCACCGTCGCCAACATCTGCTGGCCCCACGCCGCCTGACCGAGACCCGGACCAATCACAACGACCGTGGCGCGGCGCAACAGAGGCTCCAACTGCGCCGCCGTCTCCACCCCATGACACATCAACTCTGGCCGGGCTGCGGTAATGCTCGTCGCATGGGCCGCACGTGTCGCCACGCTGACCAGCCCTGCCCCCGTACGCGCCGCCGCCTCGGCGGCGAGACGCGCGGCGCCGGCATAGCCATGGTCGCCGCCGATCACCAACACATGACCGCAGTCGCCCTTGTGCGTATCGCGTGGCCGCGGCGCAAGATAAGTGGCGAACTGCGTCAGTTCCAGCCGCCGCGCCGCCGCCGGCACCCGCTGATAGACCTGGACCGGAACATCCAGATCGGCAAAATACAGCTCACCGCAACAGGCCGGACCGGCGCCAGTGAGCAGGCCCGGTTTGAGACCGATGAAGGTGATCGTGGCACTGGCCCGCACTGCGCAACCCAGGGGCGCGCCGCTATTGGCATCGAGTCCGGAGGGGAGGTCCACCGCCAGTACCGGCCGGCCGCTATCGTTAATGGCCAGGATGGCCCCGCGCCACTCATCGCGCACCTCGCCGCGAAGCCCGGTACCGAGCAGCGCGTCCACCACCACGTCGCAGTGGCGCAAGGCACCCACGGTCAAAGGCTGTGCCGTCAGCCCGGCCTGGCGCGCCGCATCCAGTGCCGCGCCGCGCAACCGCGCCGCCTCGCCCACCTGATACAGCGCCACCTCCAGCCCGACCGCCCGCACCAGCCGCGCCATCACAAAACCATCGCCGCCGTTGTTGCCGACGCCGCACACAATCGCCACACGACGCGCCTCGGGCCAGCGTCGGCGCAGCAGGTCAAAGGCCGCCTCACCGGCACGCTCCATCAGCGCATTGCCGGTGATGCCACCGAGGTCGATGGCCAGCCGGTCCAGTTCACGTACCTGGGCGGCACGATAAAGATCATGGGGTAAGGTTTTCATGGAGGGGTATCATACCGGCATGCCTGATCCGCACAACAGCGATGCCCGCGACTACCGCACCCTGGCGCAACAGATCCGCCAGTGGGGTGCGGAGCTGGGCTTCCAGCAGGTCGGCATCAGCCACACGGATTTGTCCACCGCCGAAGCAGCGTTGCATGCCTGGCTGGATGCGGGCCTGCATGGCGAGATGGGGTACATGGCGCAGCACGGAACCAAACGCAGCCGGCCGGACGAACTGGTGCCGGGAACGCTCAGCATCATCAGCGTACGCATGGACTATCTGCCCCCCGCGGCCGAGCCTTGGGCCGTGCTGGCCGACGGCGGGCTGGGCTATATCGCCCGCTACGCCCTGGGCCGTGACTATCACAAACTGGTGCGTGCCCGTCTGCAAAAGCTGGCGACACGTATCCAGCAGGCCGTCGGTCCCTACGGCTACCGCGTGTTCAGCGACAGCGCCCCGGTACTGGAAAAACCCATCGCCGCCCAGGCCGGCCTCGGCTGGGTCGGCAAACACAGCAACCTGCTGACGCGCCAAGGCTCGTGGTTTTTTCTCGGCGAAATCTACACCGACCTGCCGCTGCCGGCCGATACCGCAGTGAGCGCCCATTGCGGCCGCTGCACGGCCTGCATCGACATCTGCCCCACCCGCGCCATCCTTGCCCCCTACACGGTGGATGCGCGGCGCTGCATCTCCTATCTCACCATCGAGCTGCACGGCAGCATACCGGAAGCACTGCGACCGCTGATGGGCAACCGCATCTACGGCTGCGACGACTGCCAGCTGGCCTGTCCATGGAATCGCCGTGCCCACCACACCGTCGAGGTAGATTTCCTGCCGCGCCACGGCCTCGATGCGCCGCGGCTCGTCGACCTGTTTGCCTGGAGCGAGCAGGAATTCCTGCAACGCACCGAGGGCAGTCCCCTGCGCCGCCTCGGCCATGAACGCTGGCTGCGCAATATTGCCGTCGCCCTCGGCAATGCGCCGGCCGATCCGGCCGTTCGGACGGCTCTGTCGGCGCGCGGCGATCACCCTGCGCCGCTGGTGCGAGAACACGTGGCCTGGGCGCTGGCCCGGCAATCGCAATGAACACCGAGCCCTGCCTGTGACCGCGGTGGCGAAATCCGCCCCCGTTCAGGTTTACACTACGCAGCCCCGCATCCCCGGAAAGGAATCATGGCCCGCATACTTGCCGTCGGCATCGCCACCCTGGACATCATCAACCTGGTCGAAGACTATCCGGCGGAAGACGCCGAGATACGGGCGCTGGAGCAGGAAATGCGCCGTGGTGGCAACGCCACCAATACCCTGGTGGTACTGAGCCAGTTCGGCCATCAGTGCAGCTGGGCCGGCACCCTGGCGGACGAACCGGACGCGCGGCTGATCCGCGCCGATCTGGCGCGCCACACCATCGACATCAGCGCCGTGGAACTGTTGCCGCGCGGCAAGGTGCCCACCTCCTATATCACCCTGAGCCAACGCACCGGCTCGCGCACCATCGTTCATTACCGCGATCTGCCCGAATACAGTTACGAACACTTCCGCGCCATCGACCTGTCCCGCTTCGACTGGGTGCACTTCGAAGGGCGCAATGTGGAGGTGACGCAGAACATGCTGGAACGAGTGAAAAAACTGCACCCCGGCCTGCCCTGCTCCCTGGAGATCGAAAAGCCGCGCCCCGGCATCGAGCAGTTGCTGCCCTATCCCGACCTGCTGCTCTTCTCACGCGCTTATGTCCGCGCCCGCGGCTTTCAGCGGGCGGAAGGATTGTTCGAACGGCTACGGCCCCAGGCGCCGCATGCCCAACTGGTGTGTGGCTGGGGCGAAGGCGGCGCCTATGCCCGTGACCGCGACAACCACAGCTATCACACCCCGGCCTTCCCACCGCCGCGACTGGTGGACACCTTGGCTGCCGGCGATGTATTCAATGCCGGCATCATTCACGGCCTGGTGCGCAAGCGCCCGCTGGAGCTGACCCTGATCGAGGCGGCACGCCTGGCCGGCCGCAAGTGCGGTCAACAGGGCATCGAGGGATTGGCGGATTGAGAACGGCTTGAGCCGTCAGAGAAAACAGGCAATCTCGGAGTAGGCACGCACCTGATTGCGTCCATTGTGCTTGCCGAAATAGAGGGCCTGATCGGCCTCGCTGATCAGACGTTCGAGGACCAACTGTGCATCACCCTTGTCTTGCTCCAACAGGCAGGCAATGCCGATACTGACCGTGACCTTGATGCTGTGTCCTTCAATTTCAAACGCAGTGGCCTTCACCGCCGCGCGTATGCGCTCTGCCAACTGCTTGGCCCCATCCAGTTCGGTATCCGGCAGGGCCATGATGAACTCCTCGCCGCCAAAGCGCGCCAGCACATCCACCTCGCGCACCTGCTGACGGAACAATTCGGCGCAACGACACAACACCTCATCGCCCAGGCGGTGACCATGCACATCGTTGATGCGCTTGAAGTGGTCGATATCGAGCAGCAATACACAAAAGCCTTTTTTGTAGCGCAGGCTGCGCGCCAGGGCCGAACGCGATTCGGGGAAAAAGAAGCGGCGATTGTGCAGGCCGGTCAGTTCGTCAATCACAGACAGTTCGGCATAGCGGCGCTTGAGCGCTTCGGCGTCGGCCAGCGTCTGCTCCAGCTGACGGGTACGCTCGCGCACCAGATGCTCCATGCTGTTGAGCAGACGGTTGTTGACCAGCATCTGCCCCAGGAAATTGGCGAAAATAATCAGCGAACGTTCGTGCCCGTCAGTAAAGAATTCCGCATGCGGGTGCGACACATTGAGTACCCCGAGAACCTCGCCACTGGCCTTGATGGGCAAACTGATCAGCGCGCCGATCGCCATGGTGTTGGGGCTGATGCCACGACAATTGCGCTCAAAGCGCGGGTCGTTTTCACAGTTGCGGCTGTGCTGCAGGGTGCCGGTCTGCGCCGCCAGTCCCACCAGCCCCTCGCCTACCTCAAAGGAGGTAAACAACGGTGTATGGTCAGCTTTGTGGCCCTGATGGAGACCGACCAGGTCCGCCCAGTCCATGCCAGCCGTGTTCACCAGCTTGCCGTCCTTGAGCAGGTAGACGGAACAGCGCTCCAAATCCTGGTTCTGCATCAGTACATCGAGGGCGCTGCCGAGCAACTGGGTATCGCTCTGGCCGTAGATGCGCAGCGACGACAGGCCACGCAAGGCGGAGAGGGAATCGATCAGCTTGAGGAAGCTGTCGTTGAGTTCGCGAAAGGATTCAATGAACGGTGCGGTATCCATGGCGAGCCTGCTCAATGTCCCGCCAGCATCTTGGCCAGTTGGGCGATCTCCTCGCGCTTGGCGAGCATCTCACCCAATACGGCCTCGGCCTCGGCCGGCGCAATGCCCAACCCGGTCAAGGCGGCCAGGTCCGGGGCCGCCTCCTGCCGCTGCAGACGCGACGCCCACTGGGCACAGAATCCGATCAGCCGCACCAATGCGCCGTGCTCACCGTTATAGGCAATATCCCGATGGTGTTCGATGGCGGCGACCGCAAAGGCCGGCAGGTGCCACTTGCGCCCCAGCCAGCCGCCTACCTGGGCGTGATCGGCGGCCAGCAGTGCGGTCTCGATCGCTGTCAGCCCTAGCGCCGGCTCCTTGTCAAAGCGATCGAACGCCAGCGACATCTCTGCTGGGTAGAGGTGTACCAAGGCCAACAGGCCAAGATTGTGCAACAGGCCGGCAAGATAGGCGTTGCCGCCATGGGGCCGCGGCTCCACATCAATCAGGCGCGCCAGGCGCTGCGCCAGGGTGGCCGCCACCATGGCGTTGGCCCAGTATTCGTCGACGCGGAAGGCGGGGCAATGGCTGGTACGGAAGGGACCCGCCAGCACCATGCTGAACGCCAGGTTGCGGGCAATATTGAGACCGAGCACCTTGAAGATGGCGTCCTCGGCATTGGATACCCGCTCCGGGTAACCGAAATAGGCGGAATTGGCCAGGCCGATGAGGCGGGCCAGCAGGGCCGGGTCCTTCTCGATGATGACGGCGATGCGGTGCACGTCGAGATCGCCCTTGCCGAACACCTCCAGCAGTTCCTGCGCCACCAACGACATCGGCGGAAGCGTATTCAGCTTCTGAATCTCAAGCCGGGTCTCGGTTAGCGTGTGGCTGGGCTGCACCTGTCGTTTCCTTATATGTATAGCTCCAGCCCTGGGCGGGCCGTCATTTGGAACAGGTGCACAGTATATGGAAATGGAGGAGAAAGAATACCCCTGCTCAGGATTTGGGAGGCGCCCTGGCTCAGGCCTTGTCGTCGAACAGACTGCCGATGGCCTCGTCGATGGTACGCATGGCCTTGGCGCTGGCCTCGACCTGCAGGCGGTTCACCTTGCTTTCCACCAGGGGTTGCAGGGGCGACGACTCGCCACGCAGCTGCTCGGCACTGGCGATCTGGGCCGTATTGCGGTCCAATCCCTCCATGCCGCGGCGGATCCCCTGCAAGGCGCTGCCCAATGCCGCTGTTATCTTCATAGCCGTATATCCCTCGCGATTCTTACTCTACTATCGTCCAACCCGGCGGATTTTCAAGGGTGCCACTGCCGCCGCAGCCGCGACCGGTTCATTTGCAGCCATTGCAGGGCGATGATCGGGCTGGCCGAGTTGATCTGCCCGGTGGCCAGCAGGGTCATGGCCTCCTCAAAGGTCACGGCGGTAACCCGGATATCCTCGCCCTCCTCGGCCAGGCCGTGGATGCCCCCCACCCCGTCGGCATCCACCCGCCCGCAATACAGGCTGATCCGCTCCGAGGTCCCCCCCGGGCTGACCAGATATTCGCAAATGGGCTCCAGATCCAGCAAGGCGCAGCCGGCCTCCTCCTGCATCTCGCGCCGCACCACCTCCACCGCCGTCTCGCCCGGCTCGATGATGCCGGCCACAATCTCCAGCAGCCAGGGACCACCGGGGGCGGTCAACGCCCCGATGCGGAACTGCTCCAGCAGCACGATGCGATCCAGCACCGGGTCGTAGGGCAGCACCGCCGCCGCATGACCGCGCTCGAACAATTCGCGGCTCAACAGCGGGCTCATACCGCCATCGTAGCGGCGATGGTGCAGGCGATAGTGCTCCATGCGAAAGAATCCCTGATAGCACGTGCGCTGCTCCACGATTTCCACCGTAGGCTCTACCGGCCCGCGCCCTGTTTCACATTGGTCCACGCTACCTCCTCCGCTCCTGTCTGCGCCGCGTCAACGCATGGTACGATGCGACGACCTGTTGTGACACCTGCACCCATGTCCATCGAACATCCGCACGCATCCATCACCGCCGTCATCCTCGCTGGCGGACGGGCGCGCCGCATGGACGGCGCCGACAAGGCCCTGCTGCCGCTGGCGGGGCGTCCCCTGCTGGCCCATGTCATTGCGGCATTGCGCCCGCAGGTAGACACCCTCGTACTCAACAGCAACCGACCCGCCGCCCAGTATGCCTCCTTCGGCCTGCCCGTGATTGCCGACAGCCTGCCTGAACAACCCGGCCCACTGGCCGGCCTGCTCAGCGCCCTGCAAGCCAGCAGCAGCGAACTGCTGCTGAGCGTACCTTGCGACACGCCCTGCCTGCCGGCCGATCTGGTGCTACGCATGCGCCGCGCCCTGGAGGAAAAGGATGCCGATGTATGCTCCGTCAGCGATGGCGCGCGGATGCACGCCGCCATCATTCTGGTGCGCCGCCGCGTGCTCCCCGCCTTGGAGGCCTATCTCGCGGCCGGGCACCGCAAGGTACAGGACTGGCTGCGCGCGCAAAATCTTGCGGTAGCCGATTTCTCCGACCAGCCCAACGCCTTCAGCAACATCAATACCCCGCAGGAATTGCAGCAACTGGAACTGAGATTGAACCCACATGCCTGCTGATCACACCCCGCCCCTGCTCGCCTTCGTCGCCGCCAGCGGTACCGGCAAGACTACGCTGCTGGAACAACTCATCCCGCTGCTGTGCGCCCACGGCCTGCGCCTGGCGGTAATCAAACATACCCACCATGACTTCGACATGGATCAGCCCGGCAAGGACAGCTACCGTATGCGTGCCGCCGGCGCGGATCAGGTCATGGTGGCCTCGCGCCGACGCTGGACACTGCTCACTGAGCACCGTGACGATCGCCCCGAACCGCGGCTGGCGGAACTGGTGCAGGCCCTGGATCACACTGAGCTGGATTTGATTCTGGTGGAAGGGTTCAAGCATGAGGCGGTGACCAAGATTGAACTGCACCGCCCGGCATTGGGCAAGCTACCGCTGTTTCCCAACGATCCGCAGATCATCGCCATCGCCTGTGACGCGCCGCCCGCTGCCGCCACCGAACTGCCCCTGCTCGATCTCAACAACCCCGCCGCCATCGCCGCATTTGTGCTGCGCATCATCGGCCGGCAATAATTCACCGACCACTTGCTGCCCAGGAGTCGCCCTTACCATGCCCCAGAATCCCAATAGCGCGCCCCGCTCACCGCTGCTCAGCGTCGCTCAGGCGCTGGAGTACATCCGCAGCAGCCTCGTAGCTGTGCAGGGCTTCGAACAGCTTGCCCTGCGCGATGCCCTCGGGCGTGTGCTGGCCGCGGACGTACAGTCCCCTCTCGACGTGCCACCTCACGCCAACTCTGCAATGGACGGTTATGCATTGCGTGCCGCCGACCTGCCCCATGACGGCGAAGCGCCTTTGCAGCTCATCGGCACCGCCCTGGCCGGACACCCCTACAGCGGCACCGTCGGCAACGGGCAGTGTGTGCGCATCATGACCGGCGCCAAACTGCCGGCCGGTGCCGATACCATCGTGATGCAGGAAGACGTACGCCGCGAAGGTGAAACGATTTTTGTCGGCGGCGGGCACGCCCCGGGCTCCCATGTGCGTCAGCCGGGCGAGGACATCGGCACCGGTCAGACCGTGCTGAACGCTGGCAGGCAGCTCATCCCCGCCGATCTGGGCCTGCTCGCCTCCCTCGGCATCGCCGAGGTACGGGTAAAGCGCCGCCTGCGCGTCGCCTTTTTCTCCACCGGCGACGAACTGCGCTCACTGGGCGAAGCGCTGGAAGAAGGCCAGATCTACGACAGCAACCGCTACACCCTGTACGGCATGCTGAGCCGCCTCGGCGTGGAGATTATCGACATGGGAGTGGTGCGTGATCGACGGGAGGACATCGCCGATGCCTTCCGCCAGGGTGCCGCCGTGGCCGACGTACTCCTTACCTCGGGCGGTGTGTCCGTCGGCGATGCCGATTACGTCAAGGAGACACTGGAAGCACTCGGCAAGGTGAATTTCTGGAAGATTTCCATGAAGCCGGGCAAACCGCTGGCCTTTGGCCTGCTGGGCAATACCGTATTTTTCGGCCTGCCAGGTAATCCGGTGTCATCCATGGCCACGTTTTACCAGATCGTCCAGCCGGCACTTTATCAACTGATGGGTCAGGCAGAACGCATGCCGCTCAAACTGCACGTGCCGTGCGTGACTCCCTTGAAAAAATCACCGGGACGCGCCGATTACCAGCGTGGCATTCTGGAATACGACACCAATGGACAACTCGCCGTGCGCAGCACCGGCCCACAGGGTTCGCATGTGCTCAGCTCCATGAGCCGGGCCAACTGCTTCATTATCCTGCCGGCAGAAAGCGGCGATGTGGAGGCGGGGAATCTGGTGGAAGTACAACCCTTCGCCGGCCTGATTTGACCGGGCGGGAAATAGACCCTGTGCAGTGAACAGGGCCTACAAAGAAGAAGGCCACCGTCCGGGGACGGTGGCCTAGTTCATCAGGCAGCAGCCTTGACGACGCGTTTCTTACGCGCCGGTTTGCGCTTGGCCTTCTTAGCGACGGCCTTGGCGTGCTTCTTGTCAAACGCCGCAACGGCCTTGGCCATCAGGGCCTGACGGGCTTCAAAGACCTTCTCTTCATCCAACACGGCCTTCAGGCGTGCCTTGGCTTCCGCCACAGCAGCGCGCAGCTTGGCACGCATTGCCTTCTCCGCCTGTGCCGACTTCTTCTTCTCGGCAGTCAGCCGCGCCTTAACGGCCTTGGCCTGGGCATTCATCTTCTTCACGCTGGCCATCACTGCCTTCTTGCTGGAGGCAGCCTTGGCGGTGGAACGGCGTACGGCGCGCTTCGGCGCAGCAGCCTTCTTGGTACGAACACTCTTCTTGGCAACGGCACGTCTTGCAACTTTCGGCATGGCAACTCTTCTCCTTGTTTAGTAGAGACACATGTCGAAAAACATTATAAACATAAACGCCAATGTAACAAGCAAACTTGCAATATTTTTTCAAGCACAAAATGATGCGCTTCACACCCGCCATGCAGCGTGACGCGTCATTCGTCCCTCAGTGACAGGTGCACGGACTTGTGCAGGCGCCGCGACGGCCACACTATATCCCGGTGCGTACCCTGCGCGCAGACTGAAAAATACGGTATCCGGCATCACCAGTGACACCGCTGCGAGGAACAACAACATGCCCGACAACGACACCCTCGAACCCGAAATTTTGTCCCCTGAAGGCGCGTCCTCGGAGCTGGCCATCAGCGCCGACATGCTGCCCACCACACTGTACCTGCTGCCGCTGACAGACCGTCCATTCTTCCCCGCCCAAGCCTTTCCGGTGCTGCTGGACGAGCAGCAGTGGCTCGAAACGGTCGAGCGCATCGGCGATCACCCGCACCACATGGCCGGTCTGGTACTGACCCGGGGAAGCGATCTGGAGCACCTCAAGCCGGAGAATTTTTACCGCATTGGCAGCCTGGTACGCGTCCACAACCCAAACCGTTCCGGCGGAAAGATCCAGTTCATCGCCGAGGGTATCCAGCGCTTTCGCATCGTCAAATGGCTCTCGCACAAGCCACCCTTCATGGTGCAGGTGGAATATCCAGCAGAAAAGCCGCTCAAGGCCGATTCCAAGGTCAAGGCCTATGCCATGGCCATCATCAATACCCTGAAGGAGCTGATTCCGCTCAATCCACTCTACAGCGAGGAACTGAAATACTTCCTCACCCGTTTTAGCCCTAATGATCCCTCACCGCTGGCGGATTTCGCCGCGGCGCTGACCAGCGCCAAAAGGGAGGAGTTGCAGCAGGTACTGGAGCTATTCCCGGTGCTGCCGCGCATGGAGAAGGTGCTGGTGCTGTTGAAAAAGGAGCTGGACGTGGCCCGCCTGCAGTCGCAGATCCGCGAAAAGGTGGATGAGCGCATGAGCGAGCAGCAGCGCAAATTCTTCCTGCGCGAACAGCTCAAGGAAATCCAGAAGGAACTGGGGCTGGAGAAGGACGACCGCACCGCCGATGTGGAGCGCTTCCGCGAACGTCTGACCAGGCTCACTCTGCCGGCAGCGGCCCAGAAGCGGGTGGACGACGAATTACAGAAACTATCCATTCTGGAGGTAGGCTCGCCGGAATACACCGTTACGCGCAATTATCTGGACTGGGCCACGGCCTTGCCCTGGGGCGTGCACTCCACCGATCGGCTGGATTTGAAGCGCGCTCGCCGCATCCTCGACCAGGACCACGACGGCCTGGAGGACGTGAAACAGCGCATCATTGAATTCCTCGCCGTCGGCGCCCTCAAGGGTGAGGTGGCCGGCTCGATCCTGCTGCTGGTCGGCCCGCCTGGTGTGGGCAAGACCTCCATCGGCCGCTCCATCGCCAACACCCTGGGGCGCAAGTTCTACCGGTTCTCCCTCGGCGGCATGCGCGACGAGGCCGAGATCAAGGGCCATCGCCGTACTTATATAGGAGCCATGCCCGGCAAGTTCATCCAGGCCATCAAGGAGGCGGAAACCGCCAATCCGGTGATCATGCTGGACGAGATCGACAAAATCGGCGCCTCCTACCAGGGCGACCCCGCCTCCGCCCTGCTGGAAGTGCTGGACCCGGAACAGAACAGCGACTTCCTCGATCACTACCTGGACCTGCGCTTCGATCTGTCCAAGGTGCTGTTCGTCTGCACCGCCAATCAGCTCGATACCATTCCCGGCCCCCTGCTGGACCGCATGGAGGTAATCCGCCTGTCCGGTTATATCACCGAAGAGAAGCTGGCCATCGCCAAGCACCACCTGTGGCCGAAACAGTTGGATAAGGCGGGCCTCAAGTCGAGCCAGTTGAAGATTTCCGACAACGCCCTGTGCAAGGTCATCGAGGGCTACGCGCGCGAGGCCGGCGTGCGCAACCTGGAGAAGCAATTGGGGCGCATCGTGCGCAAGGCAGTGGTGCGCATCGTCAGCGGTGAAAAAACGCCGCTCCGTGTCGGCCCCACCAGCATCGAAGACCTGCTCGGCAAAGCGTTGTTCCAGCGCGAAAAGCCCATCAGCGGCACCGGCGTGGTCACCGGCCTGGCCTGGACCGCCATGGGCGGCGCCACCCTCAGCATCGAGGCGACTTTGGTGCACAGCAAGAATCGCGGCTTCAAGCTCACCGGCAAGCTGGGCGAGGTGATGCGCGAATCGGCCGAGATTGCCTACAGCTATATCTCTTCCCATCTGAAACAATTCAACGGTGACCCGGCCTTTTTCGATGAGGCCTTCGTCCATCTGCATGTGCCGGAGGGCGCCACCCCCAAGGACGGCCCCAGCGCCGGCGTCACCATGGCCACCGCCCTGCTATCCCTGGCACGCAAGGAGCGCATCAAGCGGCCGCTGGCCATGACCGGGGAGTTGACCCTCACCGGCCAGGTACTGCCGGTAGGCGGCATACGTGAAAAGGTGATCGCCGCGCGGCGCATCGGCGTGATGGAGCTGATCCTGCCCGAAGCCAACCGTGGCGACTTCGAGGAACTGCCCGCCCACATCCGCAAGGGCATCACCATCCACTTCGCGCGCCACTATCGCGACGTAGCACAGGTGGTGTTCGGGGTCAGCCGCGGAAGCTCTGCATAAGTTCAGAGTTTCCGCAGCACAGAGATGTGCCGCCATGTTCCAACGACGATAAGCCGTTGGAAAATGAAACGAATCGAAAATCACATTTTTCGATTCGTGTGGGCGGAAAAGTCCAGGATGGACTTATTCAGACCTTACCCGAGCTGGTGGGCAGGCAAATATTGCGCATCAGTATCGATGCACTACGCCAATAGCAGCATGAATGCCGAAACGATGAGTCCATACCGGCTTTGCCAGGGATTCGGTACACGACAGTCTTTTAGCTTCGGCCATTTACCCATAATTAGCAACGTGAGCAGATCGTCCCTACCATAAGCCCAGAGGATGCGAAACATTTCCTTATATTAGTTCACACTGCCTACGCACCAGCGTGCAGACATGCCCCGGAAAAAATGCGTATCTCCCGTTGCTTCAGTGCCCACAGACCTATATTTTTGGTAGCCCTGGTAGCGTGTAGAAAATTGTAGGGTTAATATCCCCCTTGATTCTCGCTTGACGTTGCACACAGAAAGGGACGCATCGAGAAACTGCATAAAAACTACAATACCGCATTGGGGGAAATCATGCCTTGCAGCCAAACCTTGCCCAGGACGGCACTTTGTGCCTGTCTTCTAGGTCTTTCCATGCCCGCCCTGGGGGGCGGCTTTGCCATCAGCGACAAAAGCGTCAGTGCGCTCGGCCAGGGCTTTGCCGGGGCCGCCGCCCTGGGCGAGGATGCCAGCGCCCTGTACAACAACCCCGCCCTGCTGACCTCGCTGAAGGGCTCGCAACTGGCCGTGGCCATCCACATCATCGACACCCATGGCGAATACCGCGACCAAGGTTCGAACACGAGCGGCGATACCCGCGAAGATGTTCACCGCCGCTCCTATCTGCCCAACCTGTATTACGTCACCGATCTGGGCAATAACCTGCATGCGGGGGTGGGAGTGTACTCGCCCTTTGGCCTGGGCCTTGAATACGACGAGAACTGGCGCGGCCGTTACCACACCATCGAGTCCTCGCTGCGCACCATCAATGTCAGCCCGACCCTGGCCTGGCAAGCCAGCGAACAGCTCTCGCTGGGCGGCACGCTGAACATCCAGTACGCCGACGCACGACTGAAGCAGGCCGTGGACTTCGGCATCCTCTGTGTGGCCAGACTGATGGGCCTGGGTGCCGACCAGACCACGGCACTGACCAATTGCGCGGCACTTGGGCTGGTGCCACAGGGCAGCGACGGCTACCAGATGCTCACGGGTGACAGCCTCTCCTATGGCCCCAGCCTCGGCCTTGCCCTGCAAAGCAAGTCTGGGCGCAGCCGCGCCGGGTTGGTCTGGCATGGCCCGGTCACCCACACGCTCAAGGGCAACTCGAAATTCGAGAATGTTCCCGCCATGCTGGCCACCACCTTCAGCGACAGCCAGGGCCAGGTCTCCATCACCTTGCCCGAGAGCGTCAGCCTGAGCGCCGCGCACGCCGCCACCGAACGTCTGACCCTGTTGGCCGACTACACCTGGACGCGCTGGAGCAGCTTCGACGAGCTGCGCGTGAAATTCAGCAACAGCCTGCCCGACTCGGTGGCCGTGCAGGGCTGGAACGACTCCGCACGGTATTCCATCGGCCTGAACTACCGGCTCACACCGGCCTGGTTGCTGCGCGCCGGCTATGTCATCGACGAAACTCCGGTCCCCAACGCCAATCTGCGCTCACCGCGCGTCCCCGATGCAGACCGCCGCTGGTACACCATCGGTTTCAGGTGGGCGCTCAGCGAGGATTTCTCCATCGATGCGGCCTACGCCTACGCGCCGGCGGACAACGCCCCCATCGACAATACCGACAGCCTAGGCCACAACCTCAAGGGCGAATACACAGATATCCTCGGGCAATATCTGAGCGTACAGGGAAACTGGCACTTCTAGGGACACAGCCATGGCACTGGTCGCAGGGAAGCTCACGGCCCCCGTACTGGGCGAGACGGTCGCTCGTCCGCGGCTGACATCGCTTGTATTTTCGCAATCCGGTCATGTGTGGATTGCCGCGGCCGCCGGTTACGGCAAGACCACGCTGGCCGCCGAGCTGCTTGTCCGCAGCGAGCTGCCAGGTGCCTGGTACCGCTTCGATGCCCTGGATCACGACCCCGGCAGCTTTTTTACTCATCTGGCCGAGGCGCTCAGACCTATCGCAGGCACAGGACTCCCCAGTCTGGGCGTAGAGTTTCACGATAACCCCAGCGCCTTTGCACGTCACTTTGCCACCCTCCTTGCCCCGCGCCTGCCCGAACACGCCTTGCTGGTGTTCGACGACTATCACCTGCTCGCACCCGACAACCCCCTGCACGACGCCCTCCCTGCCCTGCTCGCAATGCTGCCTGCCGGGCTGCGCGTGGTGGTAGCCAGCCGCAGTAGCCTGCCCGAGAGCTGGGCGAAGCTGGAGCTGTCGCCAGGTGTGATGCAGTTGGGCCCCGGAGATCTGGCCTTCACAGCCGACGAGCTGTCCGCCGTGGCACAGTTACATGGCATACAGACCGACGAGGAACAGCAACAACGCCTGCTGGGACGCACGGCGGGCTGGATCACCGGTCTAGTGCTGATGCTGCGCGGCAATGCTGCGCAGGCCGCGGCGGCGGTGGACTATCCCGAAGGCGTGTTCCGCTATTACGCGGGTGAGCTGCTGACACACGCCACACCAGACATGCGTAAATTTCTGGCCACCGTCTCGCTGTTGCCGCGCATGACCGCCGCCGGCGCCGCAAGGCTCACCGGTCATCGTGACGCCAAGGGGATCCTCGCGCGTCTGCATCGCGACAACTTCTTCATCGAACGCCATCGCCTCTGGCGGCATGTCTATACCTTTCATCCACTGTTCCGCGAGTTCCTGCTCGAACGTCTCTATGAATCGCTCGACGCCGAGGATATCAAGCTACTGCGCTGCCGTGCCGCCGAAGTGCTCGAAGATGAAGACGACAGTGAAACCGCCATCGAGCTGCTGCTGGCCGCCGGCGAATCTGCGCAGACGCTAGATATCATCATCCGCCATGCAGGCCGCTGGGTGGAGCAAGGCCGCTGGCTGATGCTGCTCGACTGGTTTGCGCGCCTGCCTGCCGATGCTTTGAAGGAGCAGCCGAAGGCGCGTTACTGGCGCGGCATCTGCCTGTTGCACGGTCAGACCCGACAGGCCAGGGACGATCTGACTGTCGCCTACCACCAACTGCGCAAGACCGGGGAGTGGGAAGATATGCACCTGGCGTGGTGCGCGGTGGTGCAATCCATACTCTTCGAATTTGGCCATTACTCCGTGCTCGATGAGTGGATCGATGCCTGGCTGAACTTTTCGCGCGACGGCATTCCGCGCGCCGCGTTTACCACGCGCCTGCGCCAGAAGGTCCTGCTATTTTCCGCACTGATGTTCCGCCGCCCGCAGGATCCGGCCTTCGCCGCACTGGAAAAAACCCTGCATCGCCTTGTGTTCTACGCCCCACTGCGCGCACCGCAACGTTTGCATATCGGCGGACACCTGCTGCGCTATTACGCCTGGACGGGCAATCTGGAGAAGAGCCGCCTTGTGGTGGATCGCCTGCGCCGTGCCGCCTCCAGCGGAGAACTCGATCCGCTGAGCCAGCAACTCTGGCAAGTGGTCGAGGCCATGTATTCCTGGTATGGCATCTCGCCGCGAGCGGGCATCGATGCCGCAGAACGTGGCCTGGCCAAGGCGGATGAAAATGGCGTGCATCTGATGGACTTCACGTTGCTGGTGCAGGCCGCCTACGCCGCCTTCGCGCTGGGTGACATCGAACTGGCGCGTCATTTCATCCAGCGCATGGAGCCCACGCTGATCGAAGAGCGCATCGTGCACTTCGGCCATTATCAATTTTATCTGGCTTGGTTGAACTATGCCGACGGCCAGCCGCAACAGGCACTGGAACGCATGCGCAACGGCCATAAAATGGCACACCGCACCGGGGCACCCTATGTAATGGTGCAAACCGACTATGGCTATGCACAGGCCCTGTTTCGCAACGGCTTGATGGATGAGGCGCAGCGTATCAATGATGCGGCCCTATCGCTGGGACGCCAGTGTGGATATGGTCCGCAGATCTATCTGCTGCTGCTCAACCGCGCACAATTTGCGCAGGCGGCAAACGACGCCGACACACTCGAGGCCACCTTGAGAGAAGTGCTCGCCTTCGGTCGCGACCGCGGCTATCGCCATGTACCCTTCTGGACACATCAGGACTTTGCCCCACTGCTGGCGCATGCATTGGACTACGGCATCGAGACCGGCTTTGTACTCGACATCATCCGCAGCCAGCAGATGCTTCCGCATGGCGTGGCTGCGCACTGTCAAGCATGGCCGCGCGTGGTGAGCATCCAGACCCTCGGGCGTTTTGGCATCACCCTCAACGGCGAGGCGCTGAGCTTTGCCGGCAAGGTACAACATCGTCCGCTGGATCTGCTCAAATTGCTGATCATCGAACCACGCATCGCCGTAAGTGATGCCGCCCTGGCCCTGTGGCCCGAGGCCGATGCCGACAGCGCGCAGGACAATCTCAAGGCCACCCTCGCACGGCTGCGCAAACTGGTGGGCAGCGACACGGTCATTCAGCAGGAGGGGCGCCTGTGGATCGATGAGGCCCGTGCGGGTTGCGATCTCTGGAGCCTGGAGCAGGCACTGGCCGAACATGCTCAAGGGCGCTGCCCGCTCAAGCGTATCCGTGCGCTCTATCGCGGCGCCTTCTTGCCCGGGGATGAACATCTGTCCTGGGTAGTGCATGTACGTGAAAGGCTGCGTCTACGTTTTCTGGCCGCACTGGAGCAGGAAACCCGGCACTGCCTGGCTGACCAGCCAGCCCAGGTGCTGGAGCTGGCCGAGGAGGCCCTGGGTGTCGACCCCCTGGCCGAGCCCTTCTACCGCCTGCTGATGCAGGCCCACATCCGCCTGGGACAGGCTCCCGAGGCAGTGCGCTGCTATCGCCGCTGCCAAAAGACCCTCGCTGACCTCCTAGCCATCGAACCCTCTGCCGAAACCCGGGCGCTCTACGCCTCGCTCCATGAACAGGTCGGGCACAGCGGCTGACGCCCCCAACCCCAAGCGCATCCGTTACCTGATCCGTCACCTCCCCCGCCGCATCCTCCGTTCCGACACACGGAGGGAATCCATATGGACAGTTACATCCTGCGCATCTATCGCCGCGAGGGCGAGCGTATCGTCGGCCAGTTGATCACGGTCGACAGTCCCCTCCCCCAAGCCTTTCACTCCATGTCCGAGCTGGGCCGCCTGCTTCAGGCACAGCCTCTCGCGCAGGATTCATCCCCAACACCCACCACGGAGCCACGAAAATGACCCCTATGTTCCGCTATGCCACTTCACTGCTGGCATTGCTGGTCTGTGCCGGCGCCCAGGCTGAAACCTGGCAACTGCTCAGCCCCAGACCCACGCCCGAAACCATCCGCAGCTGCGTCTATTCGGCATCGGCCTCCGCCTATGTCGCCGTGGGCACGCATGGCCGCTACCTCATCAGCAGCAATGGCAGCGACTGGCAGGCCGGTATCGTCACCACAGAGAACGACAACCTCTTGGGCCTGGCGGCCAGTGACAGCCTCATCGTGGCCACCAGTTTTGGAAAGGCGTTTACCAGCACCGATGGCCGCAACTGGACGACGCACACGGTAGCGGGCGATGCCACAACGCTCAGTGATGTGATCTGGACTGGCAGCCAGTTTGCCGCCACCGGCATCCACTCCCAGTCCGTGCGCAGCAGCCTCAACGGTAGCGACTGGACTGACCACCCCACCGGCGCGGGCAAGGCCATCGAAGGCATCGCCTGGAACGGCGCGCTGTATGTCATCGTTGCGCGTGATGGCGTGATCATGACCAGCAGCCATCTGGATTCATGGACACCGGCCACTTCCGGCGTGACCGTCAGCCTGAACAGCGTCGTCTGGGCCGATGGCGCCTTCGTGGCGGTCGGCGGCGACGGCACCATTCTCCGAAGCAGCAACGGCGCGGACTGGACCTCACAGGGGCCGGGTGGTGGATATGCCTTCACCAAGGTGCGTCACGACGGCAGCCGCTTCGTTGCCGTGGGTGACAACGGCATGCTGTACACCAGCAGCGATGGGCTGAATTGGACACACCAGCTGAATCAGCCCAGCGAGGAGACAGGAAAATCGCTGCACGCCATTTGCAATCAGGCAGGCAAGACCATCGTGGCAGGCGATGGCGGCCTGATCCTCTCCAGCAGTAACGGCAGCGACTGGAGCAAGCACAGCCCCGATCTGGGCATACTCAATTCGATTGCCTGGAATGGCAGCCGGTATGTAGCGGTCGGGCTGGACGGCACGGTGCTGACCAGCAGCAATGGCGCTTCCTGGACCAAAGGTTACGTCGGCCACGGCACCATGCTGTATTCCGTCATCTGGGCGGAGGAACTGGGCCTGTTCGTGACCACCGGTTACCTCGGTTACATCAGCACCAGCCCGGATGGGTTGAACTGGACGATGCGTAGCAGCGGCACCATGCAATCCCTGATGGGCGTGGCCTGGAATGGCACGGTACTCGTGGCTACAGGCGATAACGGCACCGTGCTGCGCAGCAGCAATGGCACCGACTGGGACGACCATAGCGTGACCTTCAGTCACACCAGCGCCACCCTGCGGGTGCGCCACCTGGGCGGGAGGTTCATCGCCACCGCATTCAGCGGCCCGACACTGACCAGCAGCGACGGCATCGGCTGGACGGCAAGCAACCTGGGCACCATGGGTTTTGTCTTCGATGTGGCCTGGAACGGCAGCGTCTACGCCAACGGACGTTTCATCAGCAGTGATGGCGTCAACTGGACGGCCGCTAGCACGCAGATCAGCAACCTCTACGGCATCACCCACGATGGCGAGAAGTTCATCGCCGTGGGCGCCAGCGGCATGCTCAGACACAGCAGCGATGGCAGCACATGGGTGGAACGGCCCTCCCTAACCTCGCAGACCATGAAGGGCATCATTACCACGGAGCGCACCTCCATCATCGTCGGTGACAAGGGCATCGTCTATTTCCGTTCCGGCATCGAACTGGCGGAAACCGATGGCGGCAGCAGTGTGACTGAGGGTGGCGCGAGCGACAGTTACAGTCTGGTACTGAGCGCCCCGCCAGTGCATGACGTGGTGATTACCATCAGCGCGGATGCGGGTCTCGAAGTCAACCCGACGGAACTGACCTTCACCTCGGCCAACTGGGGCACACCCCAGATCGTCACCCTCTCCGCCATCGACAACGACAGCGCCGAAGGCGGCCGCACGCTGTATATCTCGCATGTGGTCAGCAGCGCTGATACCGCATTCGATGGCATGGCCATCGCCGACCTGGCAGTCACCGTCATCGATAACGATAACGATAACGACAACGACAGCAGCAGCGGTGCCGTTGGAACGGGTAGCTCCGGTGGTGGCGGCGGAATGGGTCTGCCCTTCCTGCTGCTTGCTGCCGCAACACTGCTGCGCCGTCGCATGAGTTCACATAACCATCAAGACAAGGAGGACTGAGATGAATCGAAAGAGCATATCCATGTTCGCCCTGCTGTGTGCCGCAGGGTTCGCGCAGGCGCAAAGCTGGCATGCCGTAACACCGCATGTCACCACCGAAGACCTACTGGGCTGCACCTATTCTTCTGATGCAGGCAAGTGGGTGGCCGTCGGAGAGCTGGGCCGGGTCCTGACCAGCGCCAATGGCACGGACTGGACCCTGTCCGCCACCCTGAATACCGGCACCACCACTGGTCTGAGCCGTGTCACGACCACCGCCAGCGGACTGGCCGCCCTGTCGACAGACCAGCTGTGGGCCAGCAGCGATGGCAGCGACTGGAGCAGTTCCTATCTCGTCGATGGCCCCATCACCGGCGGCGGGTTGCGAGGTCTCCATCGCCACGGAGATCGACTGATCACCGCCGACAGTAACAATAATAAAATCTGGGTCAGTGAAAACAGTGGAGTAAGCTGGGCCGCTGTTGACCCCGGCATCACGCAGATCCTGCAAGCCGTCACCGGAAATGGCACCGACACCTATGTCGCCGTGGGCAATGCCGGAACCATCCTGACCAGCTCGGATGCCAGCAATTGGACGCCACGCACCAGCAACACCGCAAATGCTCTGTTTGATGTCGTCTACGGCAATGGCTGGTTCGTGGCAGTGGGTTCTTCCGGCACGACCGTGCGCAGCAGCGACGGCATCGACTGGGAAGTGGTCTCCGTTGGCGACATGGTCGGGCGTCGCAGTATCATTTACGACGGTACGCAGTTCGTCATCGCCGCCGGTACCGGCAACGGCATCCATACCAGCACCGATGGCAGCTCATGGACCAAACAGCATCCTGATGCCCCCCTGGCCGCCGCGCTGGACAAGCCGCTCAATGCCCTGTGCAACAATGGCGCGGATATTCGCGCCGTCGGCAATACGGGCACGATCCTTGGCAGCAGCGACGGCATCGACTGGACCTTCTTCAGCACCGATCTTCCCAGCCTTAATGCATTGGCCGCCAACAGCGACATCTATGTGGCCGTGGGTGTGAACGGAACGATCCTGACCAGCGACAACGGCAGCCAGTGGACGGAGCGCAACAGCGGCACCACTAACGAGTTACGCGACGTGCTCTGGGCCAAGGAACTCGATCTGTTTGTCGCCATCGGTTTCAATAGCACCCTATTGACCAGCCCGGACGGCATCAACTGGACACCACGCACGGCCCCTGTGTCCTCTGAGCTGCTATATCGTGTGGCCTGGAGCGGTACACGACTACTGGTCAGTGGCTACAACGGCCTGCTCTTCTCCAGCACTGACGGTACCGACTGGAGTGACATCCATATCACCGCAGAGATTGGACAGAGCCGCATCATGCATATCCACCATGCAGGCGAAAAGTTCATCATTCGCGTACAAAATGGTCCGACCTATGCCAGCGTCGATGGCGACAACTGGACCACCGGCAACCTCGGCACCATGGCCGGCAACGGTGCACTGGCCTGGGACGGCATTCGTTATACTACCGGCCCCCATTACAGCGAAAACGGCATAAGCTGGAGCACCTCAACCAACAACACAAGCAATTCTCTGCTGAACATCATGCACGATGGCAGCGCATTCACCGGCGTCGGCAATACAGGCACCATGCGCAGCAGCAGCGATGGCAGCAGCTGGCCGGCACAGACCAGCTGGTTTACCGCCGCAAACCTCCAGGACATCGTCTTGGCGGGCAGCAATGGCGTGATCGTGGGCGAGAACGGCGTAATCTTCTTCCGCTCACAGGTGTGGATCAACGAGACAGATGGCGGCAGCAGTGTCAGCGAGGACGGCACGACCGACACCTACGACGTGGTTCTGGGTTCGCCGCCTTCAGGTGATGTCACCATCACCATTGATGCCGGCGGCCAGCTCGAAACCAGCCCCATTTCCCTTATCTTCACCTCGTCCAACTGGAATGTGCCGCAGACGGTCACGGTGAGTGCGGTGGATGACACCGCAGAGGAGGGCAATCACAGCGGCACCATTACCCACAGTGTCAGCAGCAGCGACCCGGCGTACAATGGCATCGGCGCCGCACAGATCACAGTAAGCATCGAGGACAACGACCTACCGCCCGGCGTGACCATCACGCAAAGCATGGGCAGCACCATCGTCGAAGAGTCGGGCGCAGGTGACACCATCCAGATCGTACTGGACTCCGCACCCACAGCGAATGTCACCATCACGCTCGATGGCGACAGCCAGCTCTATCTGCCGCTGACATCGCTTACCTTCACGACAACGAACTGGAGCACGCCGCAAAATGTAAGTATTTATGCGATCGACGATGATGTAATCGAAGGCAACCACAGCGGACAGATCGTCCTTGCCGTCACCAGTGACGACGCAGACTATGATGGACTGTCGATCGGAAACCTGGCGGTTTCCATTGCCGACAATGACAGCGAAAGCAGCGTTGCTAGCGTAGGCGGCAGCGGCGGTGGCGGCGGTGGCGCCTTCGGATGGCTGGGTCTGGCATTGCTTGGTCTGGGCATGTTCAGGAGGCTCGTGAAGCACTGAACCAATTGGTACAACATCGGTAACACCCGCACGCAACGTGCTAATGCCAGTCAGTCAAACTGATTGGCATTATTTTTTGGACAGGTGCGGATTTCAGTCCAGAAACAGCTCCCGCGCCACGATACCGGCCAGGGCGGTGATGTGGTCGGGACGATCGTTGAGGGCCGGGATGTAGTGAAAGGACTCGCCACCGGCGTGCAGGAACAGCTCACGGTTCTCGCCGGCGATCTCTTCCAGTGTTTCCAGGCAGTCGGCGGAGAAACCGGGACAGATCACCTGCACATGTTTGATGCCCTGTGCCGGCAATCGCTTGAGTACCTCATCAGTATAGGGCTGCAGCCAGGGTTCGCGGCCGAAACGCGACTGAAAGCTCACCTGCCACGCGTCGTCCTTCAATCCCAGGCGTTCCGCCGTCAGCCATGCGGTAGTGAGGCACTGCTGATAATAGGGGTCGCCCTCGGTGCGGTAGCGCTCGGGCGTGCCGTGAAAGGAAAACAGCAGGCGCTGCCCCGATGCACCACCCTGCGGCGCCTCGCGTACCGAGGCGGCCAGCGCATCGATATAGGCCGCGTCGGCATGATAGTCCGCCACGAAGCGCAGTGCCGGCACGTCGCGCGTGTGGCGTAGCGCCTCGGCCACCGCATCGAAGGTGGATGCCGTGGTGGAGCAGGAATTCTGTGGATACAGCGGCAGCACCAGCACCTGCCGCACCCCGGCGGCACGCAACTTGGTCAATGCACTTGCAATGGAAGGATTGCCGTAGCGCATGCCGAGAGCCACCTTGCTCCGCCCCGGCCATTTCGCCTCCAATGCCTGCTGTAATAGTGCCTGCTGGCGCCGTGCGATGAGCAGCAAGGGCGAACCCTCTGCTGTCCATACCTTGCGGTACAGGCGTGCCGACCGGGCCGGACGGGTGCGCAGGATGATGCCGTGCAGGATCAGCCACCACAGCGGCCGCGGCACATCCACCACGCGACGGTCCCACAGGAATTCAGCCAGATAGCGCCGCAGCGCCGGGGTGGTCGGCGCATCAGGGGTACCCAGGTTGGTCAGCAGGATGCCGAGTGGTGCGGCAGTATCACTCACGGCAGGCACTCTCAGGTTAGTCGTTCGGCGCGAGTATATCAGTGGCGCCCGCGCAACACGGCAAACTGTTGCAGGATCGGCGTCACCACCGGCTCGATCTTCTTGCGCATCACCGTGCCGACGGCATCGCTGTGGGCGAAGATCGGGGTAATGATGGCCTCGTCGATATGGGCCAGGAACACCATGGCACGGACCTCGGCGGCGAGTTGGGGCAGGGCCTGTAACAACGCGCACAGGTCGCCGCTGCCGGCGCCACACAAGGCGGCCACGCTGGCATCAATCGCCGCGATCTCGCGCAGGCTGGGGGCGGCAGGCCGCGCGGCCTGAAAATAGCGACCGATGGCGTTGACCAGCGCCGTCACCACATCCTGATCCGCCGGCTTGTTCAGCACATCCGCGCCTACTTCAAGAAAGGTCTGGCCGGGGCCGTCCAGCAGTTTGAGCAGCAGCGCGGCATAGGGATTGTGCACTGCCAAGGGGGCCAACAGTGGACGATGCTGATCAAAATCGGCGCGGGCCGCCACCGCATCGGGCAGCGTGTCCGGTTCGGTAGCGAGGAAACCGACGCGATAGGTCTTACGGGTGCGCCCCGCGTCCCACAGTTTCCTGCGCGTCTCGGGGCTGATCAGTCCCGGCTGCAGCACCAGGCGCACCGTGTCCAACATATCCTGGTGCTCCGTCTCGAAAGGCAGATGCTCCACCAGAAACTCCGCCAGCACCGGTCCCATGGCTCCCGCCACCACCACCGGATTTTCCAGCATGCGGCGGGCATTCTCCGAGTAAGGCGCCACCCACCAGGCGCGGCGCGCCAGTTCGTCGGTGAGCTGGCGCGAGCGGGTCACTGCCACCACCGCCTCCGGCTCACCGATCATCAGCAGTTTGTCCAGGTCCTCGTTGTTGATCTGGCCCATGCGCGTCCAGCGGCGTAGAAACACCGGATAGCCGCCGGGCGAACCGAGCACCTGCCCCGACAAAAGCTCGCGCACGCGCTGCAGATACTGCTCACTGCGGCCGGTTGGATTGAGCGTTACCTTCATCTCGCGCTCGCCCTTGAGACCGTACACCGTCATATTGTTCTCGTCGATGCGGATCGCCTCGGCATTGGCGATGAGCACGTTCAGGCGCAGGCTGTCTTCGCTGGAAAGGTCCATAAAATCGCTGTCTGTTACGGTTTCTGTGCGGGATGATGCCCGCATGCGTCAATTGAGTTGGATGCGCTGGCCCCAGGGCACCTTGCCCTTGCCTTTCACCAGCCAGATCACCGGAAAGTTCGCCTCTTGAGTGGGGAAGGCACCATCGGCATCGGTGAAGTACACCAGCAGATCGGGGCGGCGCCCCTCGCGTTCCAGCCAGTCGAATACCGGCAGGAACGAGGTGCCGCCACCGCCCTTGAACTCGCGCGGCAACTTGAACTCCTCCCACGGCTCGAAGCGCCAGGGGCCATCCGCGGCCAACTGCGCGTCGCAGGCATGCAGGGTGACGCGGGCGCGCACCTGCCCCTTGATGGCGTCGATCTCGGCAAGGAACTCAGCCATTTCCTTGTCGCTGACCGAGCCGCTGGTGTCCAGCGCCACCACGATGTCGATCTCCGAGGAACGCAGGCTGGGGAAGATCGCATCGCCCTCGCGGCGCGAGGGACGCAAGTAGTTGTAATCGTCGCGGGCGGTGGCGGTCATGTATTTGGCCAGCAGCATACGCCAGGGCAGTTGCGGTTGCAGCAAGTGATCGATAAGCCGTGCCAGTGCGCCACCCAGCTTGCCGGCCTGCAAGGCCTGCTGCGCGGCGCCGGCCATGCGCTGGCGCCACTGTACCGACAGGCGCTCGCGCTCCTCGTGCGACAGCGGCTCCGGCCTGGGTGCGCCCCCCTGGCCGTCTTCCTGTTTGGGCTGCGGCCTGCCGCCACCGCCCTTGTCGTCCTTGTCCTCGTGCGTGGCCTTGCCAGCCCCACCCTCGCCTTTGTCGCCGCCGCTGCCGGCGCTGCCGCCCTGCTCGCCGCTGTCCTGATCGTAGACATGGTCGTCATGGGGCCGCATCGACTCCGCCTCATCCAGGCAGGGATAGATCTCCTCCGCCGTCATGCCCTTGTACTCATCGAGCAGCAGCGCATCCTGCACCGGGGTCAACCCCTCCTCCACCAGCAGCGGGTTGATGGCCAGGTCGCAGGAGACATCCCAGCGGTGACGGTCACGGTGCTGACGACGCGCGAAGTGCGACAGCGCGCAGTGCAGAGCCTCGTGGGCCAGGGCGAACTGGGTTTGATCGAGGGTCAACGCATCGATGTAATCGGCGTTGTAATAGAAGGCGCGCGCATCGGTGGCGGTGGTCTTGCACCAGCGCGGGTCTGCGGCGACCAGCGGCAGGCGCAGCACCAGCGCGCCGAGGAACGGCTTGTCCAGGATCAGCTTGGTGCGCGCGGCACTCAGCTTGGTTTCCAGATCAGACATGAAAACAAAACACCGGCGCAAAGATGCGCGAGTACGGCTCAGTATTCTTAACCTCTGCGCCTCTGCGCCTCTGCGGCAGATATTCCATCTTAGTCGTACAGCATCACGTCGGCCACCGCCTGCGCCCACGGCGCAAACTCGGGCACGCTGAAGATTTCCTGACCGATGGCGCGGTGCATATCGGATACCAGCATCACGCCCATTTCGCGCTGAGTGAAGCGGCCGGCAAATTCCAGGATCGGGCCGTACACCTCGGCCCCCTTCTTCTCTGCCTTGGCGCGCAGGGCGCGCGCCACCAGGGCGGAGGCAACGGCATATTGCAGGTCGATCTCGCGCGGCACCGGCACCATCTCGCGGCGCAGGATGGCGTCGAGATCGGGCAGTTTGTCCAGGTTGCGCACGAAGGCGGCGGCCTCGATGCCGGCGGCCGGGCCGACACAGGCCTGCAGCGTCTCCACCAACAACTGATGCGCCTCACCGAACTTCTTCAGCGCGCGGTGGGCAAACTCCCAGGAGCGCGGCGAGGGAAAAGCGATGGGATTGTGCGCCGGGTCGAAATCGAACAGCAGTTCGGGGCGGAAACGCAGGAAGGCGATGATGCGCTCGTCAATGCCGTTACGGTAGGCCCACAGCACCCAGTCGTCGAGATGGGTTTCCACCTCGAAATGGGCGAAGCGGTTGGCCAGCGGCGCCGGCATGGCGTAGGTGACGCCGCGATCGCCCTGGCGGTTGCCGGCGGCGAAGATGGCCCAGCCCTCGGGCACGCGGTATTCGCCCAGCCGGCGATCCAGGATCAACTGATAGGCGGCGGCGGAAACGGACGGCGGCGCGGAGGTGATTTCATCGAGGAACAGGATGCCGGCCGGACCGTGACGCTGGGCATCGGGCAGCATGGCGGGCACGGCCCACTCCACCTGGCCTTCGGCACGAAACGGAATGCCGCGCAGGTCGCTCGGTTCCATCTGCGACAGGCGGATGTCGATCACCGGCACCTGGTGACGCGCGGCCACCTGCGCCACCATCTGCGACTTGCCCACGCCCGGCGGCCCCCACAGCATCACCGGCGTGTGGTGCCCGTCGCGTGTACTGGAAAACTCCCGCTCTAGAACCTCGGTGATGTGGGCCGGACGCATCAAAACTCCCCGTTACATGGCAAAGGACAATAGCTTACTGCATTTGTCAGATTCACAGAACAGGGAGTGGGGACGGCAGCCTCCAGTTTCAAACGGCAGGAACAGACGCCGAAACCCAAGACTCGCGCCCGCAGCTGGCAGGGATCACCCCTGTTGCTGCTGCTCCGCCACCTGCCTGTGCACCTCGGCCATGTCCAGCTCCTTGGCACGCTGCAACAGATCTCTCAACTGTGATGCCTGCAGGGCGCCGGCCTCGGAATAGATGATCACCTGCTCGCGGAAGATCATCAGGGTGGGAATGGAACGGATCTGGAACAGGCCACCCAACTCCTGCTCCTCTTCGGTGTTCACCTTGGCAAATACGATGTCGGGGTGATTTTCCGACTCCGCCTCGAACACCGGGCCGAAGCCCTGGCAGGGGCCACACCAAGGCGCCCAGAAGTCGATGATGATGAACGGATTGCTGTTGATGATTTGATCGAAATTGTCTTTGGTCATGTGCACGGTGGCCATGGCAATTCTCCGTTTCAATGGATGTGTGAGGGTCTGAAGCGGACAGGCGGCACGCCGTGACGAACAACAGACGGGGAATGACTAAACATTAGCCTACACTAATGCACTCGGGAGTAGAACCGCGGGCGACCATTCAAATGCCCCGGCCGGTAAAGCGAATGATCTGCCGGCGCCCGCGCTTGTCCGGACGCCGCGCCGGCAAGGCGCCGGCCGCGACGGCCAGGCGACGCTCCTCCGCCAGGGCCGCGCGCCGCATGCGGCTATCCTCGCTTTCCTGATAGAGCTGCTGCGCCGCCGCTGCCGGGCCACGCTGCTCCGCCACGCCGGTTACGGTGATACTGAATTCCATGCCGCTCTTGCGAATCACCAGTTCATCACCGCACTGCACCGTGCGCGCCGGTTTTGGCCGGGCGCCGTTGAGGTGTACATGACCGCCGTTGATGGCCTCCACGGCCAGGGCGCGGGTCTTGTAGAAACGTGCCGCCCACAGCCACTTGTCCAGACGCAGCACAGCCCTGGCGTCATTCATCCTTGCCGGCGTCCTCGCTGATCTCCAAGTAATACTCCATGGTGATCAGCGTGTGCTCGCGACTGCCGCAGGCCGGACAGTGCAACAGCATCATCAGACCGAGCGCCTCCCGATCCTCGTAGGACTCGCCCTCGACACGGAAATACTCCAGCATCCCCTCATAACCGCAGTCGATGCAGGTACCCCACGCACGCAATGTCTTACTCATTCAGTCGCTGATCCTGTTATTCGATAGCGCCCAGTGTAACGGAATCCGCGGCAACGCCCCAATCATCCGTGGTGGCCGATACGCTCATCATGCTAAAGTGGCACTACCACACGCCGATACGCTCTCCATCGGAGTATCACCTAATACCACATAAATAGAGAGGGTGACATAATGAACCTGCTGCAAAACTTCACCATCAAAACCCGCCTTATCGCCCTGGTTGGCCTGGCGACCGTATTGATGGTCGCCATCGGCCTGATGGGCCTGACCGGCATGCGCGATGCAGACGACTCACTCAACACGGTGTACAACGACCGCCTGGTACCCACCGGACAGATCAGCCAGATCATCGAAATGATGCAGGATAACCGCACCCAGTTGCTGCTGTCCCTGCAACATGACCCGGCCAGTGACTTCTCCAGGATGCATGACCACCCCATCGACATGCATCTCAAGGTGGCCGAGGACAACATCGACAAGATCAACACCCTGTGGCAGGCCTTTATGGCCACCTACCACACCCCGGAAGAAACACGTTTGGCCGAAGACTTTGCCGCCAAGCGCGCGGTATTTGTTAACGAGGGTCTCAAGCCGGTCATCGCCTCCCTCAGGGCCGGCCGCTATCACGACGCCAACGAGGCCCTGCTCAAGCGCGTCAACCCCGCCTTCTACGCCGCCACCGGTGTGGCCGACAAGTTACTGCAGCTGCAGCTCGACGTGGCCAAGGCCGAATATGACAATGCCGAGGCCGAATACTATAGGGTACGCAATGCAACCATCATCCTCATCGCCGTGGCCATCGGTCTGAGCACCCTGCTGGCCTGGGCCACCATCGGCGGCATCGGCCGTGCCGTCGCCGAGCTGGAACGCGCCAGCGGCCAGATGGCCGAAGGCAACCTCACCGTGCGCGCCGATTATCACGCCAAAGATGAGCTGGGCCGTGTTGCCTCCGCCTTCAATCGTATGGGGGAACGCTTCCACGGCATGGTACAGCAGTTGTCCGGCGCCACCGGCCAGTTGGCGGCCGCCGCCGAAGAGACCTCCGCGGTCACCGAACAGACCAGCAGCGGCATCCGCCAGCAGCAGTCGGAAACGGAGCAGGTCGCCACCGCCATGAACGAAAGGTGCAGGAAGTGGCGCACAGCGCCGCCAGCGCCGCCGAGGCGGCCCACAAGGCAGACGACGAAGCCGTGTCAGGCAAGCAGGTGGTGACCCGCACCATCGACGTCATTGACTCCCTGGCCAGCGAAGTGGAAAAGGCCGCCGGCGTCATCCATCAGCTGGAGCAGGACAGCGAGCAGATCGGCACCGTGCTGGATGTGATTCGCGGCATCGCCGAACAGACCAATCTGTTGGCCCTCAATGCGGCCATCGAGGCGGCGCGCGCCGGCGAGCAGGGCCGCGGCTTCGCCGTGGTGGCCGACGAGGTGCGCACCCTGGCCTCGCGTACCCAGCAGTCCACGGCTGAAATTCAGGGCATGATCGAAAAACTGCAAACCGGCGCTGCCAATGCGGTGAAGGTGATGGAGGCCAGCCGCGCCCAGGCGCAGGCCGGTGTGGAGCAGGTGGCCCAGGCCGGCGCCTCGCTGGACTCCATCACCCGCGCCGTCGGCACCATCAACGACCTCAACGCCCAGATCGCCTCCGCCGCCGAGGAGCAGAGTTCCGTGGCCGAAGAGATCAACCGCAATATCGTCAACATCAGCCAGGTGGCGGATCAAACCAACCAGGGCGCACAGCAGACAGCGGCCGCCAGCGAGGAGCTGGCCCGTCTGGCCGAGCAGCTGCAAAGCCTGGTCGGTCAGTTCCGCATCTGATTTTCCCGCCGGTGATAAAAAACGCCGCCTTTTCAGGCGGCGTTTTCATTTCTGCGGGTGTCGTGGTTACCAGCTTAGCCCTTGTGCTCCCAGTCCTCGGGAAGCGCATCCGGGTAGCTGTCCGCCACCTGTCGCAGCAACGCTGTACGGCCCTCCAGCAGCAGCCGCAACTGTTCCAGCTCCGTGCGCAATTCACGCACCTCACGCTGCAATTCGCTTTGCGCCACGCCCTCCTCCACGGCCTGGAGCAGCACCATATTATCGACGGGCTTTTCGATAAAGCGATGCAACTGCGCCTGGTTGATGGCGGAGCGGAACAGTTCACTGTCGGCGTAACCACTGACGATGATGCGGTAGGCCTGGGGCTGCAACTGGCGGAAGGCCTGCAGGAAACGGGCGCCGTCCATCTCCGGCATGCGGTAGTCGGCGATCACGATATCGAACTGTACTTCCCGCGCCCTGGCCAAGGCAGCTGCCGGGGTCTCGAAACGCTCGATCTCGTGATCACCCTGCATGCGCAGCACGCGCATCATGGCACTGAGATTATGCGGCTCATCGTCCACCAACATGATGTGCGCCATGGCGGGTCTCCTGTCCTGTAACGGTACACCCTACCCTACATGAGCCGGCCCCGCCACGGCAAGGCGGGGCCGGCCCAGCGCCTCTAGAGTAGGTCTGGATAAGTCCATCCTGGACTTCTCAGGTCGCTCCCGCCCATCCATGGGCTCCGCGACATGAATCCATCCATGGACAAAACCACGCGCATCGAAAAGTGTGATTTTCTATTCGCTTCATGTTCCAACGACTTATCGTCGTTGGAACATGGCGGCACTTCCCTGTGCCGCGGAAGCTCTGAACTTATTCAGAGCTTCCCTAGCGCAACTCCAGCAACAACTGGTTCAAGCGTTGCACGAAGGCCGCCGGGTCGTCGAGCTGCCCCCCCTCAGCCAGCAGCGCCTGGTCGAACAGGATGTTGACCCAGTCGCCGAAACGCGCCCCCGCGCCCTCGGACTTGAGGCGCTGCACCAACGGATGCTCGGGGTTGAGTTCCAGGATCGGCTTGCTGCCGCCGACCTTCTGCCCGGCCTGCTTGAGGATGCGCTCCAGATGGGCGCTCATGTCGTGCTCGCCGGCCACCAGGCAGGCGGGCGAGGCAGTCAGGCGATGAGTGATGCGCACCTCTTTAACCTTGTCGCCCAGGGTCTCTCGCACCTCGGCCACCAGCTCCTTGAACTCGTCGGCCACCTTCTCCTGCGCCTTCTTCTCCTCTTCATCTTCCAGCTTGCCGAGGTCCAGCGCACCCTTGGTGACGGCCTTGAGCGGCTTGCCATCGAATTCGGTGAAGGAAGATACCAGCCACTCGTCGACACGGTCGGACAGCAGCAGCACCTCGATGCCTTTCTTGCGGAAGATTTCCAGGTGCGGGCTGTTCTTGGCCGCGGCGAAAGAGTCGGCGGTGATGTAGTAGATGGCCTCCTGGCCTTCCTTCATGCGGCCGATGTAGTCGGCCAGGGAGACAGTCTGCTCGCTGCTGTCGGCATGGGTGGAGGCAAAGCGCAGCAGCTTGCCGATCTGCTCGCGGTTGGCATAGTCCTCACCCGGGCCTTCCTTCAGCACGCGGCCGAATTCGTCCCAGAATTTCTGGTATTTCTCGGCGTCGGATTTGGCCAGGTCCTCCAGCATGCCCAGAACCTTTTTCACCGAACCGCCGCGCATGGCATCGATCACCTTGCTGTGCTGCAGTATCTCGCGCGACACGTTGAGCGGCAGGTCGTTGGAGTCGATGACACCGCGCACGAAACGCAGATAGGCCGGCATCAGCTTCTCGGCGTCCTCCATGATGAACACGCGGCGCACATACAGCTTGATGCCGTGGTGGCGCTCGCGGTCCCACAGGTCGAACGGCGCGCGCTGCGGCACATACAGCAGCGAGGTGTATTCCAGCTTGCCTTCGACGCGGTTGTGGCTCCACAGCAGCGGGTCCTCAAAGTCGTGGGCCACGTGCTTGTAGAACTCCTTGTACTCGTCCTCGCCGATCTCACTCTTGGCGCGCGCCCACAGGGCCGATGCCTGATTGACGGTTTCATCCTCCGGCGCTTTATCCTTCTCCTCCTCGCCGTAACGCTCCTTCTCCATCACGATGGGCAGGGTGATGTGGTCAGAGTACTTGCGGATGATGGAGCGCAGGCGCCAGCCGTCGAGGAACTCGTCCTCGCCCTCGCGCAGGTGCAGCACCACCTCGGTGCCGCGGCCGGCCTTTTCCACCGTCTCCAGGGTGTAGTCGCCGGCGCCGCCGGACTCCCAGCGCACGCCATGCTCGGCGCCGACACCGGCACGGCGGGTGGTGAGGGTGACCTTGTCGGCAATGATGAAGGCGGAATAGAAGCCGACGCCGAACTGGCCGATGAGATGGGCATCCTTGGCCTGGTCGCCGGTGAGCGACTCGAAGAACTGACGCGTGCCCGACTTGGCGATGGTGCCGATATTGTCGATCACCTCCTGGCGCGACATGCCGATACCGTTGTCCGTCAGGGTGATGGTACGCGCCGCCTTGTCGAAGCTGACGCGGATATTCAGTTCGTTGTCACCTTCCCACAAGGCGTCGTCGGACAGGGCCTCGAAGCGCAGCTTGTCGCAGGCATCGGAGGCATTGGAGATCAGCTCGCGCAGGAAAATTTCCTTGTTGGAATATAAGGAATGGATCATCAGCTGCAACAGCTGCTTCACCTCGGCCTGAAAGCCCAGGGTTTCCTTATGTGCTTCTACGGTCATGGTCCAACTCCCGACAAATTAAATGGTTAACGATACAGCAACGGAAAGTGGGGATATTATGGAGGGGTTTCAAGCCCTCCCACCGGCCGCGGCCGTGTGGTTGAATGAGTGAAAATCAAAACAGGAAGCCGTCATGACCGTCCGTACCATCCCCACCCTCCCCTTCGAGGGCCAGCGCCCCGGCACCTCCGGCCTGCGCAAGCGCGTCACCGTATTCCAGCAGCCGGGCTATCTGGAGAACTTCGTCCAGGCGGTGTTCGACTGCGTGCCCGAACTGGTGGGCGGCAGCCTGGTGCTGGGTGGCGATGGGCGTTTCTATAACAAGGAGGCCATCGAGGTGATCCTGCGCATGGCGGCGGCCAATGGCGTGCAGCGCTGCCTGGTGGGGCGGGGCGGCCTGCTTTCCACCCCTGCGGCCTCGGCGGTGATCCGCAAACACCAGGCCAGCGGCGGCCTGGTCCTATCCGCCAGCCACAACCCCGGCGGCCCCGAGGGCGACTTCGGCATCAAGTACAACATCGGCAATGGCGGCCCGGCACCGGAAAAACTTACCGAGGCCATCTACGCCCGCACCCAGACCATCGACCGCTACCGCACCCAGGATACCAAGGACATCCCGCTGGATGTCATCGGCCACTACACCATCGGCGGCATGGCGGTGGAGGTCATCGACCCGGTGGCCGACTATGCCGAGCTGATGGAGACGCTGTTCGACTTTGACGCCATCCGCGCCCTGTTCGCCTCCGGCTTTCGCATGCGCTTCGATGCCATGAGCGCCGTCACCGGCCCCTACGCGCGCGAGATCATCGAGGGCCGCCTGGGCGCGCCCAAGGGTACGGTGATCAACGGCGAGGCCTTGCCCGACTTCGGCGGCGGCCATCCCGACCCCAACCTCACCTACGCCGAACGGCTGGTGGCCGAAATGTTCGGCGACAACGCACCGGACTTCGGCGCCGCCTCCGACGGCGACGGCGACCGCAACATGATCCTGGGGCGCCGGTTCTTCGTCACCCCATCCGACTCCCTCGCCGTACTGGCCGCCAACGCCACCCTGGTGAAGGGCTATAGGAAAGGACTGGCCGGCATCGCCCGCTCCATGCCCACCTCCTGCGCCGCCGACCGTGTCGCCGAGAAGTTGGGCATCGAATGCTTCGAAACCCCCACCGGCTGGAAATTCTTCGGCAACCTGTTGGATGCCGGCCGCATCACCTTCTGCGGCGAAGAGAGCTTTGGCACCGGCTCCGACCATGTGCGCGAGAAGGACGGCCTATGGGCTGTGCTGTGCTGGCTCAACATCCTCGCCGTACGCAAGGAACCGGTGGAGCAACTGCTGCGCGAGCACTGGGCCCAGTTCGGCCGCAACTACTACACCCGCCACGACTACGAAGAGGTGGACGCGGTGGATGCCAAGGGCCTGATGCAGCACGTCATCGACCGGTTTCCCACCCTGCCCGGCAAAACCATCGCCGGCCGCACCGTGCGCCTGGCCGATGACTTCAGCTACACCGACCCCATCGACGGCAGCGTGAGCAAGAACCAGGGCCTGCGCATCGTGTTCGACGACGGCGCGCGCATCATCTTCCGCCTCTCCGGCACCGGTACCGTGGGCGCCACCCTGCGCGTCTATATCGAGAGCTATGAGCCGGAACCGGCCAGGCATGACCAGGATCCGCAGATCGCCCTTGCCGACCTGATCAAGGCCGCGGCGCAGATCTCCGAATTGGGCGAGCGTACTGGCCGCGATCGGCCGACGGTGATTACATAATCACTAACCGGTTGCAGCACCATGACCCCAGAACGATAATCACCCCCATGGAAGATAACCCGACTATAGACGCGTTGTGCCATGTGCTGGAACCTTACGGTTCCGCGCTGGTGTGCGCCTACCTCTTCGGCAGTCAGGCGCGCGGGGAGGCCACGTGACCAAATCTGGCCGCCCAGATCAGGGAGGCTCGGCAGTCAGGCGCGCGGGGAGGCCACTCCGGGCAGTGACGTGGATGTGGCCGTGCTGTTCCATACCGAACCGCCGGCGACCCTGGATGGCCTCGGGCTGACCTTGGCGGCGAACATCGAGGCCGCCACCGGCCGGCGCGCCGATGTGGTGGTGCTCAACCGGGCCAGCCCCGACCTGATACACCGTGTCCTGCGTGACGGAATACTGGTGCTGGAAACCGACCGTTCGGCACGCGTCCGCTTCGAGGTCAAGGCCCGCGCCGATTACTTCGACGTACTGCCCTATTTACAGGAACACCGCCGCACCACGGGTTCACACCATGACCGACCGTGAACTGCTGGAAAAGAAACTGGCGTTCATCGAAACCTGCGTCAGTGAGTTGCGGCGACTGGCACGGCCGGACCTGATTGAATCCGATGTGCGCGAAGAACGCTTCGTGGCACACACCTTGCAGCCGGCCATCCAGGCGGCGTTGGATACCGCCTCACACATCATTTCCGACTTGCGCCTGGGCGAACCGGAAACCAACTGGTAACTATTTGCGCTGCTGCACGAGGCATTGGCATTGCCTGAAACCTTGAGCGGCAACTTGCAAAAAATGGCCGGCTTTCGCAACCTTCTGGTACATGGCTACCAAACGGTAGACCGTCGCATCCTGCGCCATGTAGTCGAGCACAATCTCGACGATCTGCTGGCCTTTGTTCATGCGATACGTACTCATCTTCTGCGCTGAACAGAGCTTGGAACATTCGAAACGAAGAAGGCGGGATAACCCGCCTTCTTCGTTTCTGGCATTACGCTACCGCTACCATTGATAGTCAGCCTCCTTCAACTTGGCATGCGCCGCCGCCAGGCGCGCCACCGGCACGCGCGGCGAGGAACAGGACACGTAGTTGAGGCCCACGTGGTGGCAGAAGCGGATGGTCTCGGGATGGCCGCCCTGTTCGCCGCAGATGCCGACCTTGAGATCGGGCCGGCCCTTGCGGCCCCAGTCCACGGCGATCCAGATCAGGCGGCCGACGCCCTTCACGTCCAGCACCTCGAAGGGATTGTGGTCGAGGATCTTCTTCTCCGCGTACATGGGCAGGAACTTGTTCTCGGCATCCTCACGCGAGAAGGAGAAGGTGGCCTGGGTCAGGTCGTTGGTGCCGAAGGAGAAGAACTCCGCCGCCTCGGCCATGTGGCCGGCACGCAGGCAGGCACGCACCACCTCCATCATGGTGCCGAACTTGAGCGGCACGGTAACCCCGTACTGCTTCTCCACCTGCGGTTTGATCTCGTCCAGGTAGCTGCGCACGATCTCCAGCTCGCGCTTGGTACAGACATTGGGCACCATGATCTCCGGGTGCACATCGATGCCTTCCTTGATGCACTCCGCCGCCGCCTCGCACAGGGCGCGCAACTGCATCCGGTAGATCTCGGGATAGGTGATGCCAAGACGCACACCGCGGTGACCCAGCATGGGATTGACCTCCTGCAGCACGCGCACCTTGGCCAGCATGGTCTCGGTGCGGGCAATGGCCTCCTCCACCAGCGAACTGTCGCCCAGCACGCCCAGCGAACCCTCCAGGCCGGCGGATTTCTCCGGGTGCAGCACACGCAGGGTGGATACCAGTGACTCGACACCGTGCACTGAGCTGCGCAACTGGCGCAGGTGAGCCAGCTCATCGAGCAAGCGCTGCTCAGTGGGCAGGAATTCGTGGATCGGCGGGTCGAGCAGGCGCACGGTCATCGGCCGCGGTGCCATCACGCTGAGCATTTCCTTGAAGTCGCCGCGCTGCATGGGCAGCAGCTTGTCCAGGGCGCGCTGCCGCGCCGCGGTATCTTCGGCCAGGATCATCTCCACCACGATGGGCAGGCGTTCCTGGGCATTGAACATGCGCTCGGTACGACACAGGCCAATGCCCATGGCGCCGAACTTCACTGCGCGGCGCGCATCATTGGGGGTATCGGCATTGGCCATCACCTGCAACTTGGCCACCTCGTCGGCCCAGCCCAGCAGGGTGGCGAGTTCCTGCGAGAATTCCGGCTCCACCGTCGGCACCTTGCCCAGATACACCGCGCCGCTGCCGCCGTCGATGGTGAGCACGTCACCTTCATGCAGCACATGTTCGCCCACCACGGCGGTGCGCGCCCGGCTGTCCACCTTGATGCCCTCGGCGCCGACCACGCAGGGTTTGCCCATGCCGCGCGCCACCACCGCCGCGTGGGACGTCTTGCCGCCGCGCGAGGTGAGCACACCCTGGGCGGCGAAGAAGCCGTGGATGTCCTCCGGCTTGGTTTCCTCGCGCACCAGGATCACCTTCTCGCCCAGCTTGCCGCGCCGCTCGGCGGTATCCGCATCAAATACTACATGGCCGCTGGAGGCGCCGGGTGAGGCGCCGATGCCGCTGGTAAGGGCCTCGCGCTTATAGCTCGGATCGAGGCGCGGGAACAGCAATTGCTCCAACAGGGTTGGCTGGATGCGCAGCAGGGCCTGATTGCGATCGATGAGACCTTCCTTGACCATCTCCACCGAGGTGCGCACCATGGCCTGCGCGTTCATCTTGCCGTTGCGCGTTTGCAGGCAATACAGCACGCCCTTTTCAATGGTGAACTCGAAGTCCTGGATTTCGTGATAGTGCGACTCCAGCTTGTTGCGCAGCTCCACCAGCTGGCGAAACATCTCCGGCATTTCCTTTTCCAGCTCAAGGATCGGCTTCGGGGTGCGGATGCCGGCCACCACGTCCTCGCCCTGGGCATTGACCAGATACTCGCCGAACAGCACGTTCTCGCCGGTACCCGGGTTGCGGGTGAAACCGACACCGGTGGCGGAGTCGTCGCCCAGGTTGCCGAACACCATGGTCACCACGTTCACCGCCGTGCCGTTGGCCATTTGCGGAGTGATGTGGAACTCGCGCCGGTAGTCCACCGCGCGCTTGCCCATCCAGGAATTGAATACCGCCTTGATGGCCAGCTCCAATTGTTCCATCGGGTCGGTGGGAAACGGCTTGCCGGTCTGCTGTTGCACCACCTGCAGGAAGCGCTCACTGATCTCCTTGAGGTCCGCCGCCTTGAGGCCCACGTCCACCGCCACGCCGGCGCGCTGCTTCACTGCCTCGAAATGTTCATCGAAGTGTTCGTCAGCCACGCCCAGCGCCACCTTGCCGAACAACTGGATGAAACGGCGGTAGGAGTCGTAGCCAAAACGCTCGTTGTTGCTCTGCTTGATCAGGCCGGTCAGGGTCTGCGCATTGAGGCCGAGGTTGAGGATGGTATCCATCATGCCCGGCATGGACATGGCCGAACCGGAGCGCACCGACACCAACAGCGGATTGTCGGCGCCGCCGAAGGTCTTGCCGGTGGCCTTTTCCAGCGCGGCGATCTGGGTACGCACCTGATCCATCACGCCGGCCGGCAGCTCGCGCTTGGGATCGGCCAGATAGGTCAGGCAGGCCTCGGTGCTGATGACGAAGCCGGGCGGCACGTTGAGACCGATCTGGGTCATCTCGCACAGGTTGGCGCCCTTGCCGCCGAGCAGATGCTTATTCTTGCCGTCGCCCTCGCTGAAGGCATACACGTATTTCTGCGATCCCATAATCGACCTCGTTGGTAGTTTTTATTGACCATCCTGGTACAGCGCTGCCTCGAATAAGGTAGCCCCAATGCCGGCAGGCGGCAATGGGGGAAGACAGAGGTTAGAAAGGCTCAGAGGGTAGCGCGCGCCTGCATGGCGTCATATTCGGCCTGAAAGAAAAACTGTTCTTCCCCGAAGGCCGGATGCAGGTCATCCAGCCAGGTGGCCTGCGGATCGAAACGGGCAAAGAATGGCCGTTGCACCCAGTCCGGGTTGCGGCCCTGAATGAAGCGCAGCACGAATACCTGCTCGCCGGCCACCGCGGTCACGCCCTGCACCTCCACCTTGCCGGGGCCGGCGCTCATGGACGGGCCGCGTACGGTGCGCGCCACACCGGAGACCTGCTGCACGGCTGCGCGGTAGATCGCCCAGGCACGCACCAGGGGCACCTCGAAGTAACGCCGCGCGCCGGTATCGCGCTCGATAAACATGTAATAGGGCACGATACCCAGGCGCACCTGAGTCTGCCACAGTTGCGCCCATACATCGGCATCGTCATTGATGTGGGCCACCAGCGGCGACTGGCTGCGAATCACCGCACCGGTCTCGCGCAGGCGGCGCACCGCCTCGCGGGCAATGGGCGTGTCCAATTCACGCCAGTGGTTGTAGTGGGCCATCACCGCCACATGCTTGCCCTTGCGCACCATGCGCTCCAACAGGCGCAGCAGGTCATCAGCATCCTCATCGAGCACGAAGCGCTGCGGCCAGAACGACAGCGCCTTGGTGCCGATGCGCAGGGTCTGGAGGTGTTCGAACTCCGGCTGCAACAGCGGCTCCAGATAACCGGCCAGGTGTCTGCTCTTCATCACCAGGGGGTCACCACCGGTCATCAACAGATCGGTCACCTCATGATGCTGTTTGAGGTAGCGATGCAGTTGCGTGGCCTCGTGGGAGGCGATGCGCAACTCCTTGTCGCCGATGAACTGGGCCCAGCGGAAGCAGAAGGTGCAGTAGCTATGGCAGGTCTGCCCCTGGCTGGGGAAGAACAGCACCGTCTCACGATACTTGTGCTGCATGCCCTCCAGGCGCTTGTCGTCCAGGCGCGGCACATTGAGCAGGCGCTGCCCCGCCGGATGGGGGTTGAGCCTGTGACGGATGTCCTGCGCCGCAGCACGCAGCTGCGCCGGGTCGGCCCCGGCATCGAGCAGGGCGGCGATGTGGTTGAAATCCGCCATTGCCAACATGCCCTGTTGCGGGAAGGTGAGTTGGAAGATGGGGTCGTCCGGGACGTTGTCCCAGTCGATCAACTCGTCGATGACGTAACGATTGACGCGAAATGGCAACACCTGCGCCACGGCATGCATGCTGCGGCGCAACTCCGCCGGCAGCCGCTGCAACTGCGGGATCTGCTCCAGCTGGCGTTCGGTATAGACCTGGAACCGTTCTACCCCGGTCAGGGACTGCGCCGTGCGCGCCCCGAAATTTCTGACTTGGCTCATCTGCTTACCTCGTATCTGCCGACAACAACTGCCGATAGAGTTCGCATGGGCAAGCGGGAAGGGAATATCACCCCGGAAATCCGGGCCACCTGACAAGGCGTTTCCTGCTTGCGATGTATGAATGTGCCGGCAAAGCCGGGCACTCGGATGAGGATACTGCTGTTATGTGACAATCGGTGTTGAGCGGCGGTTCGTTCGAAATGCTGTGCCCACGACCGAGAAGTATTGTACCCGAACGCGCCACAATACCAAAACAGACAACATTGACACACTATCGAACCAGATTCATGACAATTAACTGTATAATCATGCATATTGCTTGAAATACCAACCGGCAGCCCCACCTTATTGAACCATCATCCCTGCCCGAAACCACCATGACCGACACGACACTGCCGCTCCTGCTTGAGCCCGAAATGCTGGAGCCCTTGCTGGGCGATCCCCGCCTGCTGCTGGTCGATCTGAGCCGCGCCGACATCCATGTCCAGTACCACATCCCGGGCGCGGTACACCTGGAATACAGCCGCATCGTCCGCATGGCTCCCCCGGTCGGTGGCCTGTTGCCAGATGAGACGCAATTGACTGAGGTGTTGTCGGCCATCGGCCTGACAGCGGAGCACCACGTAGTGGCCTATGACGATGAAGGCGGTGGCAAGGCCTGCCGCCTGCTGTGGACCCTGCAGGCCATCGGCCATCAGCACTACTCCCTGCTCAACGGCGGACTGCACGCCTGGGCCAACGAGGGGCATGAGTTGACGCAGACGGCGACCTCGTCTGCCCCCTCCTCATATCGGGCGAACTATTCCGATACCAGTGTGGTAGCGGACGCCGCCTATATCCTCGCCCACCTGGGCGATGCCACTCACGCCCTGCTCGATGCCCGCTCCGCCCTGGAATACCGCGGTCTGCAACGCTATTCGGTGCGCGGCGGCCATATCCCGGGGGCGGTCAACTTCGAATGGACCGAGGCGATGGATCAGGGACGCAATCTGCGCCTGAAGCCGGCGACAGAACTGCGTGCACAACTGGAGGGCTTGGGCATCACGCCGGACAAAACGGTGGTGGCCTACTGCCAGACCCACCACCGCTCGGCCCACACCTGGTTCATGCTCAAGTGGCTGGGCTACCAGGCCAGGGGCTACGCGGGATCATGGTCCGACTGGGGCAACCGGGAAGACACGCCGATAGACCGCTAGTTTCGGGGCTTATTAAGGAAGGTCTGAATAAGTCCATCCTGGACTTCTCCGCCCACGCGAATCGAACAGTGTGATTTTCGATTCGCTTCATGTTCCAACGACTTATCGTCGTTGGAACATGGCGGCACATCCCTGTGCCGCGGAAGCTCTGAACTTATTCAGAGCTTCCTTAAGCAGTCCGTATCACCCCGGTGACGATACCGAGGATCTGTACCTCTTCATTGCGCAAAAAGATGGGCTGCATCTCGGGATTGGCCGGCTGCAGGCGGATACCGTCGCGCTCGACATAAAACTTCTTCAATGTCACCTGCGCCCCATTGATCATGGCCACCACCGACTGGCCATTGGCGGCGCTCTCGCGTTTCTCGATAATCACGATATCGCCGTCCTGAATGTTGTCATCGATCATGGAATGGCCGCGCACGCGCAGGGCGTAGGTATTCTTGCGCACCATGGTGGCCGGCACGGCCACCTGTTCCTGACTTTCATTCAGTTCCACCGGACTGCCCGCAGTGATGTAGCCGAGCAGCGGTATTTCCACCATATCCGCCGCGGTCAGCGCGACGGCCTCCAGTTCTGCACTCCAGACCGGACGGTTACTCTTGGGAATCAGCAGACTGACATTGGACATGACGGGCACCTCGCATGGTTATTTATACAGTAAGGTACGTGCCTGGCTGGCACAATGCAAGTCACCGATGACCGCGTGGCGGACAGATGCGATAATCACCGCCCATGGATCGCCTGCGTACCCCGCTGCTGCTCACCCTCGTTGCCGCCCTCAGCGCCGCGCTGTTCTGGCTGTGGTTCGCCGATACGCGCCAGGAGTACAGCCGCAGCGCCCCCCTGTCGCGCGAGCTGGCAGGCATCGTGCAACCCGAACTACAGCCCTTGCCCGAGTTTGTCCTCCACGACTTCGATGGCCATCCCATCAGGGCCGACTGGTTCCACGGTCAGTGGACCTTTGTGTTCTTCGGCTATACCCATTGCCCCGACATCTGCCCGACCACGCTGTACACGCTGCAACAGGTACGCCGGCAACTGACGCGCACCCCGGACCTGCTGGCCGACACCCGCTTTCTCTTCATCACCCTGGACCCGCAACGCGACACGCCAGAACTCCTCAAGGACTACGTGCAGCACTTCGACCCGAGCTTTCTTGCCGCCAGCACCGACCCGTCTACCCTTGAACGCCTGACGGCGGCACTGAATGTTGCCTATGCCTTCGACAGCAGCCCCGAGCGCAGTGGCTATACCATCAACCACAGCGCGGCGATTCTGCTCATCGACGCCCAGGGGCGCTATCATGCGCGCTATACGCCGCTGCAAAATGCCAACCATATCGCCGATACCTACCGTACAATCCGCGATCTCCGCCACCGCTGACGAGCCCCCTATGGAACAGCCTGCCACTACCCCGGTCCCGCTCACGGACCTCCTGAAGACCTGGCCGCAATACCTGATGCCCGGGCATCTGCTGTCGCGCCTGATGCAGGGGCTGACCCGCATCCGCTGGGCGGGTTTCCGCGAGCCATTCACCGACTGGTTCGTCGACCGCTTCAAGGTCAACATGGACGAGGCGCTGGAGCCGGATCCGCACGCCTATGAGCACTTCAATGCCTTCTTCACCCGCGCCCTGAAGCCGGATGCCCGCCCGCTGGTGGATGGCCCCTATGACATCGCCTGCCCGGTGGATGGTGCCGTCAGTCAGGCCGGCCCCATCACAGACGGCCGCCTGCTGCAGGCCAAGGGGCACGACTTCAGCCTGGTGCAGTTGCTGGGCGGTTCAGAAAAACGCGCCGCGCCGTTCCAGGGTGGCAGCTTTGCCACCCTCTATCTGTCGCCGCGTGACTACCACCGCATCCACATGCCGCTGGACGGCACCCTGCGCGAGATGGTGCATATCCCGGGGCGTCTGTTCTCGGTCAACGCCGTCACGGCACGCCGGATACCGGATCTATTCGCGCGCAACGAACGCGTCGCCGCCCTGTTCGATACCGCCGCCGGGCCGATGGCCATGGTCTTGGTGGGCGCCGTCTTCGTCGGCAGCATCGAAACGGTATGGAGCGGCGTGGTCACGCCGCCCGCCGGCCGCGTGGTGCGCCGCTGGCGCTATGACGACGCAGAACAGCCCGTCCACCTGGCGCGCGGCGAGGAAATGGGCCGTTTCAACATGGGATCGACGGTCATCGTCCTGTTTGGCCCGCAGGCCCTGGACTGGGCCGAGGCCATCCGGCCTGAGGCCCCCATCCGCATGGGCCAACGCCTGGGTACACGCCGCCTGTCTGGCAGCACCGAGAGCCCGCAATAGCCTAGTGATTGACTATACTTTCTGGCATTCCCCGCGGTAGCAGGAGGTTTGCCATGAAACAGGCCGGTGCGGACAAACCCATACCCAGCGAACCCGAACTCATCCAGTGTGAGGTGTGCCTGAACGAAATTCCTGGCTCCATCGCCGCCACTGTGGAGGGATCGGAGTACGTCCATCACTATTGCGGACTGGACTGCCTGGGGCGCTGGCGGGCCTGCGCCGAAACTTCGCTACCATCTTCAAGATGACGCGGCAGGACATTGATTCAGGCTGATATTTTGCCTCCGAGTTGATATGCTAAGGCGTGGCGCTGCCGCCACACTGGATATCAACCCGAGGATGCTGCATGGCAGAGGGACAAGGCCACATCGGATTTACGCTGCCGGAGCAGCACAAGCCCGGCCGTGACTCCTTCGACACCAAGCCAAGGAAGGTGGAGGCGTGGATTTCCCAGTTGCCCATGGGCAACGTGGGCGAAACCGCACGTCAGGTGTTCGGTGCCCTGCACGAAAGCAACCGCCTGCGCATTTCCTGGAAAGAACGCTATCAACTGCTGGAGGCGCTGCGTGGGCCGGTGGGCTATATCGGCCAGGCCCTGCACAAGCGATTCACCGGCCTGACCTTCCCGCTGCAACCCAAGACCCAGCGCATCGCCAATCTGGCCACCGAGCTGTACAGTGAAATGGCCCTGGGTTACAAGATCGCCATTGAGGACATGCTACGGTGCAGCTTCCTGTTCCGCAGCCGCCGCGCCCTTACCATCATGCTGCACCGCGCCCTGCGCTACCTCAACCGCGTGCTGCTTACCAGTTATCAGGTCTATGCGCCTTCACCGCGGGAAACCTGGGCCGATCTGCATCGCCTGTACCGCTACGCCGAAGGCCAACGCCTACATCAGTCCTCGGTCACCGACAAGGAACAGGCGATTCTGCCGAAGACCAGCATCACCACTGCCTACAAGCAAGCGCTGTTGCTGGCCCTGGCCACACCCTACCGCCTGCGTCAGGGCGAGGTCAGCACCGTTTATGCCGCGCTGGAGGTGTGGTCCCACTTGGCGCAGCTCAAGCCTTATACGCCCAAAGCCGACCCCGACGCCGCCCTGTTTATCACCCATCTGGGCAGCAACGAGGAACCCAGCCACCTCGCCTTCAACCACCTCCCGTGTGATGACGGCCAATGCCGCCTCATCGACCTGAAAAACCTCAACGCCACTGTGCATGAGGAACTGGAACTGGTGGCCGGAGGCACGGTCACTTCACTGAAACACCGTCTCGGCAACAGCCTGACGCTGGACCTGCTGCGCCGCCTGAGCATGACCTGGGGCGTACCGCCCAAACGCGGCTTCTATCGCAGCAACAAAACTGCCAAGGCGGAACTGGTGGTCGGCCTCACCTCGGTGCACCGCGCCCTGGGCCTGGTCAGTGCACTGCGCAGCATCACCCTGTTGAACAATGGCGACAGCGGACCGGAAAACCTGTTCTCCAAGACGTCCTCCTTCTCCAGCCGCGTGGTTGCGGCCGAGAGCGACGTGAAAGAGGACGTGTGGGATGTGTTCAAACCCAAACCGGTCAGCAAACCGGGCCAACCGCAACAAATCGCCCCCAAGACACCGCCCCTGTTGATGCAGACCTGGGACGTACGCGACGAAAGCGGTGGAGGCTTTCGTGTCGCCCGCCAGGGCAGCGACACGCTGGGCGTACAGGTGGGCGACCTGATCGGTATCCGTCCGCTCACCGACACCCATGACGCCAACTGGCTCATTGCCGTGGTGCGCTGGATCCGCCATGCCAACGCCGAAGAACTGGAGATGGGCCTGCAGAACATCGCCACCCGCAGCCGGCCGGCAGCGGCACGGGTACGGCTGGAAAACGGTAAACTGACCGAGTTTCAGCGCGTCATCGGTCTGCCGGAGAACAAGGAGCCACCGCAACCCCAAAGCCTGCTGGCGCCCCCCATGCTGTTCAGCGTCGGTACCAACCTGCTGGTACAGTTCGACCATACCGAACACCATCTGATACTGACCCAGCAGTTGGAAAGTACCGGTGCCTATGCCCAGTTCGCCTTCGAGGATCTGGGCCCCACCGGTGCGGGCGGCCTGAAGCGCACCGACTCCCCCACGGGCCGGCCGGCGGACTACTCCTCGCTGTGGACGGATCTCTGACGCCCCGCAAACCAGTTACCACGGCCATCACTCATATCACGTAGAAGACTGCATTAATGGTGAAGACAGAGGAAATTCTTCGGCTCATCGTCATTGACGACGCCTCCAATCACGCCGAAGTCGTCAGCAGCATGTTGCGCAATGCCGGCCAGGCCGTACGCACCGAACGTGCCGAGGATGACGAGGATTTGCGCGAACTGCTCGCCCAACAGGGCTGGGACATGGTGTTGAGCAAGGTGACGGTGCCCCATCTCACCCCCGTCGAGGCACTGCAGATCATCGCGCAGACCGAGCTGCACATTCCGCTCCTCGTCCTGTTGGAACACTTCGACGACGCCGCCATGGCCGATGTCCTGGAGGCCGGTGCCCGTGACGTCGTATGCCTGGAGCACCCGAACGTCCTGGTACACACCCTGAAGCGCGAATTCGGCGATGTGATGAAACGCCGCCGCCACCGTGAGTGTGAAAACCTGCTGCAAGAAGCCAACCGCCGCGCCCAGTCGCTGGTGGACAGCTCGCGCGACGCCATCGCCTATGTACATGAAGGCATGTACATCTACGCCAACGAATCCTATCTGCAAATGTTTGGCTATTCCGTGTTGGAGGAGATCGAGGGCATGCCGCTGATGGACATGGTCTCACCCGCAGACCATGGAAAATTCAAGGAATTTCTGCGCGGTTATCTCAAGGGCCGTACCACCAGCGACTCACTCAATATCCACGGCTGCAAATCGGATGGCGAAGAATTCAATATCACCATGGATTTTTCGCCTGCCAGCTACGAAGGCGAATCCTGCATACAGATCATCATCCGCGACCAAAGCCTGAGCAAGGAACTGGAAGCCAAGCTCGACTCCCTGACCAAGCATGATTTGCTCACCGGCGCCTACAACCGCCAGTACTTCATGGCCATGCTGGAAAATCTGGTCGGCCAGAGCGGCGTGCATGGCACCCTGCTCTACATCGCACCGGACGATTTCAAGTCCGTGCGGGAACGCATCGGTATCGCCGGCAGCGATCTGATACTCACCGACTTCGCCACCCTGCTCAAGAAATATCTACCGGGTGATAACGATTTGGTGGCACGTTTCGATGGCGAGGTCTTTACCCTGATCCTGCAGGGGATCGAGGATGCCGAGGCTGAAGCAACGGCAAAAAAGATTCTGCAGGCCGTGGAAGAAAACATCTTCGACGCCAATGGCCAGACGGTCAGTCTCACCTGCAGTATAGGTATTGCCCTGTATCACGAAGACCTGCACGACGTGCACGAGCTGCTGCTGCGCGGCGAGAAAGCGTGGCGCAAGGCCGCAGCCAGCGGCAACCGCCACTACCTGTACAACCCGCAGACCGAAGGCATGGCCGAGCGCGAACAGGCGTCACTGCGTGTCAAGCAGCTGAAGACGGCGCTGCGCGACAACCGCTTCCTGCTGCTGTACCAACCCATCGTCAGCCTGCACGGCGATCCGGCAGAAAACTATGAAGTGCTGCTGCGCATGCTGGATGACGACAACAACCAGATTACCCCCAGCGAATTCATGCCCGCGGCGGAACAGGCCGGACTGATGGGCGGCGTCGACCGCTGGGTGCTGGCCCACACCGTCAAGGCCCTGGTGGAGCGACGCCGTGCCGGCCGCCACACCAACTTCTTCATCAAGGTCTCGGGCGAATCGCTGCGTGACGACAAGCTACTGCCCTGGCTGCGTGACCTGCTCAAGGCTGCCCACGTCGAAGGTAACTATCTCACCCTGGAAATGAGTGAGGCGGTGGCCAGCAGCAACCTCAAACTGATCAAGCCCCTCATCGAGGGTCTGCATCAGCTGCGTATCCGGGTCGGCCTCGATCACTTCGGCCTGGCCCCCAACTACGCCAACCTGCTGCGCCACGCCGAGGTCGATTTCCTCAAGATCGACGGCAACCTGATTCGAGGTATTGCGCAGAACAAGGAAAACCAGGCGCGCGTCAGCGAAATCGCCAGCATGGCGCAGGAATCGGGCAAAAAGACCATTGCCGAATTCGTCGAGGATGCCGGTAGCCTGTCCTCGCTGTGGACCTGCGGTGTCGACTACATCCAGGGCTACTTCCTGCAGGAGCCGGGTACGGAGATGAATTACGACTTCAACGCCAGTTAGGCGCGTTTGATAGTCTGCTGTTTGGGCACAAAAAAGGCCGGCTATGCCGGCCTTTTTTGTGCCCAGGTGAATCCCGTCACACCACCGTGCGGCTCTTCAGTGCGGCGATGCGCTCCTCCAGCGGCGGGTGCGACATGAACAGGCGCTTGATACCGCCGCCCAAGCCGCCGGCGATGCCGAAGGCCGCCATCTGATCCGGCAACTGGCCGGCACCGTGATTCATCTGCAACCGTTCCAGCGCCGCAATCATCTTACGCGAACTGGACAGGTTGGCGCCGCCGGTGTCGGCACGGAACTCGCGCTGGCGCGAGAACCACATGACGATGATGCTGGCCAGGATGCCCAGCACCAGTTCGGCGATGATGGCGGTGATCCAGAACGCCGGGCCGTGGCCACGCTCGGTCTTGAACACCACGCGATCCACCAGGTGGCCGATGACGCGCGACAGGAAGATGACGAAGGTATTCACCACCCCCTGGATCAACGCCAGCGTCACCATGTCGCCGTTGGCCACATGGCTGACCTCATGGCCCAGCACCGCCTCGGCCTCGTCCTGAGTCATCTTCTGCAACAGGCCGGTACTCACCGCCACCAGGGCATTGTTGCGGGTCGGGCCGGTGGCAAAGGCGTTGATCTCCGGCGCATCGTAGATCGCCACCTCGGGCATGGCGATGCCGGCCTGCTGCGCCTGACGCCGCACCGTCGCCACCAGCCACTGCTCGGTGGCACTACGCGGCTGTTCGATCACCTTGGCGCCGGTCAATCGCTTGGCGGTCCATTTGGAAATGGCCAGCGAGATGAAGGAGCCGCCGAAGCCGAACACGGCGGCAAAAATCAGCAGGGCATTGAGATTGAGATCCACCCCTTCGGCGTCGAGGATGCGTTCCACACCGAGCAGGCGCAGGGTGATACTGAGTACCACGATGATGGCCAGATTGGTGACCAGGAACAGGAAGATACGCTTCATGGCAGCTTGTTCACTCCTTATGGGCTGTCGATGGATTCAGATATTGCCTGATGAACAATGGGGGCATAGGCCGCCCGGTTCAAGTGTTGTCCGGCGCCGAATTCTAGACCATCATGCCGCAGGCGGGTTCCTTGCCGACAATCAATATTTCACCGCAAATCTATCAGTGGATTGTTATATAATTCTGACGCCTCATCATACTCATCGCCCCCGTGCCGCGTACACCCCACATGAATACAACCGTGCAGTGCAGTCTGTTCTGGGTCAAGCTCTTTCCCTTCCTGCGCTGGTGGCCGCGCGTCAACCGCGACAGCAGCCGCGCCGACCTGCTGGCGGGGCTGACCGGTGCAGTCATCGTCCTGCCTCAGGGTGTGGCCTTCGCCACCATCGCCGGCCTACCGCCCGAATACGGTCTCTATGCGGCCATGGTGCCGGCGGTGATCGCTGCGCTGTGGGGCAGTTCCTGGCATCTGGTGTCCGGCCCGACCACCGCCATCTCCATCGTGGTGTTCGCCTCATTGAGTCCGCTGGCTGAACCCGGCAGCGCCGACTTCGTGCGCCTCGCCATCACCCTCGCCTTTCTGGTCGGTGTGCTGCAACTGGTGATGGCACTGGCCAAGATGGGCACCCTGGTCAATTTCATTTCGCACTCGGTGGTGGTCGGCTTTACCGCCGGCGCCGCCATTCTCATCGCCGCCAGCCAGATCAAGAACTTCTTCGCCCTCGACATCGCCCGCGGCAGCCACTTCTACGAAATCATCTACGCCTTCGCCCAGCAGCTGGACGACATCAATCCCTACGTCACTGCGGTCGGTGCGGTAACACTGGTGAGCGGCATCATCGCCCGCCGTTACGCGCGCAAGGTTTACATGATCGTCGCCATGCTACTGGGCAGCCTGTTCGCCCTGGCCCTCAACCTGACCTTCGGCGTGGAGGAAACGGGCATCAGCACCGTGGGGGCGCTGCCCACCCAGTTACCGCCGCTGTCACTGCCGGATCTGTCGCTGACCACCATCAAACAGCTGGCGCCGAGCGCCCTGGCCGTGGCGCTACTAGCCATTACCGAGGCGGTGTCCATTGCCCGTTCCATCGGCAGTAAGGCCCATCAGCGTATCGATGGCAATCAGGAGTTCATCGGCCAGGGCCTGTCGAACATGGTGGGCAGCTTCTTCTCCGCCTACCCCAGCAGCGGCTCGTTCAACCGCAGCGGCGTGAATTTCGAGGCCGGGGCGCGCACGCCGCTGGCCTCGGTATTCGCCGCCGCCGCCCTGGTGCTGATCGTGCTGCTGGTGGCTCCCCTGGCCGCCTATCTGCCGGTGGCGGCGATGGCCGGGATCCTGTTCCTGGTGGCCTGGGGGCTTGTCGACTTCCATCATATTGCCCAGATCATCCGCACCAGCCGCAACGAAACCGTGGTGCTGGGGGCAACCTTCTTCGGTGCACTGTTTCTGGAACTGGAATTCGCCATTCTGCTCGGCGTAATGCTGTCGCTGGTGTTCTACCTCAACCGCACCTCACGCCCGCGCATCTTGAGCCGCGTGCCCGATCCGCGACACGAAAAGCGCGCCTTTACCACTGACAGCACGCTGCCGGAATGCCCGCAGCTCAAGATCATGCGCATCGACGGTTCGCTATTCTTCGGCGCCGTCAACCACGTGGAGCAGGCGTTCCAGAATGTCGACGCCGTCAACCCGCAGCAAAAGCACCTGCTGCTGGTGGCCAAGGGCATCAACTTCGTCGACATCTCCGGCGCCGAGGCACTGACGCACGAAGCGGAACGGCGCCACAAGCTCGGCGGCGGCTTCTACCTGTACGAGGTGAAGGACACCGTGTGCGGCATCCTGCACAAGGGCGGCTATATCAAGTCCATCGGTGACGAAAATATTTTCCACTCCAAGACCGAGGCGCTGAAGACCATCGTCAACGAACGGCTCGATCACGACATCTGCCGCCACTGCGACAAGCGCATCTTCCGGGAGTGCAGCCAGTTCGCCCCGGCGGCAGAATGAGCACCCCGCCTGGCACCATTGCGCCGACGCCATAAGGAAAGTTCACGGACTCCGGCAACGGCAGCGGCCGTGATATGATAGCCGCCCGACTGTCGAAACGTTCAGAACCATGCGCGCAGGCAGCCTTACCCTCCGTACAGCACGAGATGCAGGCACGCGGCTACTTCAGCAGGTATCCGCCCTGACGGCGCGCGCTAGCCAATTCTGGCAGGACCTGCAACCACAGCACTTCCCCATTGCCTACAAACTGGCCCTGGTAATTACCTTGGTCATTACTGTGGGTATGTCTCTATTGGGCATGGTCATCGTCGATGACCAGACCCGCCTGCTGCGCCAGCAGATGAATCAGTTCGGCCAGGCGCTCATCCACCAGATGGCCGAGACCGTCAAGGAACCCCTGCTGGCCGGCGATGCTTTGGCATTGCGCCTGGCCACGGACAGTATGATGCGCCACGGCGGCGTGTTGGGTGCGGTCATCTATTCCGACGAACTGCTCCCGCTGGTCAGTGAAGGAGTGGCGCCACCTGCACTCCAGTTGCAGCGCATGGTAGGACAGTCAAACACTGTGGCCCCTGTTGCCGCCGTAGAATGGGACGCTCAGTTCCAAGACAGACATACCGGTGTCATCACGTTCTTCGCGCCCATCGTGGTACGTGAACTTACCACTGGCTATGTGCTGCTGACCTTCGATCATTCACAGTTGAGCCAGGCCCAGCGCCATACCCTGCGTGCTGTCACGGCCGCTACCCTGCTGATGGTACTGCTCGGCGCCGTTGCCGCCATACTCCTCGGCCAGCGCCTGTCCCGCCCGATTAACGATCTGATGGATGCCAGCCTGCTGATTTCACGCGGCGACTACAGTTTCCGCTTCGACGAGCGCCGCAACGACGAAATAGGCACATTGATGCAGGCCTTCAATACCATGAGCGACGGCCTGGTACGCAAGCAGCAGGTGGAACAGGTGTTCTCACGTTACGTCTCGCCCAAGGTGGCGCGAGAAGTACTCAGCGATCTGGATCAGGTACAGCTGGGCGGCCAGCACGTGGAGGCGAGCGTATTGTTTGCGGATATCGCCGGCTTTACGGCGCTGTCGGAGACCATGACACCGCAAGAAGTCAGCACACTGCTCAACGACTACTTCACTGTCATCGCCCAGGCTGCCCAGGCTTACCATGGCCATGTGGACAAATACATGGGCGACTGTGCCATGCTGGTATTCGGTGTCCCTGAGCCCGACGAGCAACACACTGTACATGCCGTATGCTGTGCGGTATTGATTCAGCGCCTGATCAGCGAAATGAACCGGCAGCGTCAGACGATAGGCAAGGTACCGGTGCATTTCCACATCAGCTGCAACTCGGGGACGATGCTGGCCGGCAACATGGGCTCCCACGAACGCATGGAGTACACCGTAGTGGGTGACGCGGTAAATCTCGCCTCCCGCCTGTCCACCGTGGCAGAAGCGGAGCAGATCATCATCAGCAAGGTAATGCACGACCTACCAATCCTGGCAGGCAAACTCATCTCCCGCCAACAGGACACCATACGATTGCGCGGCAAGCAGCAGCCCGTCGCCACCTTCGAAGTGCTGGACCTGACCGAACCGCTGCGCAGTGAGCTGGAACAGCATTACCACCACATTCTGCACCAGCGGCGCAACAGCACTACGGCAGCCTGATGTCACGCCGCCTGTTACTGCTGCTCCTGCTGCTATCGCTCAATGGCTGTGCCTATCTGGCCAGCGTCAGCGGAGACCTCGATGCCCAACTCGATCGCTGGACAGCCCAGCAGGAATATGGCAAAGCCTTGGCTGCCCTGGCCCACGTCAAACCGACTCGCGCCGACTATGCGGTGTTGATGCGGAAGCGCGATACCATCCTTGCAAAAGCGGAACAGTACGAACGCGAGACCGTAAGCCAGGCGACGGACCTGGCCCGCCGCGGGCAGTGGCAACAGGCGCTGGAGCGGTATGACCAGGCCCTGTCGCGTCTGCCCGACGGCAAGATACTACAGGCCGGCCATGCGCAGTTGCTGCGGCAACAGGCGGCGCGTCTGGATGAACTGGAGCTGGATCTGCTTATTGCCCGCGGCGAAGGCTTGTTGCATCTGCTGCCGGCCTATACCAACCGTGCCAACGTCGATCCTCGCTCCTGGCGTGCACAACGCGAGCTACGTAGCGCACAAGAGGAGGCCGGGCGTATCGCCCACGAACTCACTCAGCGTGGCCGCATGGCGTTGGAGCAACGGGACATGAATCAGGCACGCCGTAGCCTGCCCCTCGCCCTGCGTCTGCACTCCACTCCAGAAACCAAGCAGGCCAATCAGGACCTGCTGCGTCGCCTCGGTCCACCGGCAACGCAGACAACCAAACCCGCGGCGAAGCCCAGCCGCGAGGACGAAACGCGTGAGCTATTGCAGCGTTACCGTCAGGCCTACGCTGGCAAGGACTGGGGTGAAGCGCAGCGCCTGCTGGCGCTACTGGAATTGCAACCCACACCGCCGGACGATATCGTACAGCTGCGTAGTGAACTCAATGCCGAGGTCGCCGAAGCGGTGAATCGCCATATCGAGCAAGGCATCACCCTGTACAGCGACGGGAAATATGAACGTGCCCTGGCCGTATGGCAGCAGGCCCTACAGCTCGAACCGGGCAACGAGCGGGTCCGGGCGCACATCGAGCGGGCCGAACGGGTACTGGAAAAACTGCGCACCCTGCAGGAAAAACGTAGCGGCGAGTAAGACTCAGGTGAGAGAAGCAGTGGACTGATCGTCTGCCAGTTGCGTACGCAAACCCTCCTCGGCCCGCTGCACCAGCTGTTCAAAGGCAACCACACTCTCATCGATGGTCTGCGACGCCACACCGGCCTTGAACACCAAAGATGCCTTCCTGTCACCCACCTTGAGTTCGAATTGGGCAAGGCGGCCGCGTAACCGCGCCCACACCTGGACTGTGGCTTGGGGTTCAACGCCGACCAGCAGCAGCGCAAACTGCCCGGTACCGAAATAGGCGGCAATATCCTCGGTGCGTATGTTCTGACGCATTACCTTGGCCACAACGGCCATCATTTTCACCACCAGCGGCACACCGAAGTCCCGCTTCAACTCGTCCAGATTGGCTACGGCAATCCGCGCAACGGCCAGCTTGAAACCCTGACGCCGCGCCAGCGCCGTGTGCCGGCCGCCCTGCTCCATAAAATGATCGCGGGTTGCCAGACCGGTCAGCGTATCCACCGGAAGTTTCTGCTCCAGCCGCGTGACCTTCTTGCGCAACGTGGCGTAACCACGGGCGCGGGAAATGAGCTCGGAGGAATGAAACGGCTTGCTGATGAAATCGGTGGCACCCAGCCCGAGTATGCGTTCCTTGTCCTGCTCGTCGTCCTCTTTGCCGGTGACGATAATCACCGGAATCTCGCGCAGCGATGGGGTCTCGCTGGCGCGAATCCGCTCCAGCAATTCATAGCCATCCATCTGCGGCATCGCCAGATCGGTGAAGATCAAGCTGAAGTCATCCGCCTGTTCGAGGGCGGCCAGCGCCTGCATGCCGTTCTCGCACAACTGCACGTCGAACTCTGCGCCCAGATATTTGGCAAAACTGGCACGAATGAGTTTGGAATCATCCACCACCAGGATTCTGGGTTTGTCAGTTGCCGCCTCACTCATACGTGTTGCACCTTTGATTCCTGCTGTCAGCAAGGCAGACTCAGCCCTTTTCCCCCGCCATCATGGCATCCACACGTTGGAAGCCGCGTGGCAGCTTGTTGCCGCGCCGGCCGCGTTCACCGCGGTAATGTTCCAGGTCAGCGGCCTTGAGGGTGATGTGGCGCTTGCCCGCGAACAGGGTCACGGCGCCATCGGCGGGAATCACCGCCGCGGCCACCACGTATTCCTCGCGCAGGGCGGCCTTGTTGGCCGGGATGCCGATGATCTTGTTGCCCTTGCCGCGCGGCATCTGCGGCAGTTCACTGAGCGGGAACACCAACAGACGGCCATCATTGGTGGCCGCTACGATGAGGTCATGGGCATAATCGCCCACCCGCTGTGGCGGCAGCACCTTGGCGCCGCTGGGCAGGTTGAGCACATTCTTGCCGGCCTTGTTGCGTGCGTGCAGATCGGACAATTTGGCGACGAAGCCATAGCCGGCGTCGGAGGCCAGCAACACCAGTTCCTCGTCCTCGCCCATCAACACGCTCTCGAAGGTTGCACCGGCGATGGGGTTGACGCGGCCGGACAAAGGCTCGCCCTGACCACGCGCCGAGGGCAAGGTGTGCGCCGGCAACGAATAGCTGCGCCCGGTGGAATCGATGAAGGTGGCGAGCTGGTTGCTCTTGCCGCGCGCCACATCCTTGTAGCCGTCGCCGGCCTTGTAGCTGAGTCCGGTGGGGTCGAGGTCGTGGCCCTTGCCAGCACGCACCCAGCCCTTTTCCGACAGCACCACGGTGAGCGGCTCCACGCCCACCAGGGCGGTTTCATCCAGCGCCTGGGCGGCGGCACGCTCCATCAGCGGCGAGCGGCGTGCATCGCCGTAGGTTTCGGCGTCAGCGATCAATTCCTTCTTCACCAACGACTTCAGCCGCGCCTCAGAGGATAGCGTCTTTTCCAACGCATCGCGCTCTTTGGCCAGTTCGTCCTGTTCGCCGCGGATCTTCATCTCCTCCAGTTTGGCCAGGTGGCGCAACTTGAGTTCGAGGATCGCCTCGGCCTGCTCGTCGGACAGGCCGAAGCGTGCCATCAATACCGGTTTGGGCTCATCCTCGGTGCGGATGATGTGGATCACCTCGTCGATGTTGAGGAAGGCGATGAGCAGGCCATCAAGGATGTGCAGGCGGCGCTGCACCTTGTCCAGACGATGCTCCAGGCGGCGGCGCACGGTGCGAATGCGGAACTCCAGCCACTCCACCAGCATCTCGCGCAGGTTTTTCACCCGCGGCCTGCCGTCCAGGCCGAGCACGTTCATGTTGACGCGGTAGCTGCGCTCCAAGTCGGTGGTGGCGAACAGATGATTCATCAGCTCGTCCACGTCGATGCGATTGGAACGCGGCACGATCACCAGGCGCGTCGGGTTTTCGTGATCGGATTCGTCGCGCAGGTCTTCCACCATGGGCAGCTTCTTCTGCTGCATCTGCTGGGCGATCTGCTCCAGCACCTTGGCGCCGGAGACCTGATAGGGCAGCGCGGTGATGACGATGTCACCCTCGTCACGCTCCCACTTGGCACGCATGCGCACGCTGCCGCCGCCGGTCTGATACATCTTCAAAAGGTCGGCGCGTGGGGTGATGACCTCCGCTTCGGTGGGATAGTCCGGCCCCTGCACATGCTCGCACAGCTGCTCCACCGTAGCCTTGGGCTCCTCCAGCAGGCGCACACAGGCGCTGGCCACCTCGCGCAGGTTGTGCGGCGGGATGTCGGTGGCCATACCCACGGCGATGCCGGTGGTGCCGTTGAGCAGCACATGGGGCACGCGGGCGGGCAGGATCGACGGCTCTTCCAGCGTGCCGTCGAAGTTGGGCACCCAGTCCACCGTGCCCTGATCCACCTCGGTGAGCAGCAGGTCGGAAAATTTCGCCAGGCGCGATTCGGTGTAGCGCATGGCAGCGAAAGACTTCGGATCATCCGGTGCGCCCCAGTTGCCCTGACCGTCGATGAGTGGATAGCGGTAGGAGAACGGCTGCGCCATCAGCACCATCGCCTCGTAACAGGCCGAGTCGCCGTGGGGGTGGAACTTGCCCAGCACGTCACCGACGGTGCGCGCCGACTTCTTGTACTTGGCGCCGGCCTTCAACCCCAGCTCGCTCATGGCGTAGACGATGCGGCGCTGCACCGGCTTCAGGCCATCGCCGATGTGCGGCAGGGCGCGGTCCATGATCACGTACATGGAGTAGTCCAGGTACGCCTTTTCGGTGAAGGCCTTGAGTGGCAGGCGCTCGACGCCTTCGTAATTCATCTCGGTGGTTTCAGCCATGATATTTGCTCACTGTTCCTATTGCGCCAGGTCCAGCAGGATGGCGGCGATGCCCTCCTCTGCCGCGCCCAGATAGGGCGCGATGGTGATCTTCACCTGCGGGTGCTCCGCCTGCTTGGGCTGCACCTGCTGCGGGACATCCGTCGTCACGTGGCGCCCCTGCGACAGGAAATAGGGCAGCACCACCACCTCCTGTGCGCCGCGCTCGACGCAGCATTGAATGGCGCCAGGGATGCTCGGCTCGGCCAGTTCAAGGAAGGCGGCGGTGACATCGGCATAGCGCGCACCGGCCAGGGCCTTGAGGCGCGCCGCGATCTTGCGCACCTCGTCGTTGGAGGCCTCGCGGCGGCTGCCATGGGCGACGAGTAGCAGATGTTTCATTGCCTCATACCTCCGCCAGGTCGCCCTTCTGCTCCAGCCAGCTCTTGCGCTCACCGGCGCGCTTCTTGGCCAGCAACATGTCGAGCAACTGGTTGGTATCGTCGCCCGGTTCGATGGTGAGTTGCACCAGACGGCGGGTGTCCGGCGCCAGGGTGGTTTCGCGCAGTTGCAGCGGATTCATCTCGCCCAGGCCCTTGAAGCGGGTGACGCTGATCTTGCCGCGCTTACCCTCGGCGGCGATGCGATCGAGCACGCCCTGTTTCTCGGCATCATCCAGGGCGTAATACACGTCCTTGCCGATATCGATGCGGTACAACGGCGGCATGGCCACGTGCACATGGCCGTTGGCCACCAGCGGGCGGAAGTGGCGCACGAACAACGCGCACAACAGCGTGGCGATGTGGGCGCCATCGGAGTCGGCGTCGGCCAGGATGCACACCTTGCCATAGCGCAGGCCCTCCAGATTGTCGGAGCCGGGGTCGACGCCGATGGCCACGGCGATGTCGTGCACCTCCTGCGAACCCAGCACCTCGGCCGGGTCCACCTCCCAGGTGTTCAGGATCTTGCCGCGCAGCGGCATGATGGCCTGGAAATCCTTGTCGCGTGCCTGCTTGGCCGAGCCGCCGGCGGAGTCGCCCTCCACCAGGAACAGCTCGCTACGCGCCGGGTCCTGGCTGGTGCAGTCGGCCAGCTTGCCGGGCAGCGCCGGGCCTTGCGTCACCTTCTTGCGCGCCACCTTCTTGCCGGCACGCAGGCGACTCTGCGCACTGCTGATGGCCAGCTCCGCCAGGCGCTCGCCCAAGTCCACATGCTGGTTGAGCCACAATGAGAAGGCATCCTTCACCACGCCAGAGACAAACGGTGCGCACTCACGCGAGGTGAGGCGCTCCTTGGTCTGGCCGGAGAACTGTGGGTCGGCCAGCTTCACCGACAGTATGTAGCTCGCCTTCTCCCACACATCCTCCGGCGCCAGCTTGATGCCGCGCGGCAACAGATTGCGGAATTCGCAGAACTCGCGCATCGCCTCGGTGAGGCCGGTGCGCAGGCCGTTGACGTGGGTGCCGCCCTGTGCGGTGGGGATCAGGTTGACGTAACTCTCCGCCACCGGCTCGCCACCCTCGGGCAGCCACACCACGGCCCAGTCCACCGCCTCGGTATTGCCGGCCAGGCTGCCGATGAACGGATCTTCCGGCAGCAGCAGGTTGTCCTTCAGCTCGTCGAGCAGATAGGCGCGCAGGCCGTCCTCGTAATGCCACTCCTCGCGTTCGTTGGCCGCCTCGTCGAAAAAGGTGATGCGCAGACCGGGACACAGCACTGCCTTGGCGCGCATCACGTGCTTCAAGCGCGGCACGGCGAACTTGGGCGAGTCGAAGAATTGCGGGTCGGGCCAGAAGCGCACCGTAGTGCCGGTATTACGCTTGCCCACCTCGCCCACCGCCTCCAACGGCGTGGCCTTGTGGCCGTCCTTGAAGGCGATGTTGTATTCCTTGCCGTCGCGCCGCACCCACACTTCCAGGTGCTTGGACAGCGCATTGACCACCGACACGCCGACGCCGTGCAGACCGCCGGAGAACTGGTAGTTCTTGTTGGAGAATTTGCCGCCAGCGTGCAGCTTGGTGAGGATCACCTCGACACCGGGCATCTTTTCCACCGGATGCATGTCCACCGGCATGCCGCGGCCGTTGTCGGCCACCGACAGCGAACCGTCCTTGTGCAGGGTCACCTCGATGGTCTTGGCGTGGCCGGCAATGGCCTCATCCACCGAGTTGTCGATGACCTCCTGGGCCAGATGGTTGGGGCGCGAGGTGTCGGTGTACATGCCCGGGCGCTTGCGCACCGGGTCGAGGCCGGACAACACCTCGATGGATTCGGCGGTATAGGAACTGGCTGACATAATTCTATGATTAGCAATGGTTATTTATTATCAGGGGCCGACAGCAACGGCCGCCGGGAACCGGGGTTGGGGGATTCTAACGCAAAAACGCCCCTGCCATGCGGGACGGCAGAGGCGTTTCACGGGATGGCCTGGACTCAGGTCTTGAACTGCCCCACCAGGCCCTGCAACTGCTCGGCCAGCTGGGCCAGCTGGGTGCTGGAGGCGGCCAGTTGCCGGGTGCCCTCGGCGGTCTGCTCGGCCACCTGGGTGATGTTGGCGATATTGCGGTTGATCTCCTCGGCCACCTGTTCCTGCTGGGCCGCCGCATCGGCGATGTGACGATTCATGTCAGTGATGTTGTCCACCGAGGCGGTGATCTCCTCCAGCGCGGCGCCGGCGCGGGCAGCCTGCTCCACGCTGGCATTGGCCTGCACCCGCCCCTTGGTCATCATCGCCACCGCATCGCTGGCGCCCTTCTGCAGGGTCTCGATGATGGCCTTGATCTCCGCGGTGGACTGCTGGGTGCGCGAGGCCAGGGTGCGCACCTCATCGGCCACCACGGCGAAGCCGCGGCCCTGCTCGCCGGCGCGCGCCGCCTCGATGGCCGCGTTGAGGGCCAGCAGATTGGTCTGTTCGGCGATGCCGCGAATCACATCCACCACGGTGCCGATGCTGTCGCTGTCATCCTCCAATTTATGGATCACCTCGGCGGCCTGTTCCACGGCGCGCGCCAGATTGTCGATGGCATCCACCGTCTGCGCCACCACCTTACGCCCACCGGCGGCCTGGGTGTCCGCCTGGGCGGCGGAGTCGGCGGCCAGACCGGCGTTCTGCGCCATCTCCTGCGCCGTCGCCGCCATCTGGTTCATGGCGGCCGCCACCTGCTCGGTCTCCTGCTGCTGGCGCTGCACGCCGCGATTGGCATCGGAGCTGATCTGCGACATCTGCTCGGCGGCCGCCGACAGTTGTGCCGTGGAGCCCGCTACCTGACTGACGATGGCGCGGATCTTTTCCACGAAACGATTGAAGGCCATGCACAACTGGCCGATTTCATCACGGCCGTCCACATGCAGCTGGCAGGCCAGGTTGCCGCCGCCAGCGGCGATGTCATTCATGGTGCTGACGGCCATGCGCAGCGGCTTGCTGATCAGATGGCTGATGATCCAGGCACCGAACACACCGAGGAACAGCCCAATGGCGAGCAGCAGCAGAACCGTCGCACGCGTAACATCGATCTGTGTCAGCAGGGCATCGCTGCGCTGCTCAGTACGGCTGCGCAACTCCTGCACCAGTTCATCGAGCAGTTGCTTGCTCTCGCCCAGCAGCGGCCCCAGCTCGCTCCGCACCAGATGGGCATCGGTGCGCCACTGCTCGCTGCTGTGCAGAGTGCGCATCTGGGTGAAATTGGCGAGGAAACGCTGACGCAGGGCGACAAACTGCTCGAAGGCATCCTGCTGCTCGAAATTGAGCTGGCCGGCCCGTTTCTTCACCCGCTCTACCAACTTGCCGACATTATCCTGATGCACTTGAATCTCATCCAGCGCGCTGTCGGCGCGGAAGGCCAGATAACCGCGAATGCCATTCATGACGTTGGTCCAGGCATAGCGCAGCTCACCGAGCAGCAGCAGTAACTGCTTGCGCTGCGCGCTGGCCGCTTCCTCCTCCTCCGCCATGATCATCTGCGACAGCAACTGCAGCGCCTCCTGGCTGAGAGGATTGACGTTCATGCCGGCATATTGCATGGCGGGAAAATTGGCGCCGTCATCCAGCGCCAGTTGCAGCATGCGTTCGCGGTAATCCGAAAAACGCTTCACCTTTTCAGCCACGGCAGCCACCTTGACGCGGAGTGCGGCTTCTTCCTGGATCAGGGATTGCTGCTGCAAGCGCTGCAACAGCTCAGCCACCTGCTGCAGGTTGTGCACATAGTCCTCGCGCTGCCGCGGTTCCTTGCTGAGGAGGTAGAAACCCAGTGAGGCGGTGGTGTGCTCCAGGCGCGTGGCCAGTTCCAGCGCATCGAGCACGGTGGGCTGAATACGCTCGGCCACATCGGCCATGTTGCCGCGGGTAGCGCTCAAACTGACAACCGTGGTCAGCACCACCACGGCCAGGATAGCCACCAGCATGCCGAAGCCAAACCAGAGTTTGGTGCGTATGGAATAGCGCGCCAGCAGGCGCTGGATAAACGTGAACATGGACACCTCTCCCCGGCAAATGCATGCGTCCCGGCACAGGAAGGGCCAGCCCTGGCAATTATTGCTATTTGCTAAAATACTGAAAAAACCAGCCGATTCTCTGATTCTTTATATGCAGTATAGAGAAGGATGTCGAGAGCAGGTGCTTTATTCCCACCGTGTGGGGGAACGTGTTCAACCCAGCTCGCGCCAGTCGAGGCCAGCGTCCTGATGAGCCGCAGCGATCCAGTCGCGACTGCAATCCAGTGCCGCAGCAAGGGCAGAGACCGCCAGTTGCGGGGTGTTGTTCTTGTCGCTGATGTGAGCGGCGACAATGTGTTGCAGGCGGGAACAATCGATGCGGCGCAACAGTGCACCGGCCTGTTCATTACTCAAATGACCGTAGTCACCGCCAACCCGGGCCTTGAGCACCGGGGGATAGATGCCGTTGGCCAGCATGGCGCGATCATGATTGCATTCCAGCAGCAGTGCATCGCAGCCCGTGAGTTGCTGCTCGATGTGCGGGGTCAGGGAACCGGTGTCTGTGAGCAGGCCGAGTCGCTGGGCACCATTGCCGAAGACAAACTGCGCCGGCTCGCGCGCATCATGCGGCACGGGGAAGGGGGTAATCTCGATATCGCCGACGGCGAAGGAGGCATGGCTGCTGAATACATTGCAGCCGGCGATATCGCCACTGCTGGCCGCGCACGTACCGGCACTGAGCCAGACCGGCACACCGTAGCGACGGGCAAACAGCGCCACGCCGCTCAGGTGATCACCATGCTCATGGGTAACAAGGATCGCGCTGACCTGCGCCGGGTCACGCCCGAGCCGCAGCAGACGCCGTTCCGTTTCACGCAGGGAAAAGCCGCAGTCGACGAGCAACAGGGTCGAGTCCTGCTCGACCAGGGTGGCATTGCCACGGCTGCCGCTGCCCAGGGAGGCGAAACGCATCGATCAAAGAAAATTTCGCGTTTCGGGTTGCGAGGCTTCAACCCCGCAACCCGAAACCGTGTATTACCGCAGTTCCGTTTCCAGCTGTTGCAGTATCTTCACCGCCGCAGCCGACACATCACGCGCACCGTCAGCATTTTGTACAGTGACGCGGGTGGTCTCGCCGCCGTCCTGTAAGTGGATACGGGCGGGGGCAGCCTGGGCCGCCGCGGCATCCTTGCTGGAGAACAGGCCGGAGAAGAATCCCGGCTTGGACTTGCCGGCATCGTCGATCTGGTCGACGGCGCGGATGTAGTACAGGCCGGCGGAGCGATCGCGGTCCTCCACCACCAGACCAAGACGGTCGAGGGCGATGCCGACACGGCGCCAGGCGCGCGGGAAGGACTCGTTCACCACCAGGGCATCCGCCTCCAGACGGGTGCGCGCGGCAGGTGCAGCCGTTGCCGCCGCGGCGAGCTGGGCCTCGGCCCGCGCCTGCGGCGTACCGAAGTGCACCATCAGACGGTTGAGCATCTCGGCCACCAGCTCCGGATCGGACGGACGGTTCTGCCAGATGGTGTCATAGGACTCCACATTCTGGCCGCGCAGCACCTCTTCCACGCCGTAGTGGGCAATGAATATCTCGGTGGTATTGGGCGTGCTGCCGCGCTCCACACGCAGGCGGAACTTGTCGCGCGTCGGCGCGGTGTAGGCATTCTTGAACACCCGGCTCACCATGCTCTGAATCCAGTCACCCGGAACATCGGCCTTGTTCTCGGCCCACTGGGTTTCCATGATGCCGAGGTGCGGTTCGTCACGACGGACCTCCAGCCCCTGCTGCTGCCAGAACTCGCGCAGCTTGGCCCACAGCTGTTCGGGCGCTGCATCCACCTGCAGCCAGCGCATATCGCCATCACGCAGCACACGGATATTTTCCTGCTGCGGCAACACCTGCGCCCCGGGGGCATCGCCGCCCTGGGCGACGTGGGCCGAATAGCTTTGCGGCAGGTCCATGGCGCCCTGCAGTTCGGGTGCGGTGAGATCGGGGGGCACCTCCAGCGGCGGCAGCGTCACTGCGCGCTTGTACTCGGCCTTGCGGCCCGATTCGGTGGCACAGCCGGTAAACAGGAGACAGACGGTGGCGACGATGGCCACGGTGGCAAGACCTTTACGCACTAGAAATCCTCGTTACTGCCCGAATGAACAGACATTCAGGTCAAAGCACGCCGGCCCGCTTCATGGCCTGGCGTACGGTGTCGTGATGCGGTGCCGACAGCTCGGTCAGCGGCAGGCGGATCCCCGGCGGAATCAGCCCCATTTCGTGCAGCGCCCACTTCACCGGGATGGGGTTGGCCTCAACAAACAGGTTCTTGTGCAGCGCTTCCAGGTTGGCATTGATGGCATGGGCAGCGACGCGGTCCCCCTTCAGGGCCGCGGCACACATCTCATGCATGGCGCGCGGCGCCACATTGGCGGTGACGGAGATATCCCCCTTGGCCCCCATCAGGATCAGCTCCATGGCGGTGGCATCGTCGCCGCTGTAGATGTCCATACGATCGCCGCAGCGATCAATAAGTTCCTTGCCGCGCTCCAGGTTGCCGGTGGCATCCTTGATACCGACGATGTTGCTGATGTCGGCCAGGCGGGCGACGGTGTCGTTACTCATATCGACGGCGGTGCGGCCCGGCACGTTGTACAGGATCTGGGCGATGGGCACAGCCTCGGCCACCGCACGGAAGTGGCGGTACAGCCCTTCCTGGGTGGGCTTGACGTAATACGGTGTCACCAGCAAGCAGGCATCGGCGCCGGCCGCCATGGCGCAACGGGTCAGCTCGATGGCCTCGGTGGTGGAATTGGAGCCGGTACCGGCAATGACCGGAATGCGCCCGGCCGCGAGCTCGACCACCCGGCGGATCAGGCCGCAGTGCTCGTCATAGTCGAGGGTGGAGGCCTCGCCGGTGGTGCCGACCGCGACGATGGCGTCGGTGCCGTTGGTCACATGGAACTCGACCAGGCCGCGCAGGCTGTCGTCGTCGATGCTGCCGTCCGCCCGCATCGGCGTGACCAGGGCCACCATACTGCCGTGAAACATGTTTGCTCCCCCGCTGTGGGCGCCGCCTTGGGGCGCCCGTCCGGCTAAAAATAACGTTGCATCCTACAAGAACACAGGCATCAGGTACAAGGCAGGGGGCGGGGACAACGGCCGCTGTCGCGGGAACAGCGGCCGCTCCAGAAACGGCCCGCCTGGGGTACAATGGCCCCCCCAAACCATTCTTACTACCCGCCCCGAGGCCCCATGAGCACCCAACCCGCCCAGCAGCAGTACCTCGTCATCTCGGCCCTGGGCCAGGATCGACCGGGCATCGTCAACGACCTGGCCCTCCATGTCACCGATGCCGGCTGCAACATCGTCGACAGCCGCATGACCGTGCTGGGCGGCGAATTCGCCATCATGATGATGGTGGAAGGCGCCTGGAGCGCAGTGGCCAAGCTGGAAACCCAGCTGCCCAGCCTGCAGAAGAAACTGGGGCTGACCATCATCTCCAAGCGCACCGAGGAGCACGAACCCACGACCGGCGGCCGCCCCTACATGGTGGAGGTCATCGCCATGGACCACCCGGGCATCGTCTACCAGCTGGCCAATTTCTTCTCCAGCCGCAATATCAACATCCAGGACCTGTACACCGACAGCTACCGCGCCGCCCACAGCGGGGCGCAGATGTTCTCCGCCAACATCACGGTAAACCTGCCGGCCACCACCCAGGTGGCGCGTCTGCGCGAGGAATTCCTCGACTTCTGCGACGCCCTCAACCTGGATGCGGTGCTGGAGCCGGTGAAGGGCTAGAGGGCGGTATTCATCTCCTTGCAACCTCGCCGCCATAGACTCGCAATACTCCAACCATCGGGATGCCCATGAGCACTGTGACCCTCGGCAAAAAAGTGCCGGCCTTCGCCCTGCCCGCCACCGGCGGCCAGACCCTGGCCCTGAAAGACTACCAAGGCAAAAATCTGGTCATCTATTTCTATCCCAAGGACAGCACCCCGGGCTGCACCACCGAGGGCCAGGAGTTCCGCGACCTGCACGCCGAGTTCGCGCGGCTCAACACCGCCATTCTCGGCGTCTCCCGTGACAGCGTGAAATCCCACGAGAACTTCAAGGCCAAACAGGGCTTCCCCTTCGAACTGTTGTCCGACGCCGACGAGACGCTGTGCCGGCTGTTCGACGTCATCAAGGAAAAGAACATGTACGGTAAAACGGTGATGGGCATCGAGCGCAGCACCTTTCTCATCGACGCCAAAGGCGTCCTGCGCGCCGAGTGGCGCAAGGTCAAGGCCGCCGGCCATGCCGCCGAAGTTCTCGCCGCCGTGAAAACCCTGTAACCTCCCTACGCATCCCAACCACAGCCAAACCCACGATGAAGAAATCCAGCAACCCCGGCAAGAAGCTGTTCGTCCTCGACACCAACGTGCTGATGCACGACCCCACCGCCCTGTTCCGCTTCCAGGAACACGACATCTACCTGCCGATGGTGGTGCTGGAGGAGCTGGACAACAACAAGAAGGGCCATTCAGAGGTTGCCCGCAACGCACGCCAGACCAGCCGTTTTCTCGACGAGCTGATGGTGGGCGTGAGCAAGGACACCATCGGCCACGGCATCCCGCTGGCCAGCGGCAGCCTCGGCAACGGCACCAGCACCGGTCCCAGCGGCAGCCTGTTCTTCCAGACCAAGGTGATGGACGCCGATCTGCCCACCACCCTGCCCGGCAGCAAGTCCGACAACACCATCCTCGGCACCGCCCTCGCCCTGCGCGATACACGCAAGGACGTCATCGTCACCCTGGTGTCCAAGGACACCAACATGCGCATCAAGGCGGCGATCCTCGGTATCCACGCCGAGGACTACCGCAACGACCAGGTACTGGACGACGTCGACCTGCTGTACAGCGGCATGACCGAACTGCCGGCGAACTTCTGGGACCAGCACAGCAAGGCGATGGAATCCTGGCAGGAGCAGGGCCGCAGCTATTACCGCATCAAAGGGCCGGAGGCCGCCTCCTGGCATCCCAACCAGTTGCTCTACCTGGACGGCGAGACCCCGTTCGAAGCCGTGGTGCGTGAATCGGGCGAGGAAGGCAGCATCATCGAGACCGTGCGCGACTTTCGTGGCAAGGGCCACAGCGTGTGGGGCATCAATGCGCGCAATCGCGAACAGAACTTCGCCCTCAATCTGCTGATGGACCCGGAGATCGACTTCGTCACCCTGGTCGGCCAGGCCGGTACCGGCAAGACCCTACTCACCCTCGCCGCCGGTCTGGCCCAGACCCTGGACGAGAAACGCTACAACGAAATCGTCGTCACCCGAGTCACCGTCCCAGTGGGCGAGGACATCGGCTTCCTGCCCGGCACCGAAGAGGAGAAGATGACGCCGTGGATGGGCGCCCTGATGGACAACCTGGAAGTGCTAACCCAGTCCGAGCACAACAACGACTGGGAGCGCGCCGCCACTCAGGAACTGCTCAACAAGCGCATCAAGATCCGCTCCCTCAACTTCATGCGCGGCCGCACCTTCCTCAACAAGTTCCTCATCATCGACGAGGCGCAAAACCTGACCTCCAAGCAGATGAAGACCCTGATCACCCGTGCCGGCCCCGGCACCAAGGTGGTGTGCCTGGGCAACGTCGCCCAGATCGATACGCCCTACCTCACCGAGACCAATTCCGGCCTCACCTACGTGGTCGACCGCTTCCAGAACTGGGAGCACTCCGGCCACATCACCCTCACCCGTGGTGAGCGCTCGCGCCTGGCCGACTACGCCTCCGAAGTGCTGTAGGTCCGAGAGTGGCCATCAGGGACAGGGACGTCCCGGCCGCGGCAGTAACAAAGCAAAATCCTTGGTTTTTGTGAAGGCGTTCGCACCGGCCTGTCCGCTCGCTATGTAACTTGATTGTCACCGGCACCGGTCATACTGCACCGGAATCAGGAAATGGCCGTCACAACAACAAGTGACATACCAGGAGGGAGCAGGAGATGTACCAAGACCCCACCGTCGCCGTACAACAGTTGCAGCAAACCTACCGCCAGAACAGGCACGCCATCGAACAACGCCTGCGCACAGAAATCGAACAGTTCCGCAGTGAGCGGGACAAACTTAACCCACGCAGCCCGCATGAGGCGGAGCGCTGGAGCGCGGATATCTACACCAAACTGCTGCAGCGCCGCGAATACCTCTTGCGCATCCTCTCATCAGAGGCCTGTACTGCCTGACGGCAGCGCATTACGCCTATGGCAGCAATAAAAAACGCGCCTTGTGGCGCGTTTTTTATTGCTGCCGCTACAACATGACTGCAACGCAGATCACTGGCCCGGCGCTGTGGTCGCGGGCGGAGCATCCGCGCCCGGCCGCGGCCAGGCGCGGATGATGGCGTTGACCAGGGTGGCAAGCGGAATGGCGAAGAACACGCCCCAGAAGCCCCACAGGCCACCGAACAGCAACACGGCGACGATGATCGCCACCGGATGCAGGTTGACCACCTCGGAGAACAGCAGCGGCACCAGCACATTGCCGTCCAGAGCCTGAATGATGGCGTAGGCCGCCATCAGCCAGGCAAACTCGGAACTCCAGCCCCACTGAAACCAGGCGATCAGCGCCACCGGCAGGGTCACCACCGCGGCACCGATGTAGGGCACCACCACCGACAGCCCCACCAGCACGCCGAGCAACACCGCATACTTCAGGTCCATCAGCACGAAGGTCACCGAGGTCACCAGACCGACGATGAGGATCTCCCAGAACTTGCCGCGCACGTAATTGCCAATCTGCACGTCCACCTCGCCCCACACCTGTTCCGCCAGATGGCGCTCCCGCGGCAGAAAGCCGCTGATCCAACGCACCAGCGCCTCCTTGTCCTTGAGAAAGAAGAACACCAGCAGCGGCAGCAGGATGACGTAGACCAGGATGGTGATGACGCCAGGCAACGAGGTGAGCGAATAGGTGAGCAGACGCTGACCAAAGCCCAGGCTCTGGGCACGGATCACCTGCAGCAACTCCGCCACTTGGTCCTCCGAAACGATGGGATAGTGCTGCGGCAATTGCAGCAGGGCCTGCTGTCCCTGATTGATGTAGGCCGGCAGCTCACGTGCCAGCTCCACCGTCTGCGCCCACAACAGCGGCGTCACGCCGAACAGCAGGAACACCAGAAAGGTCATGAAGGCCAGGAACACCAGAATCACCGCCGACAGACGCGGCGAGCCGTGGCGCACCATGATCCGAACCAATCCCTCCAGCAGATAGGCAATGACGATCGCCGCCAATACCGGCGCCAACATGTGACCAAAGAAAAACACCGCGCCGAACCCCACCAGCAGCAGCACGGCCAGGATGATGGCCTGCGGATCGGAGAAATAGCGGTTAAACCAGCGCGTGATCAGATTCATGCGCCATCACCGAATTGCTTCTGGTAGTGACGACGGAACAGGACCTCCAGCTCGTCGATCACCTCGGCGGCAGGACGTCCCTGCATCAGGTGCTCGGTCATCAGGCCCGAGGTCTCGTGCAGCATCTTGGAGCGATCCAGCATGTGATAGCTGGCGGACAGGCGCTTGATGGCGCCGACCACCGATTCCTCCGCCGGACGTTCGGTGGGTTTGGGAGTGATATCCAGCGGCACGGCACTGCGCGACACCAGAAACTCGGCGAAGGCCAACAGCGTCTCGCGTTGGGCGGTAGGCAAGCGATTGAACAGCTGCACCAGGCGGGCGTCATCCTTGGCCATGGCTTACAGACCTGCGCCGGGGTGATCCTTGCAATAGGCGCGGGCAAAATCGAGCAACTTCTCGATGGCGCGCAGACGGAACTTCTGCTTCTGGTGCACGAAGGAGAAGGGGCGCTCCATGGGCGGGTCGATATTGATCGCCACCAGGGTGCCCAGGGCCAGCTCCTTGGCAATGGTGGCGCGGGAGATGATGGAAATGCCCATGCCCGCCTCCACCGCGCCCTTCACCGCCTCGGGGCTGCCCAGTTCCATAACGATGTTGAGATTACACGATTCGATGCCGCCGGCATTGAGATGCTCCAGCATCACCTCACGCGTCCCGGACCCCTCTTCGCGGCAAATGTATGGATAATCCACGATGCGGCTCATGGGCACCGAGCGCTCCCGTGCCAGGGGATGGTTCTTGGGCACAATCAGCACCATCTGGTCCATGCGGCAGGTTTCCACCACCAGGTTTTTGTTGGCAACCGGTGCCTCGACCACGCCCAGGTCGATACTGTTGTTCTCCACCAGAGAAACGATGTGGTCGGTATTGGCCACCTGCAGACGGATGTTCACGTCCGGATACTTGGATTTGAAGTCGCCCAACAGCGCCGGCAACATGTATTCGGCAATCGTGGTACTGGCGCCGATGAGCAACACACCGCTCACCTCGCCGGTCAGCTCACGCACCGAGTTCTCCATCTCCCCATACAGGGTGAAAATGCGATCGGCATACTGGTAGACCCGCTCGCCGGCGGCGGTCAGGCTGATGCGATTGTGGGTGCGGTCGAACAGGCGGGTATTGAAATGCTCCTCCAACTGGCGCACCTGAAAGGTGACCGCCGGCTGGGTCATGTGCAGATGCTCCGCCGCCTTGGTGAAACTGAGCAGGCGGGCAACCGTGTGAAATACCTGTAAACGTCTGTCGGCCATGACATCCTCAAGCCGTGGGGGCGGCAAAACCTGATTAATGCATAGATAAGCGGCAAGAATACTTTATCCGCATGGTACGAAACAACGGCAACCGTATATCCACAACGGGGAAGGGGGATGTGATGAGGCGTATTTGCCTTGGCGGCGGCAGGTGAACGAGGTATGTGGGCTGCGCACATCCGCTCCCTCCCCCACATCCTTGGGGGGGGAGCGATTAAGCCGCCGGCCTAGGCCGGCCCGTTGATGATGCTATCCAAACGCTTGCGCATAAACGCGTAATACATCACCGGAATCACCACCAGGGTCAGGATGGTGGAAACCAGAATGCCGAAGATCAGCGACACGGCCAGACCGCTGAAGATCGGGTCGTCCAGGATGAAGAACGCGCCCAGCATGGCCGCCAGACCGGTGAGCACGATGGGTTTGGCGCGCACCGCACCGGAGCGAATCACCGCCTCCTCGAACTCCATACCCTCGCGCACCTGCTGATTGATGAAGTCCACCAGCAGGATCGAGTTGCGCACGATGATGCCGGCCAGGGCGATCATGCCGATCATCGAGGTGGCGGTGAACTGCATGCCGAGCAGGGCATGCCCCGGCATCACGCCGATGATGGTGAGCGGAATCGGTACCATGATGATCAGCGGCACCAGGTAGGAACGGAACTGCCCCACCACCAGCAGGTAAATGAGCAACAGCCCCACCGAATAGGCCAGACCCATGTCGCGGAAGGTCTCGTAGGTGACCTGCCACTCGCCGTCCCACTTCAGGCTGTACTCGTAGGGGTTGACCGGCGGACTGATCAGATACTGCTTGAGTGCCTCGCCGTTGCCCAGTGCGCGGTCCGCCAGTTGGCCGAAGATGTCGAACATGCCGTACAACGGGCTGTCCAGCTTGCCGGCCATATCGCCGGTGACGAACACCACCGGCAGCATGTCCTTATGGTAGATAGCATGCTCGCGCGTGCTCTCCTCCACCCTGACGATGTCGGACAGCGGCACCAGCTGGCCACCCTGGCTGCGCACGCGCAGGTCGAGCAGGGAGCCGATATCTGCCTTGGCCGCCACCGGGAACTCCAGGCGGATGGGCACCGGATACTTGAAGTGCTCGCCATGCAGATAGGAAGCGTCCTCACCGGACAGCGCCGTGGCAAGCGCCGCCACCACGCTCTGCTGCGCCACGCCGAGCAGGGCCGCCTTCTGCTGATCCACGCGCACGATCAGCTTGCGCTGCGGCGCCTCGACGCTGTCGTCCACATCGATGATGTCGGGCGTGCCCTCGAACACGGCACGTACTTCCTTGGCGACGCGGATCTGGCCCTCGTAGTCCAGGCCATAGATCTCCGCCACCAGCGGCGCCATCACCGGCGGGCCAGGCGGCACCTCCACGATCTTCACATTGGCGTTGTGGCGCCGGCCGATCTCCTGCAAGGGCGCGCGTACGGCCAGGGCGATGTCGTGGCTCTTGCGCTTGCGCTCAGCGGCTGCCACCAGATTGACCTGGATATCGCCCACATTGGCGCCCTGGCGCAGGTAATACTGGCGCACCAGGCCATTGAAGTTGATGGGTGCCGCGGTTCCGGCATAGACCTGATAGTCGCTCACTTCCGGCACGCTGGCGAGGTACTCACCCAGCTCGGACAGCACACGCGCGGTCTGCTCCACGCTGGTGCCCTCCGGCATGTCCAGTACCACCTGGAATTCCGACTTGTTGTCGAAGGGCAGCATCTTCAGCACCACCAGCTTGACACCGGCCAGCCCCACCGAGATCACGATCAGACCAAGGATCGCCAGGGTCAGCTTGCGCCGGCGCGGCGCCCCCTCGGCACCGCACAGGAAGCGGCCGACGTAGTTCTTGAACAGGCGGTACAGCCAGTCCTCGTTGTGCTCCTCGTGATGAGGCACGTGATGATTCTTGAACATCACCTGCGACAGCCAGGGCGTGAAGATGAAGGCCACGGCTAGGGAGATCAGCATACCGATGGAGGCGTTGATGGGGATCGGGCTCATGTACGGCCCCATCAGGCCAGTGACAAAGGCCATCGGCAGCAGCGCGGCGATGACGGTGAAGGTGGCCAGGATGGTGGGGCCACCCACCTCGTCCACCGCCAGCGGGATCGCCTCCAGCAGCGACTTGTTGCCCATCTGCATGTGGCGGTGGATGTTTTCCACCACCACGATGGCATCATCCACCAGGATGCCGATGGAGAAGATCAACGCGAACAACGACACGCGGTTGAGGGTGAAGCCCCAGGCCCAGGAGGCGAACAGGGTCACCGCCAGGGTGATCACCACCGCCATGCCGACGATGAAGGCCTCGCGCCAGCCGAGGGCGAAAAATACCAGCGCCACCACCGAGGCCGTGGCGAAGATCAGCTTGGAGATCAGCTTTTGCGCCTTGTCGTTGGCGGTCTCGCCGTAGTTGCGCGTCACCGTGGCGTGCACGCCCTCGGGGACGAAAATGCCTTTGAGCTGCTCGAAACGGTCGATCACCTGATTGGCGATGTCTACCGCATTGGTGCCGGCCTGCTTGGCTACCGCAACGGTCACCGCCGGGTGCACGCCCTGTGCACCAATACCCTTGCTGGCTGCCGCCGGCCCGGTGCCAAACCAGGCGTACTGTTCCGGCTGATCGGGGCCGCGCGTCACCCGCGCCACATCCCGCAGATAAACCGGCGCCCCGTTGGCCACCCCCACCACCAAATCGGCCACTTCATCAGCGCTGGACAGGAAGGTGCCCGCCTGCACCAGGATCTCCTGGTTGTCGCGCACCAGGGCGCCCGCCGGCTGGGTTACGTTGGACAATTGCAGGGCGCGGCGCAGATCATCCAGCGCCAGGCCGTAACCGGCCAGGCGCGCGGCGTCGAACTGCACGTGTACCACCTGATCCGGGCCGCCGATGGTGTAGATGTCGCGTGTGCCCTTGACCCGCTTCAGCTCCGTCTCCAGGGCATGGGCCACCTGCTGCAACTCGTAACCGCCCACCGCCGCATCGTCGCTCCACAGGGTGAGGGCGACGATGGGCACGTCGTCGATCCCCTTGGGCTTGATCAGCGGCTGGCCCACGCCCAGGTTGCGCGGCAGCCAATCACCCTTGGAATACATGGCGTTGTACAGACGCACGATCGCGGCGGTACGATCCTCGCCGACTTCATACTGCACGGTGAGCACCGCCATGCCCGGCTGCGATACGGAGTAGACGTGCTTGACGCCCTCGATCTCGGACAGGATCTGCTCCGCCGGCATGCTCACCAGGCTCTCCACCTCCTTGGCCGAGGCGCCGGGATAGGCGATGAAGACATTGGCAAAGGTGACGTTGATCTGCGGCTCCTCCTCACGCGGTGTGATCAACACCGCGAACACCCCGAGCAGAAAGCCCACCAGGGCCAGCAGCGGGGTGATCTCGGTGGTGAGGAAACGCTGGGCGATATTGCCCGAGATACCCAGCTTCATGCTCATGAGCCGCTGCCCCCGCGCTGTCCCTTGAGGTGGATACCGGCACGGATCGGGTCGAGCGCCACGCGCTCACCGGCGGCCAAGCCCGCCAGTACCTCCATGCTGCCATCGGACAGAGTGCGGCCGGCGCGGATCTGGCGCAGAGTGACGCGGTCGCCCTCGCCCACCACGTACACCGCCGTCACCTCGGAACGATGCACCACCGCCGCCGCCGGCACCAGCAGGCGCTCCTCCTCGCCCACGGCGAAGGCCACCTTGGCGAACATGCCGGGATACACGCCGTGCTGCCCGGGCGGCAGGTCGACGCGCACCTTGAAGGTGTGCGACACCGCATCGGCATAGGGGCTGATGGTCAGTTTGGTACCCTCGACGCTGCCGGCACCGTCCGGTACCAGCACCCGCGCCCGCGACAGGCTGCGCAGGGTGTCGATATGGGCCTGCGGCACGTCGGCCACGGCACGCAGCCGCTCCAGCGACAGACCGGTCATCAGCGCCTGGCCCGGATTGGCCACCTCGCCCACCTCGATGTGGCGCTTGACCACGATGCCGCTGTAGGGGGCACGCACCACGGTGTGCTCGATCTGCTCCTGCGCCTGGTCCAGGCCGGCGCGGGCGGCCTTGAAGGCGGCCTCGGCACGATCGAAGGCGGCCTTGGCCACCAGTTGCTTTTCGTAGATGTCCTTGATGCGGTTAAACTCCGCCTCGGCCTCGCTGTAGCGGGCCTGGGCGGCCTTGAGCGCGGCGCGCTGTTCGGCATCGCGGAAGCGGATCAGCACGCTGCCCTTGGTGACGTAATCATCGGTGTCGAAATTGACCTCCACCACCCGGCCGGAGGTCTGTGCCGACACGGTGGCACGCTGCACCGCCTCGATGACCGCATTGACCACCGCCTCGCGCACCACCGTGCGCGACTCCGCCGTGGCCACCTCGAAGGGCAGTTGCGACTCCGCCGCCGCCGAGCCCAGCCCGGCCAGGGCGACGATGCCACCGATCAACAGACGCCTCATGCGCATAACCGTTCCTCCAGAGAAAATCGTTATCAAACCGAAAGTTGGGTAACTATAGTGAATCCACGTTACAAGCGCGAACATGCCGCGCCGGATTGCATCGCATTGTATATTAGCGTTCTCTAATATACCAGAGCGGGTATGGGGCGGGCGGTAAAGGATTCAAGCGCCGGAGGGAGGAACCCGGCTGCGCCGGGTTCCCGTCCCGAGAGAGGACTACAGCTTGAACTGACCGACCAGGCGGTTGAGTTCGCTGGCGAGGCGTACCAGCTCCTCGCTGATCTGCGAAGTCTGTTTGGCCCCTTCCGAGGTCATGTCGGCCATGTGGCTGATGCTGGAAATATTGCGGTTGATCTCGTCCGCCACGGCGCTCTGCTCCTCGGCGGCAGTGGCGATCTGGGTATTCATATCATTGATGGTGCCCACCTCGCCGGCGATCATGCCCAGGCTCTCGGCCGCCTTCTCCACCTGTTCGGAACCGGACTGGGCCCGCGTCTGCGCTGCCTCCATGGCCCGCACCGCATCACGCACGCCCCCCTGCAGGCGCTCGATCATGGTCTGGATTTCCTCGGTGGACTTCTGCGTGCGCGAAGCCAGGGTACGCACCTCGTCGGCCACCACGGCGAAACCGCGGCCCTGCTCGCCGGCACGCGCCGCCTCGATGGCGGCGTTGAGGGCCAGCAGATTGGTTTGTTCAGCGATGCCCTTGATCACGTCCAGCACCATGCCGATGTTGGCGCTGTCGCCCTCCACCTTCTGGATCACCTTGGCGGCATTCTCGATGTCGCGGATCAACACCTCGATGCCACCCAAGGCCTCGGTGGCCACATAGGCGCCATTCTTGGCCTCGTCATCGGCACCCCGCGAGGCGGCCGCCGTCTGGCTGGCATTGCGCGCCACCTCCTGTACCGTGGCACTCATTTCATTCATCGCCGAGGCCACCATATCGGTCTCGCTGCGCTGATCCATCACCACCTTCAGCGTCTCCTCGGCGACATTGGAGACACGATCCGACACCTCGTTGAGCCGGTGGGTGGCACTGGACACCGCCTCCAGGCTGTGGCGGAACTTCTCGATCATACGGTTGAAGGCATGGCCCATGGCGCCGACCTCATCCTCCGCCTGGATGGCGACGCTGCGGGTCAGATCCTCGTTCTCGGCCATGGTTTCCATGGTGGAGCGCATGGCATTGATACGGCTGATCACCACGCGGCGCACGGTATAAACCATCACTGCCAGGCCCAGGAGCAGCAGCAGGAGTTGGATGCCGGCGGAAACCAGGATATTGCGGTCCACCTCTTCGTCCAGTTCCTTGAGGGAATAGCTGATGCGCACCGCGCCGACCACGGCGTTTTCCGCCACTGGGTGGCACATCAGGCAGTTGGTGCCGCGGTAATCCTTTTCGGCATGAATAGGGTTGATCACGGTAAGGACACGGCCGCCGTTCTGCTTACGCACGTCGATGATCTGCTCACCGGCCAGGGCGCGGCGATCGAAATCGTCCACCGGGGCCTGATGGTCAAAACCGGGCCCGAAGATCTTGGTGATTTCCTCGTCGCGGATGATGCGGGCATCGATGACACCGGGGCGCGCCAGGATCTTTTTGCGCAGCACATCGCGCTGGTTCATGGTGCCGGTCAGCATCATGGTGTTGATACTGTCGAAATAGGAGTCAGCCGCGTCCTTGGTCTGCTGCTCCACCACCTCCAGCACCAGCCGCTTTTCGGTACTCGCGGCGAACATCAGGGAAGCAGTCATGACTAGGCCAAGCACCAGTAGCAGGGCCAGATTGATTTTCGCCTGCACGGACATCTGTCGGGTAGCGGACGGCTTATTCATGTATTACCTCAACACCACAGTGGCGCACGGCACTGGGCCGTGGTCATTTATTAGTTTATTTAGATATTCCTTACTACTGACCCGACTTCCCCGCTGCGGGCCGGGCCTTCCCCTACCGTCCGCTATCGGCAAGCACCGCGCATTCTGAAGGGAGGGCCGGGGCTATCATACCCTGCGGCGCGCGCGATGCCACTCAACTGTTGATGCGCGGTCTGCCAGGGCCGGCGGGGTGGTGATAAAACGCATAATGCGCGCCGCACTCGCGCGCCCGCTGCATGGCGATTTCGGCCTTGTGCAACAGGTCTTCGGTTTCCTCGCCATCGTCGGGATAGAGGCTGATGCCGATGGCCGGGGTAAGGAACAGCGCGTAGCCATCCCGTCGCAGGGGCTGGGCAAACTCCAGCATGATGCGCCGGGCCAGCGGCTCCATTTCCTGGGCGTGCAGGGGTTGCTTGTGCAGAATGGCGAACTCGTCCCGCCCCAGCCGCGCCACCGTGTCCCCCGGTGCCACCACCTCCTTCAGATGCTGGGCCAGCAATCCCTGAAAGCCCTCCAGCGTCGCCCGCTCCACCTCATCACCGACAACGGCCCCCAGATCGAACCCCACCTGGAGCACCCCTACCGCCAAGCCCAGACGCCGCGCCTGCAACAGGGCATGCGTCAACCGGTCGACGAACAGGATACGGTTGGCGAGGCCAGTCATGGCGTCGTAATGCATCACCCGGTGTAGCCGCTGCTGGGCCGCCAGGCGCCGGGTGATGTCCTTGCCGGTGGACACGAAGTGGGTGATGTTGCCCTGCTCATCCCGTACCGGGGTGATGGTCTTTTCCTCGTAATACAGCTCGCCGTCCTTGCGCCGGTTGATGAACACCTCGCTATAGGGCAGGCCGTTGAGCAACAGCTGCCACATCTGGCGGTAGAAGTCCGTCTCCTGAAAGCCGGAGCGCAACAGCGCCGGGGTGCGGCCCAGCACCTCCTGCTTGGCGTAACCAGTGATGTCCTCGAAGGCAGCGTTGACGTACTCGATCACCCCGTCGCGGTCGGTGATCATCACCGCATCGGCGGTCTGTTCCAGGGCGCGCGACATCTGCTTCATCTGCGTCTCCAGCAAGCGCGCCTCGGTGATGTCGCTGGACAAGGTCACGCTGCGGCAAAGACGGCTATCGGCATCCCGGATGGGGAAGCTGCGGCTGCGCACCCAGCGCACCGCGCCGTCCGGCTGCTGGATGCGGTATTCACCGTTGAGGCCAGTCCATCCCGCCGTCAGCCATGCCTCCACTCGCGCCACATCCTCGGCATGTATCGTGGCAAGAAAGGCGGGAATATCGCGGAACAGGAGCGGCGCCGGGCGTCCCCACAGGTTCTCGCAGGCGGGATTGGTATGGAGCAGACGGCCGCTGGTGCTATCGGCCAGCCAGAAGGCTTCGTCGATGGCATCGGCGAGTTGCTGGATACCGGCGACGCTCATCTCGGGCGCAGCCGCCTCCGGCGGGGAATGGCGTGAGTCGTCCATCGCGGTGGATACACCTGGGTGGGAACACGGCTGCCCCCATCCTATGGCCACCACCACGCCGGCACAAGCCTTTTTCTACGCTGCTCTGCCCGCCCCTTGGCGGGCCGGGTATAATGCCGCCCTTTGCAACTTCACTGACAGCAGACAGCCATGGCCCAATACGTAATGTCCATGCTCCGCGTGAGCAAAGTCGTCCCGCCCAAGCGCCAGATCATCAAGGATATCTCCCTGTCCTTCTTCCCCGGCGCCAAGATCGGCCTGCTCGGCCTCAACGGCTCGGGCAAGTCCACCGTGCTGCGCATCATGGCCGGCGCCGACAAGGAATTCGACGGCGAGGTGCAATGGCAGTCCGGCGTGCGCATCGGCTATCTGCCGCAGGAGCCGCAACTCGATGCCAGCAAAACGGTGAAGGAAGAGGTGGAGGCCGGCCTGGGCGAGATCGCCGAGGCACGCACCAAACTGGAGGAGATCTACGCCGCCTACGCCGAGCCGGATGCCGACTTCGACAAGCTGGCCGAACAGCAGGCCAAGTACGAGGCGATCATCGCCGCCGCCGGCAATGACATCGAACACCAGATGGAGATCGCCGCCGACGCCCTGCGCCTGCCGCCCTGGGAGGCGAAGATCGAACACCTGTCCGGTGGCGAGAAACGCCGCGTGGCCCTGTGCAAGCTGCTGCTATCCAAGCCCGACATGCTGCTGCTGGACGAACCCACCAACCACCTCGACGCCGAGTCGGTGGAATGGCTGGAACAGTTCCTCACCCGCTTCCCCGGCACCGTGGTCGCCGTCACCCACGACCGCTACTTCCTCGACAACGCCGCCGAGTGGATCCTGGAACTGGACCGCGGCCACGGCATCCCCTGGAAAGGCAATTACTCCTCCTGGCTGGAGCAGAAGGAAGAGCGTCTGGAGAAAGAGCAGAAGCAGATCGACGCCCACATGAAGGCGATGAAGCAGGAACTGGAATGGGTGCGCTCCAATCCCAAGGCGCGTCAGGCCAAGTCCAAGGCGCGCATCGCCCGCTTCGAGGAACTCAACTCCATCGAGTACCAGCGCCGCAACGAAACGCAGGAGATCTTCATCCCGCCCGGCGAGCGCCTGGGCGACAAGGTCATCGAGTTCAAGAACGTCAGCAAAAGCTTCGGTGAGCGCCTGCTCATCGACGACCTCAGCTTCCAGATCCCGCCCGGCGCCATCGTCGGCATCATCGGCCCCAACGGCGCGGGTAAGTCGACGCTGTTCAAGATGCTGCAAGGCAAGGAACAACCGGATTCGGGCAGCATCGACATCGGCCCGACGGTGAAAATCTCCTCCGTCGATCAGAGCCGCGAAGGACTGGAGAACGACAAGACGGTATTCGACGCCATCTCCGGCGGAGCCGACATCCTCACCGTCGGCCGCTTCGAGATGCCGAGCCGCGCCTACATCGGCCGCTTCAACTTCAAGGGAGGCGATCAGCAAAAGATCGTCGGCAACCTGTCCGGCGGTGAACGCGGCCGCCTGCACCTGGCCAAGACCCTGATCCAGGGCGGCAACGTGCTACTGCTCGACGAACCCTCCAACGACCTCGACGTGGAAACCCTGCGCGCCCTGGAAGATGCCCTGCTGGAGTTCGCCGGCTGCGTGCTGGTGATCTCCCACGACCGCTGGTTCCTCGACCGCATCGCCACCCACATCCTGGCCTGCGAAGGCGACTCACACTGGGAATTCTTCGCCGGCAACTACCAGGAATACGAGGCCGACAAGAAACGCCGCCTCGGCGAAGAAGGAGCCAAACCCAAGCGCATCCGCTACAAGCCGATCAGCCGGTAACTGCTAGACTGAACCGCAAGTACGCGGCCCATGCCAACCGTCAGCCAGTTCTTCGGGAGATCCAGATGTTCTGGCGGGAACATGCGCCGCCTCACTTCCACGCCCTCTACGGCGAATACGAGGCGCTGATCGATATGCGTACCCTGGAGGTTATCAAAAACCTGCCCCAGCGCGCCTTGGCGCTGGTGCTCGAATGGGCGGCGCAGCACCGCAGCGAATTGACGGAGGATTGGGAGCTATGTCAAACGAAGCAATTGCCCAAGACTATCGCCCCACTGGAGTAGAGGCAGCGGCCCCCTGGCGGGTGCGCAACGTCGAGGTACTACCCGGCTATCGCCTTTCGGTCACCTGCAACGACGGCACCACCGGCATCATCGATATGTCCCGACTGGTCACGGACAAGCGGGCAGGCATCTATGCTGCACTCAAAGACGAGCAGTTATTCAGCCAGGTGCGTATCGAACTCGGAGCCCTCACTTGGCCTAATGGCGCAGATATGGATCCGGAGTGGATGCATGAGGAACTTGCCCGCAACGATGCCTGGCAAGTTCCCGCATAGCAGCATCGCCCCTGCATTCAGCCCCGTAGATGGATGGAGCGCAGCGCAACCCATCGATTCTCCGGGCTCAGCGCATGAGCCAAACCGCTATGCTATAGATGGCGCATCCTCGTGCAAGGACTGCAAGCATGCTGACGATATCCCGAGAAGCCCTGGTAAAACTCGCCAAGCACTCCTGGAATCTGTATCCACTGGAGGCGTTCGGCTATCTGTTGGGAAGCTCCGCCGACAACGCGATCTATGCCGCCCTGCCCTGCTCGAAGACACAACACTGGTACGAATATGGCGATCGCTGGAACGGCATCGCACAGCATGCGGACAAGGCCGCATCGGTGGCACGCCACTTCGACCTGGAATTGGCGGGTGTTTATGCATCGTTCTATGGATACGCCAATGATTCAGGAAGACTGGAGGATTACCCTGCCCCGCCGGCATTGGCCACACCGGGCATGGCGTTAGTGTTGAACTATCTCATGATGTGCTGCCGCAGTTGTTCGTCGTTCCGAATGACCCAACATGGACACCTGCTTACCTACGGCGACGACTATGTGCTGACACGCAAAAAGCGCCTGACGCGATCCATCAATCAGCGGCGCATCCTCCAGAAGTGGCACACGGTATTCGGCCCCATCGACTATTCCAACGGGTATGGGCTCATGGAGGCCATCAGGGCATACACCGAGCGATTTGACGAAGGCCCATCTATTCTCGGTTGGGCTGAACAGAAAGCGATCAGCGCCATCAACGAAGCGCTCGCCACGGGGCGCCCCGTCAAATGAGGGGCGGAGGCCGATATTCCCACTGGCGCGATCCTAAGGTGATGCGGGCGCATCAGCGCCTCAGGAGCGGCTCCAGCCACGCCGTGACATAGGCAAAGAACGCGAATACCGCCACGCCCGCGGCTATCGGCAGCATGACCGATATCCAGGGGTCCATGCCCCAGAACAGCCAGCCGGCGCCCAGGGCGACAACGAACGCAGGGATCAACGGCCAGAAGTGGCGCAGATAGATGAAAAAAATACGAACCATGGGGCAAGCGTAGCACGACTGGGGCAGCTGGCACGGCGGACAAATCCCGGGCCGCCCTACTGCGAAATGCACAAACTCAGACCGTGATCCAGCTCCAGCCGTGATTGAAGCGCTTACACCAATTTCGGAGGCTACCAGCCATGCTGTTTGACCGGCACAGTGTGAGGTATGGGGCAATCTGGGCCCTATGGATGCTCGTCGCCCTCCTGGTGGCATGGCACCAATTGGCAGCACCAGGCTCGCTGCTTTGGTTTCTCATCGTGGCCCCACCGGTCGCTGTGGCCATCCTTCTCTTTGGCGGCGTGGTGCTGATGGCCATCCTCGCGCTGTATGCCTGGTGTCTGACGCCCCCCAAGAGGCGATAGCTCCGGTTTACACCTCGATCTTCAACACCACCTTGTGGATCAGTCCGTCGCTCACCAGTGGGGCGTGGGCGTCTTCCGGGAAGAAGATGCAGAAGCTGCCGGCACGGGCCGTGACCCAGCTGTGCGGCGTGTCGTGGAAGAACTGGATGTCCTTTTCGCTGCTGAAGGCCGCCACCGGCTGGCGGCAGGCCTGTAGCGGCGCCCAGCCCATTTCATCGCAGCCGGCAATGACGTACTGAATGTCGATGTAGCGGCGATGGCATTCCAGTTGCGCCGCATCGCGCGCCCGTCCCTGCACCGCCGAGTAGATGGCCACCAGGTGCTCGCCGACGAGATTGAGCCGCCCGCTCTGCGGCGGCTGCACCGGCAAATGGTGCAGATAGGCAAAGGCGCGCTCGAATAGGGGGTGCAGGCCGGTGTAACGGTGGGAATTGTCCAGGGTGTCGAGGATCACGCGGGGTCTCCAGTAGCCAGGCCGAATTGCGCCATTGTGCCTTTGCGGCGTCTTGTGCGCCATCATTGACCCAGCCATTTGACGCCGCCCTCCCGCATGGGCTAAAACCGCACGACCGGCGCGCCAGGCGCGTCCGCCCCCTGCCGTCATAACAACGAGGTATCACCGTGGCCCAGACCAAGATTCTGCTCGACGAGAACGAAATCCCCACTCACTGGTACAACGTCGTTGCCGACATGCCCAATGCGCCGGCGCCGGTGCTGGGCCCGGACGGCAAGCCGATCACCCCCGACGCGCTGGCGGCCATCTTCCCCATGTCGCTCATCGAGCAGGAGGTCTCCGCCGAGCGCTGGATCCCCATCCCGGAGAAGGTACGCGAAATCTATCGCCTGTGGCGCCCCTCGCCCATGTTCCGCGCCCACCGCCTGGAACAGATGCTGGGCACCCCGGCAAAGATTTACTACAAGTACGAGGGCGTCAGTCCCGCCGGCTCGCACAAGCCCAATTCGGCCATCGCCCAGGCCTATTACAACCAGCAGGCCGGCATCAAGCGCCTGGTCACCGAAACTGGCGCCGGCCAGTGGGGTTCCTCGCTGGCCCTGGCCGGCCAGATGTTCGGCCTGCAGGTGCGCATCTACATGGTGAAGGTGAGCTACGAGCAGAAGCCGTTCCGCCGTTCCATGATGCAGACCTGGGGCGCCGAGGTGTTCGCCAGCCCCACCAACATGACCAACGCCGGCCGCAGCATCCTGGAGAAGGATCCGACCAATCCCGGCTCCCTCGGCATCGCCATCTCCGAGGCGGTGGAAGAGGCGGCCTCCCGCGCCGACACCAACTACGCCCTCGGCTCGGTGCTGAACCACGTCATCCTGCACCAGACCGTCATCGGCCTGGAGGCCAAGAAGCAGTTCGAGAAGGTGGGCGACTACCCGGACATGATCTTCGCCCCCTGCGGCGGCGGCTCCAATTTCGGCGGTGCGGCCTTCCCCTTCTTCGCCGACAGGGCGGCTGGCAAGAACGTGCGTCTGGTGGCAGTGGAGCCCTCCTCCTGCCCGACCCTGACCCGCGGCCACTATGCCTACGACTTCGGCGATTCCGTCGGCATGACTCCGCTGCTCAAGATGTACACCCTGGGCCACGACTTCATGCCGCCGTCGATCCATGCCGGCGGCCTGCGCTACCACGGCGACAACGCCATCGTGTCGCAGCTTTATAACGAGGGGCTGATCGAGGCGGTGGCGGTACCGCAGGTGGCCACCTTCGAGGCCGGTGTGCAGTTCGCCCGCGCCGAAGGCATCATCCCGGCGCCGGAATCTTGCCACGCGGTGCGTGCCTGCATCGACGAGGCGCTGCGCTGCAAGGAGTCGGGCGAGGCCAAGACCCTGTTCTTCAATCTTTCCGGCCACGGCCACTTCGACATGGCCTCCTACGACAAATACTTCGCCGGTGAGCTGGAAGACTATGCTTATCCGGAAGAGGCCATCCGTCAGGCGCTCGATCACCTGCCCAAGGTAGGCTGATACCACCGACCACGGAGGGCACAGAGTTCACGGAAAAAGGAGCTGCTGCGTGGCATCCCCCTTGGGGTGACGACCAGAAATAAGCACCGTGCCCTCTGTGGTCCCTATTCCTCACCAGACAAAATAGACAACCATGAGCAAACCCGAACCGCTGGCACCCGAAGCGCTGTACAGGCGCTGTGACCCCGGCCTGTTCAGTTTCGAAACCACCGCCGAACTGCCGGATGTCACCGGCATCATCGGCCAGAACCGTGCCATCGGTGCCGTACGCTTCGGCGTCAACATCCAGCGTGAAGGCTACAACCTCTACGTGATGGGTCCGCCGGGCATCGGCAAGCACACCCTGGTGCGCCAGTTCCTGGAACAAAAGGCAGCCGGCCGCACCACGCCGGACGACTGGTGCTACGTCAACAACTTCGAGCAGGCACACAAACCTCACGCCCTGCGCCTGCCGCCCGGCCGCGGAATCGCGCTCAAGCGCGACATGGAAAAGCTGGTGGAAGAACTGGGCGTGGTGCTGCCCGCCACCTTCGAAGGGGAGGAATACCGCAGCCGCATCCAGGCGCTGGAAGAGGAGCTGAAGGAACACCAGGAACACGGTTTCAGCGGCCTGGCCGAAGAGGCCGCCAGCCATAACGTCAAGCTGTTCCGTACCCCATCCGGTTTTGCCTTTGCCCCGATGAAGGATGAGGAGGTGCTGGGGCCGGACGAATTCGAGAAGCTGCCCAAGGAAGAGCAGGCACGGATCGAAGAAGTTGTCGCCACGCTGCAGGAGAAGTTGCAGGCGCTCATCCGTCAGATTCCGCTCTGGCGCAAGGAGACGCGCGAGAAGGTCAAGGAACTCAACCGTGAAACCACCAAGGCGGCAGTGAACCATCTCATCGATGATGTGAAGCAGCGCTACGCCGACCTGCCACGGGTGGTGGAATACCTGGCCACGGTGGAGCAGGATGTCATCGACAACGTGCGCAACTTCGTCCACAGCGATGACGGCGGTGAAGGCATGCCCGACGGCAAGGGCGAGTCACTGCATCGCTATCAGGTCAACGTGCTGGTAGACAACAAGGACACCGAGGGCGCCCCCATCGTCTACCTGGACAATCCCACCTATCTCAATCTGGTGGGCCGCGCCGAACACATCGCCCAGTTCGGCACCCTGATCACCGACTTCACCCTGATCAAATCCGGCGCCCTACACCAGGCCAGCGGCGGCTATCTGCTGGTGGACGCCTACAAGCTGCTCACACATCCGTTTGCCTGGGAGGGACTGAAGCGTGCACTGTACTCCAGCGAGATCCGCATCGAGTCACTGGAGAAGATGCTGTCGCTGGTCAGCACCGTGTCGCTGGAGCCGGAGGCGATTCCGCTCGACGTGAAGGTGGTGATTGTCGGCGACCGCATGACCTATTACCTGCTGCACGAATACGACCCGGACTTTGCCGAACTGTTCAAGGTAGCGGCCGACTTCGAGGGGCGCATTCCGCGCAACGACGACAACAAGCGCATCTACGCCCAGCTCATCGCCACCCTGACACGCAAGGAAAAGCTGCGCCCCTTCGACCGCCACGCCGTGGCGCGTGTCATCGAACACGGTTCGCGTCTGGTGGAGGACACCGAACACCTCACCGCCCACATGCGCTCCATCGCCGATGTGTTACGTGAAGCGGACTACTGGGCCGGCGAGTCCGGCCATGAGGTCGTCGGTGCCGCCGATATCGAACAGGCCATCGACCATCAGATCCACCGTTCCTCGCGCGTGCGCGAACACCTGTTGGAGGAGATCCGCCGCGGCACCATCATGATCGACACCAGCGGCGCCAAGGTCGGCCAAGTCAACGGCCTGTCGGTGCTGTCCATGGGCGAGTTCGCCTTCGGCCAGCCCTCGCGCATCACCGCCACCGTGCACATCGGCGAAGGCAGCGTGGTGGATATCGAGCGCGAGGTGGAGCTGGGCGGCGCCATCCACTCCAAGGGTGTGCTGATCCTCTCCTCCTTTCTCGCCGCGCGCTACGCCACCCACCACCCGCTGGCGCTGTCCGCCAGCCTGGTGTTCGAACAGAACTACGGCATGGTGGACGGCGACTCCGCCTCGCTGGCCGAACTGTGCGCCCTGCTCTCGGCCATCGCCGGACTGCCGATATTGCAGTCCTTCGCCGTCACCGGCTCGGTCAATCAGCACGGCCAGGTGCAGCCCATCGGCGGCGTGAACGAAAAGCTCGAAGGCTTCTTCGACGTCTGTCGTCTCAAGGGACTCACTGGCCAACAGGGCGTGCTGATCCCCGCCAGCAACGTAAAGCATCTGATGCTGCGTCAGGACGTGGTGCAGGCGGTGGCCGACGGCCAGTTCCGCATCTATGCGGTGGAGACGGTGGATCAGGCCCTCAGCCAGCTGCTGGATACGGACGCCGGGGTACAGGATGCCGATGGCAACTGGCCTGAGGACAGCGTCAACGGCCGCGTGCAACACCGTCTCTCCGAGATGGCCCACATTCGCGCCAGCTTCGGCGACCACGGCAAGGACAAGGGCGACGACAGCCCGGCGCCGGACACCAGCGATGCCGGCGCCCCACCCCGCCATGTCGACTGAAGACACCGCCGGCGCCGTGCGCCGCATCCTGCTCGCCCTCGACTCGGCGCAAGATGCCAGCAGCCTGGAACTGGCCGCAGAACTCGCCGCCCTGGTGCAGGGCACGCTGCATGGCGTGTTCGTGGAAAACAGCGATCTGCTGCGTCTGGCGCAGCTGCCCTTCGCCCACGAGGTCACCCTCAGTTCCGCCATGACGCGGCGACTGGAGGCGGCACAACTGGAACGCGACCTGCGCGCGCAGGCCGAACAGGTGCGCCGTCTGCTGGAAAACCACGCCCTGCGCCATCGTGTGGAATGGAGCTTCCGCATCGAACGGGGCGCACTCACCGCCACGCTGGCCGCCAGCAGCGGCAGCGACGTGGTGATGCTGGGCCGCTCCGGCGTTGATACCCGACAGCAACGCACTGAGGCCACGCCGATCCTCGTTGCCTACGATGGCAGCGCCGCCGCCGGTCGCGCCCTCGACACCGCCGCCGATCTCGCCGGCAACGATCTGCTGGTGCTGCTCCCCGCCGAGCAGGCCACGACGCTGCGCACGGCGGCGGCGAACCACCTCGCCGGCCGCGGCCTGCGCGCCAGCTACCTGGTGTTGCCTGAGCTGTCGCCGCCGCACCTCATCGCCAGCGGCCGGCGGCATCATTGCCGCCTCCTGGTCATGGCCGGCGATCCGGCGCAACTGCTGCCGCACATGCGGCGCTCCAGTTGCCCGGTGGCGGTGGTGCAATAGCACGACAACTCTTCTGCGGCTACGTTGAACCAACTTCTGCCCTGCTTGGCCTGACACAGCAACAGGATTACACTACGCCCACTTTTCTCCTGGAGTCCGCCACCGACATGAACAACTAAGTCCCTTCCGGCCCTGCCGCCGGTTTCCCTGTGTTCCATGGTCCACCTCAGGGGGCTTGTTCATGTCATCACGCTCTAACTCCTCGCTCTGGCTGCACGCCCGTCACCTCGGCTATTCACTGCCCGGCGGCCGGGTGTTGTTTTCCAACCTTGATCTGGTCCTGCACCACGGCGCCACCGCACTGGTCGGTCGCAACGGGATCGGCAAGTCCATGCTGGCACGCCTCCTTGCCGGCCAACTGACACCGGCGCACGGCCAGATCGAACGCTACGGCAGCATCGCCTATGTGGCGCAGCGCAGCACCACCGGCCAGGGCCGCGTGGCCGAACTGCTCGGCTGCGCGCCACAATTGGAGGCGCTGGAGCGCATCGGACATGGCAGCTGTGCGCCGGAGGACTTCGAACTCGTCGGCAACGACTGGGATCTGCTACCACGCCTGCAACAGTGGCTCAACAGCTTCGGCCTCGATCATTTAGCGATGGATACCGATAGCCGATGGCTGAGTGGCGGTGAATTGGCGCGGCTCGATCTGATCGCCGTCCTGTGGCGTGCATCGGACCACCTCATCCTCGACGAACCGAGCAACCATCTCGACCGCGCGGCGCGCCGACGACTCGCCGCGTTCATCGCCCAATGGCCGGGCGGACTGCTGCTCGTCAGCCACGATCGCGCACTGCTGGAAGGGGTGCAGGAAATCCATCACCTCGATACCCTCGGCCTGCACCGTTACAGCGGCAGCTACAGCGCGTATGCCGCGACCCGTCGCCAGGAACAGGAACACCTGGCCGCACAGATCGCCCAGGGCAAGGCGGCGCTGCGCCGCGAACGCCAGCAGCAGCAGGAACTACTGCAACGCCAGCAGCAACGCCTGGCACGGGGACGGCGTGAGCGCGCTGCCGCCAATCAATCCAAATTGCTGCTGGATCGGCAGAAGGAACGCAGCGATCACAGTACGGCGCGGCTCGCCGATACCCAGGCCACCCGTGTCCAGCGCCAAGCACTTGCTTTGCAGGAATTGGAGCAGCGCTGTGAGGTGCTCGCCGATCTGCGTCTCGAACTGTCCACGCCGCAGGCGTGCGGCGGACGCACGGTGATAGAAGCAGAAGGTGTGTGCTTCGGCTATGAGCGGCCGCTGTTGCGCGACCTCGAACTGCGCGTGTTGCAGGAAGAACGTCTGGCGCTGCGCGGTGCCAACGGCAGCGGCAAGTCCACCCTGCTGAGGTTGCTGATCGGCGACCTGCCGACGCAGGCCGGCCACGTGCGGCTGCATCAGCCCTGGGCGCTCATCGATCAGCACACCACCCTGCTCGATGCGGCGCAGTCACCGCTGGAGAATTTCCGTCGCCTCGCCCCCGGCCTGAAGGAAAGCGATTACCACCATCGCCTGGCGCGGCTGCGCCTGGCGGCGGACTGCGCGACGGTGCCAGTGCAACAACTGAGTGGCGGCGAGCGCCTGAAGACCGCGCTGGCCTGCGCCCTGCTCGGCCCACGTCCCTGCCCATTACTGCTGCTCGACGAGCCCACCAACAATCTTGATCTGGAGGCCATACACGCGCTGGAAGCGGCGCTCAATGACTATCACGGCACCCTGCTGGTGATCTCCCACGACGAACATTTTCTCGCCGCCATCGGCATCACACGGCAAATTGAATTGGAACGCGGCCTGTAGGATGGGCGCAGCGTAACCCATCCTACATTTGCACCAACGGTACAAACGCCACCGGCAATACCGCACGCTCACTCAGCGCGCCCGCCGCATCCTTCTCCACCAGCAGTAATTGCTGCGGCCCGCCGACATCGCCAACCGGGATCACCAGGCGCGCCCCCGGCTTGAGTTGTGCGATGAGTGCGGCGGGGATATAGGGCGCGGCGGCGGTGACGATGATGCCGTCATAGGGCGCATGTTCGGGCCACCCGGCGTAGCCATCGCCGTGGCGCACTTCGACATTGCGGCAGCCGAGACGATGCAGACGCTCCGCCGCGGCGCCGGCCAGAGCCGCCACGACCTCCAGGCTGTAGACCTGGCGCACCAGCCGCGCCAGCACGGCGGTCTGATAACCGGAGCCGGTGCCCACTTCGAGAACGACATCATCGGGGCGCGACCGCAGCAGGTCGGTCATCAGGGCGACGATATAGGGCTGAGAGATGGTCTGGCCGTGACCGATGGGCAGGGGGCCGTTGTCATAGGCCGCGTCCTGCAACTCGTCCGGCACGAAATAATGGCGGGGCACCGCGGCCATCGCCGCCAGCACGCGCTCGCTGAAGGCCTCCTGGCCGATGTAGTCGCGCGTGTAGCGTAACTCGCGGTCGATATCCAGCAACATGCGCCGCAGACCGTGAGGGTCGGGCGCAGCCGCGGCGGACTCGTCGTGGAGGATTACTCCTCCCACTCCAGCGTATCCAGCGGACCGGACCAGTCCTCGGGATGGCGCACCATCTCGGTGTCGCCGAAGTCGTCCTTCTCCAGGTCATCGAAGGGGCCGGACCAGTCTTCCGGCGCCTCGCGCCGCATCAATTCCATTTCGTACCAGGTATCCGTATCCAGCTCTTCCACTGCGCCGTCGAAATATTGAATCTCCACGATACCTTCCTGCTCATCGATGGCAATGACCTCAAACGACTCGCCTTCGAGGTTCTTGTACCAGGCACCAATTTCGGGGTTGATCGCTGTAGCCATGTCACACCTCCACTTCAGGTACACATGCCTATAGTAGTCCGAATATTCCGCCACAGAAAACCACCCTCGGCCGCGTTGCGGATTTGTCATACATTTGTCTTTGACTTCTTGTGTCTGCGCCGCCTATGCTAGCGCGCGGGTTTTATACTGAAGCCGTATAAATCAGACAGATACGACAAGAACCTAGAAACTTGATGAAGCGCACGGAAATAGCCAACTCTCCGCTACGCCTCTGCCGGCTGACCAGCCTGCGCAATCGCTATATCGCCGCGACCCTCGTACTCACCGCTCTCCTCACGATCTGCGCCCTGCTGCTGCAGCACTACATCACAGCCGTGCGCAGTGAACGCACCGCCAGCATCGAATTGCGGGAGCAGACCGCCGCCCACAGCCGGGCGTTGCGCGATGCAGTGCTCGAAGTGGAGCGCTCACTCACCGTCTACTTCTGGGCACCGTCGGCGGAACGCCGCCAGGCCGTGTTCCATGCAGTTGACGCGGTCCACACCCAACAGCGCCGACTTCAGGCCCTGCCCCATCCTCTGGCCGCCGACCTCGCCGACCTGAACCAGGAGTTGCAGGGCTTGCACGGCAAGCTCGATCAACTGATGGAGCATCCTCCGCAGGGGGAAGGGCTCCCCCCCACCGGCATCTTCACTCCCCTGTGGCAACAATTACAGCAACTGGATCGGCACCTGGAGGAGTCTGCCGCCGCCGAGGTGTCCTATCTGCTGCAGGCGTCGCGCAATGTCATCGGCAGCATCTGGTTGCTGGCGGTGGGCGCTCTGGTCCTGATGCTGCTCGGTTTCTTCCTGTTCCAGCGTTACGTGCTCGGCCCCATCTCCCTGGTTGCGCGCGCCCTGCGCGATGAGGCCCACGGCAAGCGCGAGCTGCTACTGCCCTTGCCCGCCACCGAAGAAACCCAGCATCTGGTGGATGCCTTCAAGGAAATGCGCCGCCAGGTCATGGACCGGCAGCAGGCCCTGGAACATCAGGCCATGCACGACGCCCTCACCAGCCTGCCCAACCGCGTACTGCTGCAGGATCGCGTACAGCAGGCCATCCACCACCTGCGCCGCATCGGCCAGGGCGGGCTGGCCCTGCTGATCATGGACCTGGACGGCTTCAAGGAGATCAACGACACCCTGGGCCATCCCATCGGCGATGGCCTGCTGCAACAACTGGCGGAGCGCATACGGCGCGAAGTGCGCGATAGCGACACCGTGGCCCGTCTCGGCGGCGACGAATTCGCGGTGCTGCTGGAACAGGTGGATGAGGCCGAGGCGCGCCACATGGCGGGCCGCATCCTGCGCCTGCTGGATCAACCCTTCGAGGTGGCCGGGCAGAGCCTGTACCTGGCCGGCAGCATCGGCATGGCCCTCTACCCGCTGCACGCCCAGACGCCGCAGGAGCTATCGCGCCGCGCCGACGTGGCCATGTACGTGGCGAAGCGGGAGAAGAACGGCATCGCCCTCTATGACCCAGCCCAGGACCATTACACCATGCAGCGTCTGGCCCAGGCCAGCGACCTGCGCAGCGCCATCGGCAACGAACATCTGTCGCTGCATTTCCAGCCGCAGATCGATCTGCACAGCGGCATGTTCAGCGGCGTCGAGGCGCTGCTACGCTGGCAACACCCGCAACTGGGCTACATCTCGCCCGACGATTTCATTCCGGTGGCAGAGCAGACCGGCCTCATTCGCCACCTCACCTACTGGGTACTGGATCAGTCCCTGGCCCAGGCCGCAGCCTGGTACCATCACGGCCTGCCGGTGGGCACCATCGCCGTCAATCTGTCCGCCTACAACCTGCAGGACACGGCCCTGTCCCTGGAGGTGGGCCGCCTGCTGAAAAAGTGGGGCGTCCAGCCCTGGCGGCTGGTGCTGGAGATCACGGAAAGCTCGATGATGGCCAACCCGGCCCGCGCCCTGGCCACACTGGAAAAGCTCAATGACATCGGCGTGCAGATTGCCATCGACGACTTCGGCACCGGCTTCTCCTCGCTGTCCTATCTGAAGCAGTTGCCGGTGGACAAGCTGAAGATCGACAAGTCCTTCGTGATGCAGATGAACGAGGACGACAACGACGCGATGATCGTGCGCTCCACCATCGATCTGGCCCACAACCTGGGGCTGGAAGTGATCGCGGAAGGCGTGGAAAGCGATGAGGCGTTGGCGTTGCTGCGCATCCTCGATTGCGATGCGGCGCAGGGTTATTTCATCAGCCGCCCGCTGCCGGCGGCGGCACTGGAGGCGTGGCTGACCTCAAGCGAATACTGCCAGGGCTATCAGAATGTCGAGGGGCCGGACGATGCGCCGGAGCCGGACCTGCCGACGACGCACTGAGCAGGCCGTAGGGTGCATGGAGCGCAGCGGTATCGGGCAGAGTTGCCGGACACCGCTGCGCCACCTCCGGCTTACTGGCCGTAGCTGAACTCGCGGCTGACCAGCACCTCGCCGTTGCCGTCCACCACGCTCACCAGCCAGTTACCCGCCCATTCCGGCATCATGTTCTTGCTCGACCACACACGCCAGCGCGGGCCGTTCACATCGAAACCGACCTCGGCCATCACCGTGTCATTGTGTACCCAGCGATGGACCACGCGCTGCCCCTGCATGCCGCGCAGCTCGGTGAAGAAATAGACCTGGGCGGAGTCCCCCGTGATCTGGCTGGTCTCATCCACCGGCTCACGTTCGCTGATCCCGCTGGTCACGATGGCGCGCGCCACCTCCCACTGGCCGTTGGCCGCCACGCCCTGCGCCAGGACCGGCACCGCGGTGACCAGCAAACCCAGCGACAATATCCAAGAAACGATACGCATGTTGAATCTCCCTGTTGCTTGTTGTGTAAATTCCGCCCGCGGCATCGCCGCCCCCGGGCGCAGGGAAACTTATAGTTCAGAAAGAACAGAAAAACCGCGATCCCCTCAGCAGAAAGCGGGGCATTACCGCCGGGTTCAGGCCCCGGCGGCAAATACGTAAGGTGTTTCCTGCTTGGTGCGGTAGGCCGCCACATCCTGTACCGTCCCCTCCGCCACCTGGCCACGGGCGCGGCGCAGCGCCGTCTCGATGCGGCGGTCGCGCAGGTGGTAACGCGGGTGCAGGCCGATGTCGGCCAGCGCCGGGCAGGACTCGCCGAATACATACCGGTACAGCTCGGTCATCATACCGTAGCGCCCGGCCATCAGGGTGTTGGTGGCGTTCTTGATGGCGTCGATATCCTTGTGCCCGCGCACGAAGAAGCTGGTCACCAGCATCACCGCGATGGCGTGCAGCACGTCGTAGCGCACATGGGCGATGAACACGAACAGGTGGCGCTGCGTCAGCGGCACCTTATGGTCCTTGGCGAAACGGATCATGCCGCCGAGCAGCAGGCTGAAGAACTCCGGCACACCCCACTCCATGCCCAGCCCCACCGACGCCAGCGACTCCAGCGGCGTGAACTCCTCGCTGCCGGCCACCAGGCGCTGGGTCAGCACGTTGTCGGCCACGCCCGGCAGCATGGCGATGTCCTGCTGCTCGAAGGGAATGCCCAGGCCCTCGAACAACTGGCGGTACATGACGATGTGGGTGGTGGACTGGAACAGCCCGCCCATGGAGGGATAGTCCTCGACGCTGTGACTGCCGACGCCGTATTCGTCGGCCACCAGTTGCGCCAACACGATCTGGGTCAGCTCCGACAGGCGCTCATTGAGCACGCCGTAGGGCAGCGCCATCACGCCGGAGAAGCGCCCCAGCGACAGCGCCACGCACTGGCGCGTGTTCTTGATCTGGTTGAAGTAGTGCAGCGCGAAGGTGACAAGCTGCGGCTGGGTGAAGCGGCCCTCGAACACCCGCACGAAGAACGGGTGGCGCCACACCGGATGGTCCATCACGTGGTCGTGCAGATCGAGGAACATCGCCCGCAAGGCGCCCGCCTCGAACAGGCGATTATCCGGAAACGGATTGCCGGGCTGGGCAGCGGCCAGAGCGCGCAGCTCGTGCAACATCTGATACAGCGGATTGGCCGGGTCTTCCAGCTCCCGGATGACACGGCTGAAGTCGGCCTGCTGGCTCTCCTTGAAGCGGGAGAGCACCTGCTCGGCGGACAGCTCCAGCAGATCGGCCATGGGATGCACCGCCTCGGGCAGGCGGGCGGAACCGTCGGGCAGGACTTCGACCAGATCGGAATACAGGGTTCCGGCGGCAATGGGATTGGACATGAAAGGAGGCTCCTGAATACGATGGGCGTAACGTTAACGCCTCTATATGTGTCCGCCAATGACAAATATCAAAAATTCGCCGGAAAGCCCCGTGATCCGCCTGGGCATCAGCGCCTGCCTGCTGGGCGAGAAGGTGCGCTTCGACGCCAGCCACAAGCTGGACACCTACATCCGCGACACCCTCGGCCAATACTTCGACTTCGTGCCGGTCTGCCCCGAGGTCGCCATCGGCCTCGGCGTGCCGCGCCCCACCCTGCGCCTGGTCGGCGATCCGGCCCGGCCGCGCGCCGTGGGCGTGCTCGACCCCAGCCGCGACGTCACCGCCCCGCTGGAACACTACGGCCAGCGCATGGCCAGGGAACTGCCGCCCCTCGCCGGCTACCTGCTGAAGAGCAAGTCGCCCTCCTGCGGCATGGAGCGGGTCAAGGTGTACCAGGACAAGGGCGTACCAAAACTCGGCCGCGGCCTCTACGCCCGCGAACTGATGACCGGCCGCCCGCTGCTGCCGGTGGAAGAGGAAGGCCGCCTCGGCGACCCGGTGCTGCGGGAAAACTTCATCGAGCGCGTGTTCGCCTACCACCGCTGGCAACAACTGGAAGCACAAGGCATCACCCCGGCGCGGCTGGTCGACTTCCACGCCCGCCACAAGCTCATCCTCATGAGCCACGGCGCCGAACACTACCGCGCCCTCGGTCGCCTGGTGGCGCAGGCCGGCAGCGCCGAGATCAACACATTGGCCCATGACTACATCCACGGCTTCATGGCCGCGCTGGCCCACCCCGCCACGCGCAAGCGCCACACCAACGTGCTGCAACACCTGATGGGCTATCTGAAGAAACAACTCGACAGCGAAGACAAGGCCGAACTGCTGGAGATCATCGATGCCTACCGCCTGGGCGCAGTCCCGCTCATCGTTCCCATCACCCTGCTCAACCATCACTTCCGGCGCCATCCCAACGAATACGTGACGCAGCAGATCTATCTGGCGCCGCACCCAAGAGAGTTGATGTTGCGGAATCATATTTGAGGACACGCTGCACGCGGCATTTGCACCGCAGCTCTGTGTAGTGGTCAAGTCTTTTTGGCCACCGCGTTGTGGGCACTCCAGTACCGCCGTTCCACCGGTACAAGGGGTCCGTTCCACCGGTGCAAGCGGTGCACGGTGCAAGGGGTCTGCACGGTGCAAGGGGTCAGTGCACGGTGCAAGGGGTCAGTTCTTTACTTTATACACGCGGAAGCGGGGTCAGGTCTCACATGGTAGCAACCACCACCAAGCTACGGAGAACAACTGCGGCCAGAACGATCTGATGGGTGTCGTTTCGCTTCGCTCCACCCATCCTACGAGACTGGCGTGAACTGGATTCGGTCAGCGCGGTAGCTTGGGCTGAGGTACGAGGCCCTACCTACCGCCTGCTCGTTGGGCTTCCTGCGTCAGCCCAACCTACATTTCGCCTACCGCAGCAACAGCACCGGCACCGTCGCGTTGCGCATGACGCTGGTAGTGGTGCTGCCGACCAGGAAGCGACGGATCACCGAGTGGCCGTAGGCGCCCATCACCAGCAGGTCGATGTCGTGTTCGGCGCGGTAGTCGCACAGGGTGCGTTCCACGTCGCCGCTGCGCAGGGCGGTGTGGACCTCGAAGCCGGCGGCCTCCAGGCAGTCACGCGCCCAGGCGAGCTGGCCCTGGTTGGCCTTGCTGTCGGCGCCGATCATCAGCAGATGGCAGGGCAGGCCGCGGAACAGCGGGCTGCCGGCGACCATCTCCACGCCCTTGCGCGTGGTCTCGCTGCCGTCGAAGGCGATCATGATCCGGCGCGGCGGGCGGAAGGTATCGGTGGTGACCAGGATCGGCCGGTGCAAGGTGCGCACCACGTTCTCCAGACGGCTGCCGATGTGTTCGTTGAGATTCTCGTCGTGCTTGCCCAGCACCAGCAGCCGGGTGTCCGGCTCCATTTCCACCAGGGTTTCGATCAGACTGCCGTGGCGCTGACGCGTGACGGGATTGGCGACGCCATCGTTGATGACGCGGTGCTGCGCCTCTTCCAGCAGCAGGCGCCCCTGTTCCAGGGCGAGCCGACCACGCTTTTCGTCCAGCGCGGCCAGTTCCTCCAGCAAGGCCTCGCGGCTGCCGAGGCCGATGTTGCCGGTGAGGTTGCTCTTGACCGGGTATTCCGACTTGTCCAGCACATGCAGCAGAACGAGCGGCGCATCCAGGCGCAGGCTGCTCCAGGCGGCGTAGTCGCAAACGGCGGGGGTGACGGGCGTACCGTCGATGCAGGCGATCACATGGGTCATGTTGTTGTTCTCCTCAGTGGCCCATCAGCTTGTCTACGGCTTCCGGTTTGTCGTGTACGGCGAAACGATCGACGATGGTGGCGCTCGCCTCGTTGAGGCCGACCACCTCCACCGCCGTGCCCTCGCGGCGGAACTTGAGCACCACCTTGTCCAGCGCGGCCACCGCCGTGATATCCCAGAAGTGGGCCTGGCACAGGTCGATGACCACCTTGTCGATGGCCTCCTTGAAATCGAAGGAGTCGACGAACTTGTCCGCCGAGGCGAAGAATACCTGACCGACCACCTTGTAGGTGCGGGTCAGGCCATCCGCGCTCAGTTCGGAGCTGACGTACTTGTACTGCGCCACCTTGTTGGCGAAGAACATCGCCGCCAGCAGCACGCCGACGAACACGCCGTAGGCCAGGTTGTGGGTGGCCACCACCACCACCACCGTGGTGATCATCACCGCGCTGGTGCTGGCGGGATGCTTCTTCAGGTTGGCCAGCGACTGCCAGCTGAAGGTGCCGATGGACACCATGATCATCACCGCCACCAGGGCCGCCATGGGGATCTGCGCCACCCACTCGCCGAGGAACACCACCATCAGCAACAACACGCTGCCCGCCGTCAGGCTAGACAGGCGGGTGCGGCCGCCGGACTTCACGTTGATCACCGACTGGCCGATCATCGCACAGCCGGCCATGCCGCCCATCAGGCCGGAGGCAATGTTGGCCACGCCCTGCCCCTTGCACTCGCGGTTCTTGTCGCTGCCCGTGTCGGTGAGGTCATCGACGATGGTGGCAGTCATCAGGGACTCCAGCAGACCGACGATGGCCAGTGACAGGGAATAGGGGAATATGATCGCCAGGGTCTCGAAGGTGAGCGGCACATCAGGCCAGAGGAAGATGGGCAGCGTGTCGGGCAGCTCGCCCATGTCGCCCACGGTACGGATGTCCATGTCCAACACCATCGCGATGGCGGTGAGCACCACGATGGTCACCAGCGGCGAAGGAATCGCCTTGGTGATGTAAGGAAACAGATAGATTATGGCGAGGCCGGCGGCGGTCATGGCGTAGACATGCCAGGTGACATTGGTCAGCTCCGGCAACTGCGCCATGAAGATCAGGATCGCCAGGGCATTGACGAAGCCGGTGACCACCGAGCGGGAGACGAAGCGCATCAGCGATCCCAGCTTGAGGTAGCCGGCGATGATCTGCAGCACGCCGGTGAGCAGAGTGGCAGCCAGCAGGTATTGCAGGCCATGCTCCTTCACCAGCGTCACCATCAGCAACGCCATGGCACCAGTGGCGGCAGAGATCATGCCAGGGCGGCCACCGACGAAGGCGATCACTACCGCGATGCAGAACGAGGCATACAACCCCACCTTGGGATCGACGCCGGCGATGATGGAAAAGGCGATGGCCTCGGGGATCAGCGCCAGCGCCACCACCAGCCCGGCCAGCACATCACCGCGGACATTAGAAAACCAGCTATTTCTTACGGATTTTATCATTGCAGCGGGAACCTGGATAAATACAACACTCGCCGCCATCAGCACGACGGCGGCACAATTTCGGGGGCTGGAACGGTATCGGTGCGCGGAACACAATGGATCCGCGGGAGAGAACCGGAATACGTGTTATGGCGGAGTGATACGCATAAGGCGCGTGATTTTAGTCAAAAATCGTGCCCGCCTCAATCGAAAGTTGCCGCATGAAGGGAAAACATCCTGGTGAAGGCCGCATCGTCTCGTGGGGGAGAGGCAACACCCTGCGCCGAGCGGAGGTGCCGCTTTACTTCCCCCCATCCAGCACAAGCCGGCGTCCCTCGCGCAACATCTGCTCCACCTCTTCGGCCGGTACCGGTTTGCTGAACAGATAGCCCTGTACCTGATCGCACTCCTGTTCACGCAGGAACTGCAACTGCTCCACGGTCTCGACGCCCTCCGCCAGCACGTGCAGATTGAGGCTGTGGCCCATGGCAATGATGGTACCGGCGATGGCGGCGTCATCGGCATTGCTGTTCACGTCGCGCACGAAGGACTGGTCGATCTTCAGGGTATCGATGGGGAAGCGCTTGAGATAGCTGAGTGAGGAATAGCCGGTACCAAAGTCATCCACCGACAGCGAGATACCCAGTTCCTTCAGCTTGCGCAGCATTGACGCACTGGCCTCGGCATTGCCCATCAGGCTGCTCTCGGTGATCTCCAGTTCCAGCCAGGCGGCATCGGCACCGCTGTGTTTCAGCGCATCACGCACGGTTTGCAGCAGGTTGCTCTGGCAGAACTGACGCGGCGAAAGATTCACCGCCACACGCAGCGGACCGAGGTCCATCCCCTGCCAGGCAGCAATCTGATTGCACGCACTGCGCAGCACCCACTCCCCTACCTGCACGATCATCCCGGTCTCCTCCAGCACCGGGATGAACTGCGACGGCATCACCATGCCAAGATCCGGATGATGCCAACGCAACAACGCCTCCACGCCGACGATATGGCCGTCGCGGAGCGCATTCTGCGGCTGGTAGTAAAGCTGGAACTCGCCACGCTCCAGGGCGCGGCGCAGGCTGTTTTCCATCACCAGCCGCTCGAAGGCGGAAGCGTTCATCTCGCTGCGGTAGAACTGGTAGTTGTTCCGCCCCGCCTCCTTGGCGTGATACATGGCGGTGTCGGCGTACTTGATCATGTCGTCGAGGGTCTGCGCGTCCTGTGGATAGACACTGATGCCGACGCTGGTGGTGACGAATACCTCATGGCCCTGAAGTTGGAAGGCCGCGCCCATGGCCGTCAGCGCCTGCTGCGCGATGTGGACGATGTCGGTCTCGTGGTGCACGTCGGTGAGCATGATGACGAACTCGTCGCCGCCGAGGCGGGCCACGGTGTCACACTCACGCACATGGGTCGACAGGCGGCGCGCCGCTTCCTTGAGCAGTTCGTCGCCGATGAAGTGACCCAGGGTGTCGTTGATGTTCTTGAAGCGATCCAGGTCAATGTACAGCAGGGCCAGCATGCGCCGGTTGCGCTTGGCCTCGGCCATGGCCTGCAACAGGCGGCCGTGGAACATGGTGCGGTTGGGCAGTTCGGTGAGCGGATCGTAGTAGGCCAAATGATAGATGCGCTGCTCCGCTTCCTTCTTCTCGGTGATATCGCTGAAGATGCCGACGTAGTGGCTGACTTGGCCGGAGGCGTCGGGCAGCATGTTGATGGACAGCCACTCCGGGTACACCTCCCCGTTTTTGCGCCGGTTCCATATCTCGCCCTGCCACTTGCCCTCTGCGCGCAGGCGCGCCCACATGGTCTGGTAGAAATCTTCATCATGGCGCCCGGACTTGAGCATGGCCGGTGTCTTGCCGATGATTTCCTCCTCCGCATAACCGGTGATGGTGCTGAAGGCGCGGTTGACCCGCACGATGCGTCCGCTGGTGTCGGTGACCAGCAACCCCTCCACGCTGTTGTCGAATACCTTGGCGGCAAGGCGCATGTTCTCTTCCGCCGCACGGCGCTCGGTGAGGTCGCGCAGCACGGCTATGAATAGTGGTTGGTCGTGCTGAGTCGCCTCGGACAAGGATATCTCCAGCGGGAAGCTGCTGCCGTCCTTGCGCAGCCCCACTATCTCGCGCGTCCGCCCCAGGGCCTGCGCGCTGTCCCGTGCAGTCAGATAGCGCCGCACGAAGGCATCGTGCTGCGAGCGGTAGGGCTCGGGCATCAACAGGGTGACGCTGCGGCCGACGATATCCGCGGCCTCATAGCCGAAGATCTGTTCCGCCGCGTGGTTGAAGGCCGTGACCACGCCGTTACCGTCGATGGTGACGATGCCGTCGAGGATGTTTTGCAACACGGCTTGGCTGCGCGTGCTGTTCTCGCGCAGCGCCGCCTCGTTGCGCCGCCGCTCGGTAACGTCGCGGAAGAACACCCACAGACCTTCCGCGGAAGGGTAGAGATGGGTCTCGAAGAATTTCTGCAGCGGTGGATAATAGCCCTCGAACTGTTCACGCTGCTGTCGCGTCAATGCCTGCGCAAAACGCTTGTAGAAGCTGCTGGCCAGTTCCGGCGCCACATCCCATAACTCCTGCCCCAGCGCCTCCTGCCGTGGCACCTCCAGCAGGCGCTCCGCCTCGGCGTTGAAATAGGTGATGTGCCAATGCCTGTCCACCGCCAGATAGGCGTCGGTCGTGCTCTCCAGCAACGAGATGATCTGCCGGCTCTTTTCCTGCAGCGCCGCCTCGGCGCGGCGCCGCTCGGTGGCATCGCGGCCGACCACCACCAGGCCCTTGCGGCTGCCGTCGTCGTTGTACAGGGGCACCTTGGTGATCTCGAACAACAGACTGGGGCCGTCGTGGCGAGGAATCACCTGCTCCGTCCATTGCGGCTGACCGGCCTGCCACACGGCACCGTCACTGCCGGCGCACGCTTCCAGGGCATCGCGGTAGAAACGGCTGTACTGGGCCAGCTCATGATCGGTGCGGCCGCGATATTCCACCGATTCCAGGCCGAATATCTGCAGGCCGAAACGGTTGGCCACCAGCCAACGGCCGGCGCCGTCCTTGAAACAGACGAAGTCGGGCATGGCATCGAGCAGCGTTTCCAGCCAGTACTGCTGGTTGCGCACCGCCTCGGTGGCGCGGCGCGCCTCGGTGATGTCCTGTACCGTGCCCACCATGCGCAGCGGCGTGCCGTCGGCAGCGCGGAATACCTCACCGCGCTGGCGCACCCAGCGCTGCTCGCCATCGCGCAGCACGATGCGATGGGCGAGATTGAAGGGCCGCTGCCGGCTGAGCGCCTGCTCCACCGCTTCGCGCACCTCAGCCAGGTCGGCCGGATGCACAAAGGAAAGAAAATCTTCGTAGCTGGCGCCGGTGGCCTGCGGTGACAGACCGAAGATGCGATAGATTTCGTCCGACCAATAGACGCGATCGGTGGCGTAATTCCATTCCCAGTGACCGAGCGAGGCGATGCGTTGCGCCTCCGCCAGACGCATCTCGCTCAGGCGCAGGGCGCGTTCACGCTCCATGTCGAGATGGTGTGCCTGCAACAGGCTGTGCGACATGGCGTTGAAGGCCGCCACCGCCTGCGCCAGGGCATCGTTGCCGTCCACCGGCAACTGGTAGCCGTACTCACCGGTAGCGATGCGCCGCGCCCCTTCCTTCAGGCGGCGCAGGTCACGAAACAGCAGGCTCAGCAAGGCAAATGCAGCCGCCAGACCGATGCCGATCAGCAGCAGCACACCGGCGAACAGGTCGATCCCGAGCCAGCCCTGGGCATGCCCGGGATCGCCCGGCACCAGCGCCACCTCGACACGCCCCCAGGCATAATCACCGTCGGCAATCAGCGCGTCGGCCACCAGCGGCCGTGTCTTGCGTTTACCCGGCGTCGGCGGCGTCCCAACCTCGACCAGCAACTGGTCACGGCCGTATACGCGCACATAACCCAGCCAGCGCCCATCCACCAGGCCACGCGCCAGCCGTTCCACCTCGGCCCGATCGCCGGCCAGCACGCTGGGCCGCAGCGCCGCCGCCAGCATGTCAGCGGCCGCGGTCACATGGGCGCGCTGATGCTGCTCCATCGCCGCCCGCTCTGCCATGTGCTGACGCCACAACAGGACGGCCAGCAGCAGCACCAGGGCGGCCAACACACCGAGGGCGATTTTGTTGCGGAACAGAAAGGAAGTACGCATCGATGTCCGAATGACGTCGTCGGGTCAGGTGACAGGACGTGAAAGTCTCACGTGTCTGCGCAGATTAACATAACGATAACCGACTCGCCGTCCACGCGGGCCGAGGGGATGTGGTTTTGTCCCCACTTCACGGGATTTTCACGCGGTTTTGACCACCACTTCACCCCGACTCCGCTAGGCTGCGGCACACGTTCCCTAGCTCCGTGGAGTTTGCCGTGGCCGCGTCCCGCCCTGCCGCCCCCCCGTTCCGCCGCCTGAAGTCGTGGCCGGCATTGCTGATTGCCGCCCTCGCCGTGCTACTGCCCTTTGTCCCCCTGCTCTCCCACCGCCTGGACATGCTAGCCCTGATTGCCATGCCGTTATCCCTCATCGCCGCCCGCATGGAACGTGGATGGCACTGAGTTCCACCAAGACACCCGTGGCGACGGGTGCGCTATGCAGCAATCACGCGCCCAATTCTCAACCTATCCGTGCCTCCCTAGGTGTGACAGGAGTTGCCATGCGCTCGTTGCCGTCGTTGTCTGGTCTGTTGTCTACCCTGCTGTTTTGCCCCGCCGTCCTGGCCAGTGATGGGGGGCTTACCCAGGATCTGACCGCCACCTGGTTCGGCATCGCCGCCGTCGTGGTCTTCGTGCTGGCCTATGCCCTGGTGGTGACGGAAGAATTCCTCCACCTGCGCAAGTCCAAGCCGGTCCTCGTCGCCGCCGGCATCATCTGGACCCTGGTGGGTGCCGCCTACGCCATGCACGGAGACACCCACACCGCCGGCGCCGCCATCCGCCACAACCTGATGGAATATGCAGAACTGATGCTGTTTCTGCTGGCGGCGATGACCTACATCAACACCATGGAAGAGCGGCAACTGTTCAGCGCCCTGCGTGCCTGGCTGGTATCGCGCGGCTTTTCCCTGCGCTGGGTATTCTGGATCACCGGCATACTGGCCTTCTTCATCTCCCCCATCGCCGACAACCTGACCACCGCCCTGTTGATGGCCGCCGTGGTGATAGCCGTGGGCGCCGGTAATACCCAGTTCATTGTGCTGTCCTGCATCAGCATCGTAGTGGCCGCCAATGCCGGCGGCGCCTTCAGCCCATTCGGTGATATCACCACGCTGATGGTGTGGCAGAAGGGCACTATCGAATTCAACGAGTTTTTTGCCCTGTTCCTGCCCTCCCTGGCCAACTGGCTGATCCCGGCGGTGCTCATGTCCTTTGCCGTACCGCAGGGCCAGCCGCAGGCGGTGTCGGAAAAGTTCGAGGTGAAGTACGGCGGCTATGTGGTGGTGATGCTGTTCATCGCCACCATAGCGCTGGCGGTGTCCATGCACAGGTTCCTGCACCTGCCACCGGTGCTGGGCATGATGACCGGCCTCGGCGTACTCAAGCTATACGGCTACCTGCTGCGCCGTCAGGAACTCAAGCACGAGAGCAGGCGTGAGCCTGAGGCCCTGGACCTGGGCGAGCTGGCGCCCTACGTGAAGGCACGGCACAAGCCGTTCGATATCTTCATCAGCATGAAACGCGCCGAGTGGGACACCCTGATGTTCTTCTATGGCGTGGTGCTGTGCGTCGGCGGCCTCGGCACCATGGGTTATCTGGCCCATGCCTCGGAGTGGCTGTATCAGGGCATCGGCGCCACCCGTGCCAACATCGCCATCGGCCTGCTGTCAGCGGTGGTGGACAACATCCCGGTGATGTTCGCCGTGCTGACCATGTCCCCGGAGATGTCCCACGGCCAGTGGTTGTTGGTGACGCTGACGGCTGGCGTCGGCGGTTCCCTGCTGTCCATCGGCTCGGCAGCCGGCGTTGGCCTGATGGGCCAGGCACGCGGCATCTACACCTTCTTCGCCCACCTCAAGTGGAGTTGGGCCATCGCCCTCGGCTACGCCGGCAGTATCTGGCTGCACTTCCTCATCAACCGCAGCGTGATGTAGCACAAAAAAATAGCCACCCCGGTTGGCCGGGGAGGCTGCTGTAAAGGCCACAACAGCAGAGCGTAACAATCAGGAATATGGTGCCCTCACACCGGACCACCAGCGCGCCAGATGGGCGCTCCAGTGCTCATCATCTCCCACATGCAACACATCACACCCCACCTCTTGCAGACGGACATCGGCGGCCAACTTGGCGAGCTTGCTGAGAGCGCCCCACTTGAGCGGCCCGGTCACCACATAGCGTGCGCGTCGCTGCAGTACCAGTTCCGCCAGCTCCGTTCGCAGCGCACCGGCAAGCACGACGCATTCAGCCGGCGGCAAATTCATCTTTTGCATCAGCCGCTGCAGACGCTCATGCGCTGCCCGTGCCATCGCTCCACGCAACTGTACCGGACTCAGAAACGGCACATGATCGCTTTCGAATCCGGTTTCATGCTCGACCACATGCACCACCACCAACACCAGATCCATGGACTGCGCCAGACGCGCGGCATGCCGGATCACCCCGGCGGCGCGCCGATCGAGATCCACTGCCGCGAGTAGGCAGGCGCGTACGGTATTCATGCCTGTGCCTGCTGCGCCGCACCCGGCCGCTGCGCGCACTCGTGGAAGATGCGCGTGGTACAGCCGCGGCAGACATCGGCATCCAGCAGCGAAATTACGCTGGACAGCGCCACGGTCTTGCCGGTGAAGATGCGATCGCGGCCGATGTCATCCATGTAGCCACCTCGCTCCAGCATCTCCAGCACCGAAGGCTTGACACGGATCAGATACAGCCCACCACCGGCGGCACGACGACGCTTGGCCTCCTGGGCAATGAATTCGGCGCCAGCCACATCGATGAAATTGATGCCAGTGGCGGAGATCAGCAGATGCTTCTGAAGCGGCTGTCCCTCGGTCAGGCGGCGCATGGATTCCGCGACGTGGTTCACGGCACCGAAGAACAGCGACCCATCGAGGCGCAGCAGCTTCAGCTGCGGGCATTCCGGCAGTGTTCCGTCGGTGACGAACTCGCGGCGCGGTGAGGCCGGATTGGGCACACGTGGCAGCAGCTTGGGTTTGGAGGTGCGGTTGATGTACAACACTAACGACAGCAATACGCCGGCGAGGATGGCGAACTCTAGTTCCAGGAACAGAGTGGAAAAGAAGGTGACTGCCAGGATCATCGTCTCCTCGCGACTCGCCTGGATGATCTTGTGGATGTGATGGAAATCGATCAGACCCCAGGCCACCAGGAACAGGATCGCCGCCATCGCCGCATTGGGCAAATAAGCGGCGAGCGGTGCCACCAGCACGATCACCCCGGCCAGCAGCACACCGGCAAACACAGCCGACAGCGGCGTGCGCGCACCGGCCTGGAAGTTGAGGCCGCTGCGGTTGAACGAACCGGTGGCGACATAACCGGAGAAAAAGCTGCCAACCATGTTGGACAGGCCCTGACCGATGAACTCCTGATTGCCGTCGATGTGCTGGTTGGCGCGCGCGCCGAGGGAGCGCGCGATGGACACCGCCTCGGTGAGGGCAAACAGTGTGGTAGCCAGGGCCGCCGGTGCCAGTTGCTTGATGGTCTCCAGGCTGAAGTCCGGTGCCGACAGCGGCGGCAGGCCGTCGGGCAGCGCGCCCACGGTACGGATGCCGGTGACATCTGGCCCCAGCCACTGATTGAGGATTGCCGCCGCCACACTGCCGGCCACCATCGCCGTGATCATGTAGGGAATACGCGGCAACCAGCGCTTACAGGCCAGACCCGACAGCAGGGTGAGTATTGCGACACCGGTGACGTACAGATTGATGTCGCCGAACTGCTGCAACAGGTGCAGCAAGGTTTCGTGAAACTGCAGGCCGCGCGGCATGTCGAGACCGAAGAAGTGCTTGATCTGGTTGCCGGCGATGAGCAGAGCCGCACCGGCGGTGAAGCCGATCACCACCGAGTGGGAGATGAAGTTCACCAGCGTGCCGAGACGCGCCAGGCCCATCACCAGCTCCAGCACGCCGACCATGAAGGTCAGGGTGAGCGCCAGGCGTACATAGTCGATACTGCCCGGCTCGGCGAAGGCCGACAGGCTGGAGAACACCACGATGGAGGCTGCCGTAGTGGGACCGGACACCAGATGCCAGGATGAACCCCACAGTGCGGCGATGATTGCCGGCACGATGCCGGCGTACAGGCCGTATTCCGGCGGCATGCCGGCGATGGTGGCGAAGGCCACGCCCTGCGGCAACACCACCACCGCGCCGGTGAGACCGGCCATGAAATCGGCACGCAGTGTGCCACGGTTGACCATCGGCCACCAGCGGATGAAGGGCAGCAAACGGGCTAGCCAGAGCGGACAGGACAGCGCACCTGCGCTACGGGACACGGTGAGAGTCTTTGCGGACGACATACGGCTCCTCGACTGTGACGCGACACCCGCGCCGGCGAAGGGGTAGAGCACCCCAAGCCTACGCCGGGACCGGTCAAGCGGCGGTCAAGGAATTGTCAAGAAACGGTGAAAATCACACCCGGAAGACGAGACGGAAGGCGGCGCCCTGCCCGGTCTCACTGCTGACGGATACGCGCCAGCCTTGACGATCGGCGATGCGCTTCACCAGCGGCAGACCGATACCGGCGCCGCGGGTTGCACGGCGCGAATGCGCAGTGTGTTCGAACAGACTACACAGATCCTCGGGGGGCACACCGGGTCCGGTGTCGGCCACCGTCACCTCGGCGCCGGAAAGAGTGATCGTCACCTGCCCCTGCTCGGTGTAGGCAAAGGCGTTACGCACCAGATTGCCGAGGGCGATGGCCAGCAGCGGCCGCTCCACCGCCACCTGCGGATGAGCCTCGATGTGTAGCTGCAATTGCACCGGCTTGTGCTGCAACAAGTGCTGGTGCTGCTCGATCACCTCGCGTAGCACCTCGTCCACCGGGCACGGCGTGTAGGCCGGGGCCGGACCGGGACGCTCGCGCGCCAGCATCAGCAGGGTGCTGGTAAGATCGGTCATACCGCGCACGGCGCGCGCCATGCGCTCGACGCGGGCGCGCATCTTCGCGTCGAGCTGCGGATCGGCCTGCAACACCTCCACCGCACCCTGGAGCACCGCCAGCGGCGTGCGCAATTCGTGACTGGCATCGGCAGCGAAGGCGCGCTCGCGCTCGACGAAGGCGAGCATGCGCGCCAGATAGCGCTCGAAGGCGTGCGCCAGCTCGCCCACCTCGTCGTGCGGCAGACCTTCGGCAAACGGACTCACCAGATCGGCCGCGTCGCGCTCGCGCACGCGCCGCGCCAGCTCGCCCACCGGGGCAATCACCCGGCCGGCCAGCCACCAGCCGCCCGCCGCCGACAGCAGGGCGGTGGCGAGGATGCCGAACAACACCACAGCGATCAGACGCTGTTCGCGGTATTCCACCTGGGCACGGCTGTGCAGCATGTACAGCGTCCAGTGGTCGCTGGCAGTGACGGCGACGCGATAGCTGGTGCCCTCCACATCGAGGGTGTGATAGCCGACAGCGAGGGCGCGCAACGCCGCCGGTAGCTCATCGGGCACGGCGCCACGCGGCAACAGATAGCCGCGCACTGTGGCGGTGAGCGGCGGCAGCGACTGCGGATTGCGCGCCAGACGGGCCTCGTAGTCGTCCAGCTCCGCAGTAAGCGCCTCATTGATGAGCCGCTCTTCGAGATCACGCGAGGTGAAATAGACCCAGCCGCCCAGGGCCAGACTGACGACCACGCACAACAGGGCAAACCCCGTCGCCACGCGCAGCCGCAGGCTGGGGCTAAAGCGCATCGGACTCGCTCAGGCGATAACCGAAGCCGCGCACGGTATGCAGCAGCGGCACGGCAAAGGGCTTGTCGATGGCATTGCGCAGGCTGTGCAGATGGGCGCGCAGCGCATCACTGTCCGGCGGCGAGTCGCCCCAGATGGCACGCTCCAGCTCGGCACGGCTCACCACCTGCGGCGCCCGCTGCATCAGCAGCTCCAGCAGCTTGAGGGGAATCGGCGACAGCTCGATGGGCTGGCCGCCGCGGGTCACGCGCCAGGTGCCGGTATCCAGTACCAGATCGGCCACGCGCAGCGGCTGGCTGCCGCTCTCCGGGCGCGGGCGCCGACTCAATGCCAGCAGGCGCGCCTCCAGCTCCAGCAGGGCGAAAGGCTTGATCAGATAATCGTCGGCACCACTGGCAAAACCGTCCAACTTGTCTTCCAGACTGTCGCGGGCCGTGAGCATCAGCACCGGCGTGACGATGCCTTCCCGGCGCAGGCGCGTGCACACCTCCAGACCGTCGATGCCCGGCAGCATCAAGTCGAGCACGATGGCGTCGTAGGGGTTTTCCAGCGCAAAGCCGAGCCCAGCGTAACCGTTATAGGCCACGTCGACGCTGTGACCGCGCCCACCCAGATAGTCGATCAGATTGGCGTTGAGGTCCGGATTGTCCTCGATGACGAGGATGTGCATGGGCCCACCTGCGCAAGGGAAAAGGTCATTGTACGCGCACGGGGAAACAACGGGGAGTCCGCCGCAATGGCGGTGCTGCAACCGCCTGCCGCCTCAGCGTGGCAGACGGTTGCAGCATAACGGTCAGGCGGGGTAGTCGGCGATGCCGGGGTTACCGGCAACGTTCTTCAGCTTCGGCGTGTTGAACTTCTTCACCTTGGCCACCTTCTGGTCGCGCAGGTAGTCGGCCACCACGTCCCAGATGGGGCGGCCCGGCGATTGCGAGCCGACCGTGGCCCAACCAGCCACCTTGTACTTTTTGGTGGCCTCGATGGCCTTGCCGTTGTCCAGGCGCATCTCGGTGACGCGGCTGCCCATCTTGGCGGTGGGGTCGCACACATAATCCAGGCCGGACACGCGCACCATGTCGCCGCCCTGCTGGAAGTACGGGTCTTCGTTGAACAGGTTGTCGAGCACATCCTCCAGGATCAGCTTCACCTCGGCGCCGTCCATCTCGCGCACATAGGTCTCCGGATAGGTGGTGCAGGTCTGGTCCAGCACATGCTCCATGGTGATGTCCTGGCCCGGCAGCACGGTGGTGCCCCAGCGGAAGCCCGGCGACAGGGCGATCTGCGCATCGCCCACCACGCGCTGGGCGTCGCAGATGATCTGGTCGAAGGTGCCGTTGAAGTTGCCGCGGCGATAGAGCAGCTCGCCGGCGGTGGCCAGCTTCTCGTTGAGCTGCGGCAGGTAGGGCTTGCGCACGTTGTCGATGTAGGCCTGCATCTCGGCGTCGGCCGGCAGCAGGTTGGAGAACACCGGCAGCAGGCGGTAGCGGAAATCGCGCACCTTGCCGCCACGCACGTCCAGATCCATCACGCCCAGGTACTTGCCGTTGGAACCGGCATTGGTGACCAGGGTCTGGCCGCCGCGATTCTTGACGATGGACGGGGCCGGCATGCCGTCGTGGGTGTGGCCGCCGAAGATCACGTCGATGCCGGAGACGACAGAGGCCATCTTCAGGTCCACGTCCATGCCGTTGTGGGAGATCACCACCACCAGCTCGGCCTTCTCCTCATTGCGCACCTTGTCCACCATCTCCTGCATCGCCTCGTCGCGGATGCCGAAGGTCCAGTTGGGGATGAAGCGCGACGGGTTGGCGATGGGGGTGTAGGGGAAGGCCTGGCCGATCACCGCCACCTTCACGCCGCCCACGTTGCGAATGGTGTAGGGCTTGAAGGCATGGCCGCTGTTTTCGTCGAAGGAGGGGAAGCCGTCGAACAGCGCCTCTTCCTTCACCTTGACGTTCTGCGCCACGAACTCGCCCTTGAAATCCTTGACGTTGTCCAGCACCTCGGTGTCCAGGTAGGTGAACTCCCAGTGGCCGGTCATGATGTCCACGCCAAGCTGATTGCAGGCGCCGACCATGTCCTTGCCGCGGGTCCAGTAGGCGGTGCCGGAACCCTGCCAGGTGTCGCCACCGTCCAGCAGCAGCGAATTGCCGTCGCCGCGCTCGGCGCGGATCTGCTTGACCAGGGTGGCCAGGTGGGCGAAGCCGCCGACCTTGCCGTACTTGCGCGCCTCATCGGCGAAGTTCAGATAGGTGAAGGCATGGGCCTCGATGGTGCCCGGCTTGATGCCGTAGTGGGCCAGCAGCTTGTCGCCCACCAGGTGCGGTGCCTTGCCGAAAGAGCTGCCCAGACCGAGGTTGACATTGGGTTCGCGGAAATAGATGGGCTGCAGCTGGGCATGGGTGTCGGTGATGTGCAGCAGGCTGACGTTGCCGAACTTCGGCATGTCGTACAGGGCGGAACCGCCCTTCTTGCCGAAGGCCAGGCCCGGCGTCATGGCGGCGGCACCGGCGATACCCATCAACTGAAGAAACTGACGACGCGAAATGGACATTGCAACTCCTCGGGACGTTATAAATTGGGTAACCGGCAGGCAGGCCGGCGTATGTGGCTAGAGTGTCGGCAAGGCTGGGGATTATTCCATCAATTGCTGGCGATTGTTGAGAATTACGCTCGGTGGACGGACGCCGCGCCGAATCCCATACTGTGCCTACGGCATATATCCGGCACTCACCACAACCATGAATACCTACGACAACATCCGCCACGACCTCTCAGATGCCAGTTTCTCCGTCACCACCGCCATCGAGCTGCTCAACGGCATCGAGCAGGACGGGGAGGAGAATCAGACGCTCGCCACACTCATCGCCCGGCTGGAGCAGGTGCGCGATGAACTGGATGGCCTGCGTCTGCAGGTGACCGAGGTGGAAGGCCAGATCACCGTCTGAAATCACCGCAGCCCCCCACCACTTCCGGCGGATTCGGGTTAAACTTCCCGCCCCGACCGGCCGGCGGCCGGCGGGTTGCTGCCGAGGATGTCGTTCATTCATGTTTGACCACACCATCACTGCCCTGGCCGGCCTCGCCATTGTCGCCGTCGCCTGCCAGTGGCTTGCCTGGCGCCTGCGCCTCCCCGTCATCCTACTGTTGCTGGGCGCCGGCATCCTGGCCGGGCCGTTCAGCGGCCTGCTGCAACCGGACGCCCTGTTCGGCGACCTGCTGCCGCCATTGCTGTCCCTGGCCGTGGCCATCGTCCTGTTCGAGGGCAGCCTGAGCTTCCGCCTCAACGACCTGACCGGCCTGGGCGGCACGGTATTCAAGCTGGTCAGCCTCGGCGCCCTGCTCAACGGCCTGCTCATCACCGCCGCCACCCACCTGCTGCTCGGTCTGCCCTGGCTGCTGGCGGCCCTGTTCGGCACCCTGGCCCTGGTGAGTGGCAACAGCGAGCTGCTGCCGCTGCTGCGCCGGGCCCGCCCCGGCGCCCGCCTCGGCACCCTGTTGCGCCAGGAGGCGGCCCTGCTCGCCCCCCTCGCCACCCTCATCGCGGTCCTGCTCCACGCCTGGCTGATGGCCGGCGATCAGCGCGACCCCCTACTCGCCTTCGCCAGCGCCCTGCTCGCCGGCAGCGCCCTGGGCATTGCCGGCGCCTACCTGCTGGCGCTGCTGCTGCGCAATCACTTGCTGCCGGCCCACCTGATCAACCTCACCACCCTGGCCCTGGTGCTGGGCACCTTCACCCTGGCCAGTGCGCTGGAGCAGGAGGCGGGGCTGCTCACCGTGATCGTCATGGGCATGGCCCTGGCCAACATGAAGGACCTGCCGCTGCGCGAAAACGTGGACTTCAAGGAGAGCCTCAGCGCGGTGATCCTCTCGCTGTTGTTCCTGATGGTGGCGGCGCGGCTGGAGCCGTCTCTCCTGACGGCCCCCAGCGCCGAGGTGCTGTTGCTGCTCGGCGTCATCCTGCTGCTGGCGCGGCCGCTGGCCGTGCTCATCGCCACCTTCGGCTCCGCCCTGAATTGGCGCGAGCGCCTGCTGGCCGGCTGGATCGCCCCACGCGGCATCATGGCCACCGCCGCCGCCGCCCTGCTCACCCTGCAGTTGCTCGACCACCGCCTGAGCGACGCCGAACCCCTGCTGTCACTGGTAGTGCTGCTGGTGCTGGCCTCGCTGCTACTGCAACACCTCACCGCCTACCCGCTGGGGCGGCTGCTCGGCGTGGCCGAGGCGGCGCCACGGGGTGTGCTGATCATCGGCGCCCATGGCTTTGCCCGCGCCATCGCCCGCACCTTGAACGAACTCGGTATCCGCGCCGTGCTGGCCGACACCGATTGGGAGGATGTGCAGCAGGCACGCATGGACGGTCTCAGCACCTACCTGGGCAACCCGCTGTCGGAGCAGGCGGATCGCAGCCTGGACCTGATCGGCATCGGCCACCTGCTCGCCATGTCGCACCGCCCGGCGCTCAACGCCCTGGCCTGCCAGCGCTACCGCAGCGAGTTCGGCGGCGAATACGTCTATTCCCTGCTCACCGCCGAGGAAAAACGCGCCACCGGCAAGAGCGCCATTGGCCGCCACTATGCCGCCACCCGCCTGTTCGGCGGCGAATTCACCCTGACCCAGTTGTCCGGCATGCTGGCCCGCGGCGGCGACATCACGGTTCTCAGCGCCGCAGAAGCCGAGCAGCGCCCGCGACACATACCGCTGTTCGTGCTCACGGCCGGCGGCGTGCTGCGTGTCGTCACCAGCAACAGCGCAGAACTGCAAGAGGGTGATCGCCTCATCGCCCTGCTGCCAACGGCGGAAGAGCAATTGCCCCTGCGCGTGGACTCGGCCGTGACCAGCGCGACCCCGGCCTGAGCATCGAGGAACACCGTCATGAAGTGCTACATCTACAAAAGCAGCAAGAAAGACCAGCTCTATCTCTACCTGCCGCAGAAGGATGATTTCGAGGCCGTGCCGGCCATCCTGATGGACACCATGGGCACACCCGAATTCGTGATGGAGCTGGAACTGACAGCGGAACGCAGGCTGGCCCGCGCCAATGCGACGGAAGTGCTCGCCAGTCTGGCTGAAAAGGGGTTCTACCTGCAGATGCCGCCCAAGGACCCCCTCGCCGACATGCGTATCGACGCATAAACAACTCAAAACGACAAAGACGATAACCGACAGGAACGTGCCATGCCCCTGATCCGCCCCTTCGCCGGCCTCTGCCCCGCCCCCAACCGCGCCGCCGAGGTGGCTGCCCCGCCCTACGACGTGCTCGACAGCAACGAGGCGCGCCAGCGCGCGGTGGGCAGACCGTGGAGCTTTCTGCACATCTCCAAACCGGAGATCGATCTGGCGCCCGACACCGATCCCTACGACGCCCGCGTCTACGCCAAGGGTAGAGAAAATTTCGAACGCATGCTGAAGGAAGGCGTGCTGCAACAGGATCCGGCGCCATACTACTACCTGTACCGCCTGATCATGGGCGATCACCAGCAGACCGGTTTGGTGGCCGCTGCCCGCGTCAGCGACTACGACAGCAACCGCATCCGCAAGCACGAGTTCACCCGCCCGGACAAGGAAGACGATCGTGTGCGCCAGATCGACAGCCTAAGCGCGCAGACCGGCCCGGTGTTCCTCACCTACAAGCACCACGCAGTGATCGATAGCCTGGTCGCCAAGGCCACCACCGCCACACCGGACATCGACATCACCGCCGACACCGGCGTGCGCCACTCCCTGTGGCGCGTCACCGACCAGGCCAGCATCGACCTCATCACCCAGACCTTCGATGCCATGGACTGCCTGTACATCGCCGACGGCCACCACCGCTCCGCCGCCGCCTCGCGCGTGGCCGCCGCACGCAAGGCCGCCAACCCCAATCACAACGGTGAAGAGGCCTACAATTATTTCCTGTCGGTGATCTTCCCCGACGATCAGATGCAGATCCTCGACTACAACCGCGTCATCAAGGATCTCAACGGCCACACGCCGGACAGTTACCTCGCCGCGGTGAATAGTGCCTTCACGGTGGAAAAAGTGAACGCCCAGTACAAGCCTGCGCAGGCCGGCGAGTTCGGCATGTACCTGCAGCAGCAGTGGTACCGCCTGTCCATCAAGCCGGAGCGCATTCCGCAGCATGATCCGGTGAAGCGCCTCGACGTCAGCCTGTTGCAGGACAATCTGATCGAACCGGTGCTGGGGGTTGCCGATCCGCGCCGCGACAAACGCATCGACTTCGTCGGCGGCATCCGTGGCCTGGGCGAACTGGAGCGCCGCGTCAACTCAGGCGAGATGGCCGTGGCCTTCGCCCTCCACCCCACCTCCATGGCACAACTGATGGCGGTGGCCGATGCCGGCGAGGTCATGCCGCCCAAATCCACCTGGTTCGAGCCCAAGCTGGCCGACGGCCTCGTTTCACATTTGCTCGACTGACACAGCTAGCGCCGCTGGCGTTGCTTGGCCTCTTCCAGTTCACGCGCCAATTCGCGGATGTCGTCCACGCTGCGGATGGTGAACTCGCGCTCGGGCAGCGGCACATAGTCTGAGGTCTGAGCGGGAGGCGCCGCAGGTGCAGGCGCTGGCTGAACCGGCGGCGTGGCGACCACCGGCGGCGGAACGGCCGGCACGGCGTGAGCAGGCGCCGCAGGCAGACGGTCCGCCGCCGACTCCACCCCCGCCTGCTCCGCACGCGCGGCCTCCAACATACGGCGCAGGTTGGCGGCGATATCCATATCCGGGATCACCACACCGGCCTCGGGCGGTGCCTCTTCTGCCGCGGCCGCTACGGCAACACACAAGCTGCCCCACAACCACACTGCCTGCCAGATTTTTCTCACTGCTCGCGCCCGCCTGATTGATGCCGTTCCCCTTCCCCTGCCTGGCAACGACGTCCACAATAGAAACATGGACGCGCAGTATAAAGCAGACATGGTGCAGCTACTCGAACAGATGCAGCCGCGCAGCGTATTGTGTCTGGGTGCCCCCTGCCCACCGGCAGTGCATGACTATATCTCCGCCGCACCCGGCCGCCTGGCCCAGCACCTGGCCAAAGCGCCCACCACCCTGGGCCGCTTCGATCTGGTCATCGTGGCGGATCTGCTGGAGCGGCTGTCCAAGAACCGCGGCGCACAGTTGCTCGCCCGGCTGCGCGACGTGCATGGCGGCCGCTTCCTGTTGCAACTCGCCGCCATGCCGCATGCGGAACACGCCAGCCAGTGGGACGGCAACGAACTGCTGGCCCTCGGCCTGGTCAGAGTGAAAAGCTACCCCGAGGCCGGCCTCCATCTGTACCGCTACGACCTCGATGATTACAAGACCACGCCCGATTGGTTCAATCCCCGCTTCTGGGCGCACCCCGAGCGCTGGGACAAGGATTACTGGTAAACAGCGACGGCTGTAAAATGCCACACCATCGCGTACAGTGTTCACACCAACCACCAGACTGCGCACCAACCGATGCCACGTTATCTGCTACTGCTCCTCACCCTGCTCACCATCGCCGGCACGGCCCATGGCGCCTGCGACGATCCCCCCGCGCCGGGCGTGATCTGGCGTGACTGCGACAAAAGCGGTATCGACCTGCGTGGCGCCGACCTGCGCGGCGCCGTGCTCACCCGCAGCAAATTCACCGGCGCCGACCTGCGCGAGGCACGCCTCGATCGCGCCGACCTCAACTTCACCGATCTGAGCAACGCCCGCCTGGAACAGGCCCATCTGCCCACTGCCCGCCTCACCGGCGCCCAGGCGCGGCAGACCGATTTCAGCCATGCCCTGCTGCGCGGCGCTCGCTTCGACCGGGCCGAGATGCAAGGCGCCATTCTGCGCGGCGCACAACTGGGCGGCGCCAGCTTCTATCAAACCGTGCTCGATGAGGCCGATCTTGGTAGTGCCGACCTGAGCGGCGCCGAGCTGCGCCAGACCTCGCTGCAACAAGCCAAACTGGCGGGTGCCAACCTGACCCGCGCCAATCTGTTGCAGGCCAACCTGGAACGCGCCGATCTCAAGGCAGCCCTCATGGAACAGGCGCGGCTGGAAAAGGCCAACCTGCAATACGCCGACTTCAGCAACGCCGACCTCACCCGCGCCTCACTGGTGGAGGCACGGCTGTTCGAGACCCGCTTCGATGATGCCAAACTGGGCGGCGCCATGTGGGTCGATCGCAAGCGCTGCCGCTTCGATTCGGTGGGGAGCTGCCAGTAGGGCGGAGATACAAGTTTCGTAGGGTGGATAAGCGCTGTGTTGAAAAACGAAACGGCCCGCGAGGGCCGTTTCGTTTTGGTGCGGGGGAAAAACTCAGGCAGCCATCTTGCGCGCCATGAACTGTAAACCTTCGCGCATCTGCAGCACGGTGCCGAGGGCGGCCTCCGTCTGCTCCTCGGTCAGGCCCACGGCCGCCAGCAAGTCCGCTGGCAGATCGATGCCGGTGGCATCACCCATGCCGAAGCGTTTGATCAGGCGGTTGGCGATGTGCACCAGATTGGGGTAGATGGCAAAGTCGCCGCGGTAGTCGCCGTTGTGATGCTCGCGCACCGTCTCGACGATCTCCTTGGGCAGGTTCCAGGCATCCATCAGCCACAGCCCCATCTCGGTGTGGGTCACGCCGACCAGCTCGCGCTCCAGCTCCAGCACCGGACGTTCCGGCTGGGCTGCCACCGCCGCGTTGAGACGCTTGAACTGATCCGGGAACAGGTGGCCCAGCAGCAGGAAGCCAAAGTTGTGCAGCAGACCGGCCATGTAGGCGACACCGGGGGACGGGCGATGACTGAACTCGATGGCATTGCACAGGGTCTGGCTCAGCGCCGCCACGTGCAAGGCGTCGCGCCAGAAGTTGTCCAGTCCCAGCGGGCCATCCTTGGGGTTGCGGAACGACTTGCCCAGGGCCAGGCCGAGGGAGAAGTCCATGACGAAGTCCATGCCCAGCACCCGTACGATGGCCTGCTCCACCGAGGTCAGCTTGCCCTGGTAGGCATAGAACGGCGAGGCGGCATAGCGCAGCAACTGCGCGGTCAGGCTGGGATCCTGGTCGATCACCGCCGCCAGCTCGCTGGCGTTGGCATAGGGGTTATTGCGCAGCGCGAGGATCTGGCTGGCGATACCGGGCATCGGCGGCAGGGAATGTACCTTCTCCACCTTCTCCTTCATGCCATCGCGCTTGGTCTGCGCCGGGGTGGTCGCCTTGCTGATCGGGCTGGAGATGCGGTGGCCGCGCAGGGCACCGCTGGTCAGACGAGCAAAGTCGGCCTGCTGGGCGCGCACGAACAGATGGCCAACGCCGGGGGTGAAGAACACCTCGTCCAGTTCGTCCACGGCGCGGTCGACGATGACCTTGAGGCCGTAGGGTTCGCCCAGGGGCGGCAGGGCAGCGGTCTCGCTGTCGGTCAGCAGGGACTTCAATTCGTCGCTGTTGCAGGCAGTGAAGTTACGGCGGGAGTTGCCGTTGAGCACCTCCAGGTCGAGACGCTGAGTGGCCGGGTAGACGGCCATCAGGTAACTGGAGCCATCCTTGAGCACGGCGCTACGCACCAGCTTCTGCACCGGCACGCGGGCGGCACGCACCGCATCGGCCAGCGACAGACCCGCTGTTGCGGCATGTACCTTGTACTGCCCACCCTTGCGGGCGAGGTAATTACGCACAGTGGTCGGAATGTTCATCTCTCTACTCCTTCGGGCGCGTTGAACAGGATTTGGCCCGATCTTTCCATGAGCTAAGCCTAAGGCAACCCCAGCACCAGGGTTGGGATATATATCACACATTGCAAAAACAACAAATTAGCTCTATTTATCGCCCTGCCGGCCACCCCGGAACAGGCTGCCGCGACCATAGCGTTCGGTGATGCGGTCCACCACGGCATCAACACGGCTCTGGCGCTCCCGCAGCGGGGCCGCAAACAGGTCCGCCTGACCGTTGGGAACGGCGTCGAAACCGCTCACCCCCACCCCAATCAGCCGCAGCGGCGGCAGTGGTTGCGGCAGGCGCTGCTCGAACAGGGTCAGGGCCGCGCGGCGGATTTCATCCGTGATATCGGTCGGTTGTGCCAGGGTTTGAGCCCGGGTCAGGGTGGAGAAGTCCGCCAGGCGCGCCTTCAGGTGCACCGTGCGCCCCTGGAGGCCGTGCCGGCGCAGGCGCCAGGCCACCTGTTCGGCCAGATCCAGCAGCCAGGCGCGCAGCACCTCACGCTCGCCGATATCGCGGGGGAAGGTGGTTTCCTGGGAAATGGACTTGGCCTCGCGCTCGCTGACCACCGGCCGGCTGTCGTTGCCGTGGGCCAGCTGCCACAACTGTTCGGCGAAGTTGCCGAAGTGCTGTTGCAGCAGGCGCGGGCTGTAGGCGCGCAACTGGCCGATGGTGCCGATGCCGAGCCGCTCGAACGCCTTGGCCCCCACCTTGCCGACGCCCCACAAGCGCCCTACCGGCAAGGGATCGAGAAAGGCCTGCGCCTGCTTGGGAGTAACCACCACGAAGCCATCCGGCTTGTCGATGTCCGAGGCGATCTTGGCGATGAACTTGTTGGGCGCCACCCCCACCGAGGCCACCAGCCCCAGCTCGGCGCGGATTTCCTGCTTGATGCGCCGGCCGATGGCCTCCCCCGGCCCGAACAGCTGCTCGCTGCCGCTCACATCGAGAAAGGCCTCGTCCAGGGACAGCGGCTCCACCTGCGGGGTGTAACGCTCGAAGACGGCGCGGATCTGCTGCGATACCTCGGCATAGAGCTCGTGGCGCGGCGGCAGCAGCACCGCCTGGGGGCACAGGCGCAGGGCGGTGGCGGTGGGCATAGCGCTGTGGATGCCATAGCGCCGCGCCGCATAGCTGGCCGCCGCCACCACCCCACGCCGCTCGGCGGCGCCGCCGACGATCACCGGCTGCTGCGCCAGCTCCGGCCGGGCGCGGATCTCCACCGCGGCAAAAAAGGCGTCCATGTCCACATGGAGGATGGTGCGCTGCATGGGGATGTGACCAGCGGAAAACTCGGGCACATCAGTTTACACCCGTCAGTCGACGAACAGGGTCTCCAGCCGCTCCAGGTCGTTGAGCACACGCCAAGAGCCGCCGCCGGCCTCGACGCGCTGGCGCCACTGGGCCAGCCGGTCCATGTATTCGCGCGGGTCGACATTGTCGCTGCGCAGCTTGCTGACGTTGAGCGCAATCACCTCGAAGCCGTCCAGCTTGAGCGGGATGGCGTCGCGCACATAACCCGCCGCCAGCTCCTCCTTCATGTCGGAGAAGATCAGCACCGTCTTGCGGCCGCTGCCCTTCTCGTCCAGATACTCGATGGCCTGCAACAGGCCGCCGGTGATATCGGTGTAGGAACTGGGCTTCACGCCGGCGACGAACTTGTCGATGGTCTCGCGGAACTGGCGCTTCTGCAGATTGGCGCGACTGGGCTGGCCGTCGAAGGTGACGCGGGCGACGATGTCCTTTTCGCTGAAGCTGCCGGTCTTGATGCGCGCCACGGCAAAGGAGTCGCCCGGCCCCAGCTTGGCCAGCACGAAGTTGATGATCTGCTGCGCCTTGTCCAGTTCCTTGGTGTAGGTGCCGGAGGTGTCGAGCAGCAGATAGACACCGCGGCTGTGGCTGGTCTCATCGCTGCACGCCGGCAGCAGCAGGGCCGCGGCAGCGGCCAGCAGGAAGGCGCGCCGCTTCATGACCTCTCCTCCAGCGCCACCGCCTCCACCGCGGCCGGCGCCATCTGCTGGCGCCGGCGCCAGCGCTCCTCCAGCCACAGCGGCAGGAAGATGAGCAGGTCATACAGGCGGATCAGCATGGAGCCGCCGTGGCGGAACACATTGCCCGCGAAGCGCAGCACGAAGGCCAGCGCCTGCAACACGCCCTGGGCCAGCAGGCCGAGCACGGTACGCGAGGAGTGGATGAAGGACTCCAAGGGGATCGCCACGAACACCAGGGCAAAGGGCAGGATGAAACCCATACCCATCTGCGCCGCCGTGGTGATCCACTGATTGGCCGCCACCGCCGTCACCGTGCGATCGCCGATGAGCGAGGCCACCAGGCTGGCGTCGTCCTGCGACAGCTTCTCGCGCATATAGGCCAGCCCCGCCTCGACGCTGGCCAGCAGCAGCAGGATGGTGAAGGTGATCCACACCATGCGCACGCGCATGCGGTCGTCCAGCGCCGCAATCACCGGGAACAGGCGGGTGATGCGCAGCGACTCCATCAGGAACAGCCCCATGGCGATCTCCACCAGGATGATCACCAGGGCGGCGATATTGGCCACCTTGTGACCCATGATGAAGCTGCTGCCGCCCACCATCTCCTGCATCGGCCGGGCGATGAGGTGGAAGTTGATCACCGCGCCGCCAATGGCGATGGCCAGCACGAAGCCGGCGATGAAGAACTGGGTCAGCGAAGAGGAGGACAGCATACGTTCGGCGCGCGGACTGCGGTTGAGAATATCCTCGTAGGCGGTCATGTGGCGATCGATGCTGGTGGAACGCTCCAGCAGGCGGGTGACGCGCTTGTCCATCTCGCCCAGCACCCGCGCCACGCGCCGCCACAGCGGCATCATGCGGCTCAGGATACGATGGCGCTTGCTGTTGTCGTTGCGGTACTGCTCCAGGGCGCTGCGCTGGGCGCGCACCATGGAATCGTGGATATCTTCGAGGATTTCGCCTACCACCGGCTCCTTGGGCGCGATCTTCGCCACCGCGTCCACCACCTTGGCCCAGGCCGGCGGTTCCGGCGGCACCGTGGAGCTGGCGTGATAGTCCTGCTCCAGGCGGTCGACGGCCTCGCTCATCTGGCGTTGCAGGGCGGGGTACTCCGCCAGGTCGCGGCGCACCGCGGCATCGATGCGCTCGAACTCGCGCTCGATGATGCGTTCCGCCGCCTCGCGCCCGGCGGCGAGCAGCACCTCACTGTTGCGCTGCTTCAGGCGCTGTTCCGCCAGCAGCACCGAGCGGGCCGCCAGCTTGCAGGCATGGTGCAACAGGCGCGAGCCCGCCGCGATGGCGTGGTGCGCCGCGGGCCGCGCCAGATAAAGCAGCGCGACGCCGACCACCAGCCAGATCAGGGCGGACAGCAACGGCGACCCCGGCACCAACAGCAACGATTCCCAAGACATAGCCACCTCCCTAGCCGATATTTCCCCACCACGTTATAGCCTATCGCTGCAGCGGACTGCTATGGCAATCACACTTCCCTCCGCGGCCAGCCGGGCTATACTGCACATCCATACACATTGGATATCCCCATGCTCTGGCTCGCCATCCACCTGCCCCACCTCGCCCTGGAACTATTTGGCCCCACGTCACAACCCTTCGTGGTATTCGAGGCATCCGGCAACCGTTCCAGCGTTCACGCCCGCAACCGTGCCGCGGCCGCCGCCGGCATCCGCCGCGACATGACCTTGAGCACCGCCCGCGCCCTGTGCGCCGAACTGGCCGCCCACCCACGCGACCCCACGGCGGAGCAGGCCGCGCTGGAACAACTCGCCGCCTGGGCCGGACAATACACCTCACAGATCAGCCTGCAAGCCGACGGCCTGCTGCTGGAGATCGGCGGCAGTCTTGCCCTATTCGGCGGCCTCAACGCCTTGCAGAAACAAATCAGCCACGGTCTGGACGGACTCGGCTATCACCCACGCCTGGGCATCGCCCCCACGCCCCTCGGCGCCTGGCTGCTGGCCCGCGCCGGCGACGCGACACCGGCCATCGATCGCGCCGAACTCACCCGCCGCCTGCACCCGCTGCCCATCGCCCTGCTGGAGGTAAAGGAACAGACCAGGCAGGCCCTGCATGGCCTGGGCCTCGCCACCCTCGGCGACTGCCTGCGCCTGCCGCGCGCCGGGCTGGCCCGCCGTCTGACACCGGACCTGCTCATTTATCTCGATCGCGCCTTCGGCCTGCTGCCCGACCCGCGCCCCAATTACACGCCGCCCACACGGTTCGCCGCGCGCCTTGCCCTGCCGGCGGAAGTGGAACACATCGAGGCCCTGCTGTTTCCCCTGCGCCGCCTGCTGCTGGAACTCACCGGCCTGCTGCGCGCCAGGAGCGCCGGCGTGCAGGAATTGCATCTCCAGTTGGAACATCACCTCCGCCCCGACAGCCGCATCACCCTCGGCCTGCTGCAACCCACGCGCGACAGCCAACACCTGCTCGCCCTGCTGCGCGAACGCCTGGAACGCTTCGAGCTGCCGGCCCCGGTGCAAGCCATCGCCCTGCACGCCGAACGCTTCCCCGCCCTCGATGAACCGCATCACGAACTGTTCGCCGCCGATCAGCCGACCGGCAATGACAGGGCCGCACTCACCGAACGCCTGCGCGCCCGCCTGGGCGAGGACGCGGTGTGTGGTCTGACCATTGCCGCCGACCACCGGCCGGAACACGGCTGGCAAACCCTGCCACCCGCCCAGGGCAACACCGCGCAGCACAGTGTCGCACCGGCAACGCGCCCCGTCTGGCTGCTGCCCGCGGCGCAACCGCAGTCCCTGCTCGGCCTGCGCCTGTTGCGCGGACCGGAGCGCATCGAATCAGGCTGGTGGGATGGTTCTGATGTTGCGCGTGATTACTTCATCGCGCTCACGCCACAGGGGCAGCAATTGTGGGTGTATCGGGACAGCCGGAATAATCAGTGGTGGATGCAGGGGATGTTTGGATGAATGGGAAATGAGGGTGCTAACGTTTGAAATCACCGGCCTGCGCGGCTTTTCGCGCAGGTCCAGTGGATTGATGGGTTGGGACGCAGACCTTCATGCCACCACCGGTTCAATGCCCAGCAAAGAGTAGTTGTCTATGAAGCTGTCGGCACCGATGAACTCGCCGACGGTTTGAACCCCTGACTCTTTGGTGCGACCCTGAGGCTTGAAATCGAGCGACAAGTGATAACTGTCGCTATTCGGGAACTTGCTGCTGAAAAAGTAGTGAAGTCCCTTGGCTACAGTGGCCGCTGGAAAGACAAACACTTCAGGCGCGAGCTGCCCATTTGCGAGATCGACGCAGCAGATAAATCGGCGTGCAAGAGGGATAGTGTCTTTTTCTGGCGAGGCGTATTTGCTCTGAAGTATCCAGCGGCGTGAATACTTCGCAGAAGACTTCACTTCAAGGAAGGCGACATTTCCGGCTTTGTCGAAGACGAGAATGTCGTAGCCAATGGTAGTTCCCCATTGAAGCGTGACCATGTAGCCGCGTTGCGTGAGCCGTGACGCAACGAGAAACTCGCCAGCGAGGCGATTCAAATTCTTCTGCTCGTTCGATACGCGCATCATTGGTGTGCGCCCCAACGTTTAAGGTAAGGGGCGCACCGCTTGCGGCGCGTCCCGCTTGACCGCAATGTTAGGCCGATGGTTTGCCATAAGCACGCTCAACTTTCGCGACTCTGATTTCATAGTGTTCGTACCATGAACGCTTCCCCATTTCTTGAGCGACACAGTGCTCAGCATGAGCTTTCCACGCAGCGATAGATTCTTGGGATGTCCAGTATGAGACTGTAATGCCAAAGCCATCGACTCCACGGACGCTTTCAACGCCCAGAAAGCCGGGTTGTTTGGCGGCCAGGGCAACCATTTTCTCAGCCATATTTCCGTAACCGTTATCGCCTCCGGCTCGCCGAGAGGAAAAAATGACGGCGTAGTACGGCGGCTCGGGTGTACGGGTAAAGTCAGCTGCTGAGCTCATATATACGGCCTAACGTAGAAGTGAGCGGCCTGCGCGGCTTTTCGCGCAGGTCCGCTCGACTGCCGGGTTCGGCATACACGCGACGAGTTGTTGCGGCAATGCACGAAGACCTTCACGCCGTGCTACACGCGCACGGCAAAGACTCATCGGAGTATGCAAAACAGCTTGACCGTGCCAGCCGCATTTTGCGCGGCTCGCTGCCCGAGATACTGGAGGTGTTTCTCGACTACTCATCTTCCTCGCCACGGTGATGCACGGTGTCAAACCAATCGAACTGCCCAATGGTTTCAATCGCTGCGGCGAATAGCTTTCGTTCCATCGGGTCGCCAAACGCGACATCGCCGGTGAACTTGAAGGAGCAGATACATGCTTTTGTGTCGTAGAAGACTTCATCGACAGCGTCAGCGACGCCAGCAAGTGCGGCCTTCTGCGCGAACGACAGCATTTCAATCAATTCATCTGCCTTGGAGTAACGACTGATGAGATTTATGCCGAATGCGGAAAGGCTTCCAGGCTCTACCTGGTGTGCTTTTTCATCGAAGTACGAGGTCATGCGGACTCCTTGGTTGTGGATGCCGAACG